>NZ_JACJPC010000135.1:0-250967 GCF_014695875.1 Leptolyngbya sp. FACHB-541 | reverse complement strand
TTTCTACTCCGCCCGACAGCTTAGGGCACTCCCTCCTGTTCCTGTGGGGACCTGAAGCTCAAGGCGACTTCACCCGCTGGGTACAACTCGGAGGACTCTGGTCCTTCGTCGCCCTGCACGGTGCTTTCGGTCTAATCGGCTTCATGCTGCGTCAGTTCGAAATCGCTCGCCTCGTTGGCATCCGTCCTTACAATGCGATCGCCTTTTCAGGACCGATCGCGGTGTTTGTTAGCGTCTTTTTGATGTACCCGTTGGGGCAATCCTCCTGGTTCTTTGCGCCTAGCTTTGGGGTAGCGGCGATTTTCCGCTTCTTGCTCTTCTTCCAGGGCTTCCACAACTGGACACTGAACCCGTTCCACATGATGGGAGTAGCTGGCATCTTGGGTGGCGCACTGCTGTGTGCGATTCATGGAGCAACAGTGGAGAACACCCTGTTTGAAGACGGTGAGAATGCGAACACCTTCCGAGCGTTCAACCCGACCCAGTCGGAAGAGACCTACTCGATGGTGACGGCGAACCGCTTCTGGTCGCAGATTTTCGGGATTGCCTTCTCGAACAAGCGCTGGTTGCACTTCTTCATGCTGTTTGTGCCGGTCACAGGCTTGTGGATGAGTGCCGTTGGCGTGGTTGGCTTAGGCTTGAACCTGCGGGCGTATGACTTCGTGTCGCAGGAGATTCGGGCGGCAGAAGACCCTGAGTTTGAGACGTTCTACACCAAGAACATTCTGCTCAACGAGGGCATCCGCGCTTGGATGGCTCCTCAAGACCAGCCTCATGAACACTTCACTTTCCCTGAGGAGGTACTACCACGTGGTAACGCTCTCTAGTAATTCAATGGTTGCAGGCGGCCGCGACCAGGAATCCTCTGGTTTCGCCTGGTGGGCTGGTAATGCTCGTCTGATCAACCTTTCCGGTAAACTGCTTGGTGCACATGTTGCCCACTCAGGTCTGATTGTCTTTTGGGCTGGAGCAATGACTCTGTTTGAGGTTGCTCACTTTGTTCCCGAAAAGCCCATGTATGAGCAGGGATTGATCCTGCTGCCTCACTTGGCTACCCTTGGTTGGGGAGTTGGTGCAGGTGGTGAAGTAATTGATACTTTCCCTTACTTTGTGGTTGGTGTTCTACACCTTATTTCTTCTGCGGTTCTGGGTCTCGGCGGCATTTACCATGCTGTTCGTGGTCCTGAAACTTTGGAAGATTACTCAGCCTTCTTTGGCTACGACTGGAAAGACAAAAACAAGATGACCACCATCTTGGGTATTCACCTAGTTCTACTAGGAATCGGTGCTTTCCTGCTCGTGCTGAAGGCAATGTTCTTCGGTGGCTTGTATGATACCTGGGCACCCGGTGGTGGTGATGTCCGCGTAGTTACAAACCCAACCTTGAACCCCGCTGTGATCTTTGGCTATCTGCTTAAGTCTCCCTTTGGTGGCGAAGGCTGGATTGTCAGTGTCAACAACTTGGAAGACATCGTTGGCGGTCACATCTGGGTCGGTTTCACTTGCATCTTTGGTGGAATCTGGCATATCCTGACTAAGCCTTTTGCTTGGGCACGTCGTGCTTTCATCTGGTCGGGTGAAGCTTACTTGTCTTACAGCCTTGGTGCGCTAGCTCTGATGGGCTTCATTGCTTCCACGATGGTTTGGTACAACAACACTGCTTACCCCAGTGAGTTCTACGGTCCTACTGGTCCCGAAGCTTCTCAGGCTCAAGCACTCACCTTCTTGGTGCGTGACCAGCGCTTGGGTGCAAACGTTGGTTCTGCTCAAGGCCCCACTGGTCTAGGTAAGTACCTGATGCGCTCTCCTACTGGAGAAATCATCTTTGGTGGTGAAACGATGCGCTTCTGGGACTTCCAAGGTCCCTGGTTGGAGCCACTACGTGGACCTAACGGTTTGGACCTAGACAAGATCAAGAATGACATTCAGCCCTGGCAAGCTCGTCGTGCGGCTGAGTACATGACCCATGCTCCTTTGGGTTCACTCAACTCGGTGGGCGGCGTTGCGACCGAAATTAACTCGGTTAACTTCGTCTCTCCTCGTGCATGGTTGTCAACTTCTCACTTTGTCCTCGGTTTCTTCTTCTTAGTAGGTCACCTATGGCACGCAGGTCGCGCTCGTGCGGCTGCGGCAGGTTTCGAGAAGGGTATCGATCGGGAAACTGAGCCTGTACTCTCCATGCCTGAACTTGACTAGTTTTAAGCTAGGTTCCGGTTAATAAAGAAGCTCCTGCCTTGGCAGGAGCTTCTTTATTAGCTTGGATTGGGGTAAGGCTGGCGAGCTAAACTTCTTAACCATTTGCTGGATTTAAGCCGCTGTAGAATTAGGCAGAAGTTTTTACTGAAGTAGTCGTAATTAGCTAATTACCCACTGCTAGAGGCTCAAATTATTAATATGGCTAATTCTGATTTAACGGATGCTTTGGAGTGGACTCCTGAGGCGGAGACAAAACTCAAAAATATTCCTTTCTTTGTTCGGGCACAGGCGCGACAGCGAATTGAGGCAATGGCAAGAGAAGCTGATTTAGAAACGGTAACGGCTGAGCTAGTTGAACAAGCTCGAATTGAGTTTGGACAGTAGGTAATTCAAGCTAGGAGTCCTGATTGTTGCTGGTCATGGCAGCAATAATGGCTTGCTGTCCGACTTTTTCATAGAGTGTTTTGAAGTATTCGGCGATCGCTTGCCCTCCTCCACCTGCCCCGCTCCCTTCCTTCAACGGAATTGGGCCAAGAATGTCTAACACGGTGTTGCTGCTGGGCGGCGGTGCAATTACGACAAGAGAAGATTCTAGCTGGTCGTTGTACTGCCAAAATTGCTGCAAGTTGAGGATATGGGAATCGGACGCTTGAGTAGTTGATTCGTCTATCTCAGCGGGAGTGTCGTCGGTGCTGGTGCTGCGGGTTTGGCGTAGGGCGGTGATGATTTCTTCTTTGGTGCGTCCTCGAAGCTGAAATAGGACAAAGGGATCTTCACTGAAGCGATCGCCCAACAGATAATAAACCGCCCCAATGTGCTTACAGGGATTAGCTGGATCAGGACAAGAACATTTGCTGTGAATGTCAAACTTGGTCAGCGGGAACAAGCTCAACCCGTTTGAGGTAAACACTTCCTCAATGTTTTGCGGCATCTCACCTGCCAGCAGCTTGGCTGAGAAAATTGCCCGTTGAGCCATCGATTCAATCACATACTGCCACTGCTCATCATCAAACGGATCGAGGGAAAGCGAAACCTTGTAAGGTTCGGGTGCTGTTCCCTGGACACGGGCAAACACCTTTGCACCACGAAACTCAATTTCTAGTACATTTCCTTCACGGGCATAGTTGCGGGCACGGGCGAGGCGGCGTACCCAGCCAAAGGATTCCAGCACATCAACCCATCGCTGGGCCCACCATTCGCGGCTTGGTTGAGAATCCGTCATCATAATGTCTTACCTTAAGTTTCAGAAGGGGCTTGGCATTGCCAAGCCCTTACAGGAGCGCTAATTTGCTTTGTATGGTTTCTTCCTCTAAAGCCTAAAAGATGCCAGATCGTCATCTTCGGCCGATATGACTACTTTGCCATTTCCCTGAATTTGAGCGGGAAGCAGGTCAGGATTTGCTTCAGTGGTGATGTTGACCCGAGCAACGAGATCGGTCCAGGTGATCTGTTTGTTCTGATCCAAAACGGACAGCAGATCGATGAAGGCTTTAACTGTGTTGCGGGGAGTTCGGAAGTAAGCATCGCCAATGCGCTGAGAGCAGTGCGCCATAAATGCCTGAATTCCTGCATCGGGAAGAAGGTACTGGTCGGGATCGCCAGAAGCAAATACATGACGAATTTTACTCAGCAGCACGAATAAATCTTCGGGACTGAGGTTGCCCAGGCGCAGGACGGGGTTGTTGTAGTCCACCAGTCCATTGACGGCAAAGGTATTTTCTGCCAAACGAGACTGCAAAGCAGGGTAGCTATATAGCCCCCGTCGGGTATCCATGAGAAAGTCAGGAGTGCCGCCTAGCATGAAGCCTAAGCCAACTGAAGTTCCCTGGAGGCAGTCATTGAGAATGCGGAGAATCTGTTCGTAGTTGCTTCGTCGGGCTTGAGTGTTAGCGAGTTTGTAGAGGTTGACCAATTCATCCAGACAGATCAAGAAGCCTGAGTAGCCTGCTAGCCTAACGAGTTGAGTAAAGAGCTTAAGCTGGTCGTAAACGTTGGCATCGTCAACAATAGTTCTTACGCCGAGGGCATTGCGGGCATCGGTACGAGTGGTGTATTCGCCGCGCAGCCAGCGGATGGCACTAGCTTTGAGAGCTTCGTCGCCGCTGTCGTGACCTCGCCAGTAGGCGGCAATCACTTCTGCAAAGTCGTAGCCGCCGACCATTTCTGATAAGTGAGCCAGCCGTTCTCGAATCACAGCTTCGGGGTCAATGTCTCGATCGCGCCCTTCACTCATAGCCGAAGTCACGAACCGCTCAACCACACTGGGCAATGCGCCACCATCAGGCTTAGTGCGGGTTGACAGGTTTTGCATCAGTTCGGCGTAGAGCGATCGCGCCTGTCCTGAGGTGGCGTGAAGACGGCGATCGGGGGTGAGGTCGGCGTGGGCGGTCACCAGTTTTTTTTCTAAAGCGATCGCCCTCACCAGTGACAGAAAAAAGGTTTTGCCGGAACCATATTCACCAATCACAAAACGGATGGCAGAACCTCCTTCAGCAATCCGATCGAGATCTCGAATCACGGCTTTGGTTTCCTCGACCCGCCCGACCTGAATCAAATGCTGTCCACGACGCGGCACCACGCCAGCCTGCAAAGACTGAATCACAGTGTCGCGGTCTTTGGCTTTGATCAATCCATTGGTCATGCAAGTAGTTTCCGTAACACGTCTGAATTCACTTCGACTGGGTCATCTCCTTCAGTTACTGCTTCGTCACACCGATCGAAGGCTGCCTCATTGATGACTTCTAGCGCCCCATCTAACATCAAATCGAGTTGAGTGGCGATCGCTTCCAGTTCTTCCCGTTGCCAATGCGCTTGCTTCTGCAAAGTAAACAACAGTTCTGAATGAGCCTGATCTAAACCTGCAACTTGAATGATGGGTGTTGCTAGTTCAGAGGATTTGGACGATTTGGATTTAGAGGACTTGCGGCGTTGAGTCGTTTTGGAGTGAGGACGATCAGTTTTCGTCGTGGAGGGAGAAGGCGATTTGGCAGATGGGGAAACCTCTTCATCGACAAAGATGTCTGCCAAAATGCTAGAAATTTCCTGCGACTCTGTCAGCTTGGATTGTACCAGGGACATATCGAGGGCGAGTTCTTGTTTTTTAGAATTTCCTTTCGGCGGAGCAGGAATTTTGTGCCCCTGGGTGGGAGTAGCTTTGCGAACGGTGACAGGTTCACTAGCGGGCTGAGATGAAAGAGGGGAAGGTGTGCTACCACTTGTGCTAACCGCATGAATATCGCTATACAGCGTTTGAGAATCAAGCTCTAGCTGTTTATAAATTTTCTCCAGAACCTGAACTTCTTGGGGAGTCGCCTGTCCGTCAGCGGTAGCGACCTGGACGACAAATTGAGCAAACTCTTGACGCTGGGCTGACTTCAGTTTTGCAATTCGCGCTTTGAGTCCTCGCAGATTTGATTCATGTAGAAGCAGATGCAGATGGGCATTGAGGCGCGATCGCTCCCATTCCTCAACTGCTACTACTGACGCTAAGTAAGTTTCCAAATACTGCTGTTCGATTGCCTTGGGAGATTCGTCACCACTGGCAGCGGCGATCGCCAACTGCATCAACAACGTTGCCTCAACGTATTCCTCTGACAAACCATCGGACAGCTCTAACTCATGTGAATTGTCAGAGTCAGGTATTCGGCGAAAAAGGGCAAAGCTATTCTTCAATGTTGGCAGTGTGCCAGTCAACCGAGGATCGGGTTCAACGCCATAGCCCAGACGAGTTAGCGTATTGGCTAATCCATTCGCCTCAGTTTTGGTGAGTTTT
Source organism: Leptolyngbya sp. FACHB-541 (assembly GCF_014695875.1). Classification (NCBI taxonomy): domain Bacteria; kingdom Bacillati; phylum Cyanobacteriota; class Cyanophyceae; order Leptolyngbyales; family Leptolyngbyaceae; genus Leptolyngbya; species Leptolyngbya sp. FACHB-541. Next base: position 244,999 of record NZ_JACJPC010000135.1, on the reverse strand, counting down.
TCGGGATTGCTGCCTGACCAATGTTTCAGCACCTCTTTGCCCGAAACGACTGCAACTTGAGTTTTAGGCTGAGCAAAATTCTTATCTAACCAGGTTTGCAGGTTCTTGAGAACATCGCCCCCATAAAGGGGCAAAAGATCGGCTGGAAGGAGCGCGATCGCTGCTGCCGACTTCGGCGCGTCAGGATTGCGAGCAAGGAAGCGACTGAAGGATTCAAGTTCCTTGCGACATTGCAGCACGACTTCCCCGATTTGAGTGACTTTGGCGGTGAAGCGGTTGATGTCGGGAAGCCCACCCACGTTGATGTCAAGCGATCGCCCAAACGACGGACTTGACGGAAAGTAGCTCGTTTTCAGCTTGGTCTTACCGGGCTTGAGTTTGATTCCCTCGCCAAATTTTTGCTGATAACGCAGTTGAAACAGTGTCTTAAATTCATCCACACAGCGAGTTGCTGCTGTGGGTAACGCATTGTTGGCTAGACGGGTGTACCAGGCGATCGCCCACTCTGCCGGAATTGGCTCACCCCGCTTTACCTTTTGCCCTAAACCAATCTGTAGCGTAAATGGCTTTGCCGTCATTGGATCAATCAGCTCTTCTGGTAGTTCAGAAGAGCGAATATAACGACAAATTTCCAGGAAAGTTTCTGTTTTATTTGCAAAAGACCAGTTCTCTCGCGGATTGCCGTAAATGTCTCGCAATCGCTTTACCTCGGTCACAATTTGCTCAAGTTCTGGCAAATTCTCTGGGGCGATAGTAGGGCGCTCATCGAGCAGGTCATGCAGTACTCGCCGCTCTAGCCCGTAGAAAAACAGCCAAACGTAAGTACCGTAAACTTTAGGGGCGTTTCGTCCTTCTGATAGCCATTTTAGGTAAGCCGCCCGTTCAGCGGCTTCCAGTTGGGTGTAGGACGTGCTGTATTTTTTAGGAACCTTTTCATAGTCAGGCTTCCTGCTTTTTGCTCTCAGCATTGGGCGAATAAGGCTTGGCTCTACCCCATAGCGCCCAATCATAGGCAAGCTATCTCCGATATACACCATGCCCGGAATTTTGTATTCCGCCACTTCCACCATTTCACCAGGCGGCACCCAGCAGTTCTTAGAAGTTGAAACTTCATCTCGCAGACCGGTTGGAAGCTCACCAAACTCAATGGTTGCGTCTAGCAAATCGAGCATTTGCTCAACTTCGCGGCGTTGAGGTCTCGCAGCAGTCCTTCGCTGACGCGAATTTTCAGCAGGCGTATTAAGCTGCTTTTGCCGATTTACAAGTGAGTTGGGTAAGGAAATTCCTAGCTTGTCGAGCAGTTCCCAAAAGGGGTGAAATTCCATCAGGATATAGAAGATGCCATATTTTGACCAGTGTACCGTTTTATGCTTTGTGCAGTTAACCAAGAGCTGGGTGTTGTCTAATTGACCGACTCCAGTTGAGAATTAAATAGGATAACTTGATACAGCGCGACTGGACGGAGAGACGGAAGTGAGTCACGGATTTGATTACGACTTGGTGATTATTGGCGCAGGTGTGGGGGGACATGGAGCCGCCCTGCACGCCGTTAGCTGTGGGCTAAAGACTGCCATTGTAGAAATGGCGGAAATGGGCGGCACCTGTGTAAACCGGGGCTGTATTCCGTCTAAAGCGCTGTTGGCAGCTTCGGGACGGGTGCGCGAGTTGCGAAATGCTCACCACCTCAAGGCATTAGGTATTCAGGTTGAGCAGGTGTCGTTTGAGCGGGAGGCGATCGCTGACCACGCCAACAACTTGGTGAGCAAAATTCGCGGTGATATGACCAACAGCCTCAAGCGTCTGAGCGTAGATGTGATCTATGGCCGGGGTAAGCTGGCTGGAAATCAGAAGGTGGCGATCGCCACTCCCGAAGGCGAAAAAGTTGTCACTGCTCAAGACATTATTCTCTCCCCTGGCTCCGTGCCCTTTGTGCCACCCGGAATTGAGCTAGATGGCAAAACCGTTTTCACCAGTGACGATGGCTTAAAGCTCGACTGGTTGCCTTCCTGGGTGGCGATCGTAGGCAGCGGCTACATCGGGCTGGAATTTTCCGACATTTACACTGCCCTGGGTAGCGAGATTACGCTGATTGAAGCACTCGATCAGCTCATGCCAGGGTTCGATCCTGACATTGCCAAACTGGCTCAACGGGTGTTGATTACTCCTCGCGACATTGAGACAAAAGTGGGGCTGCTAGCAAAGAAAGTAACGCCGGGATCACCTGTCGTAATTGAGCTAGCAGATGCCAAAACCAAAGAAGTCGTAGAAGTTTTGGAAGTGGATGCTTGTCTGGTGGCAACTGGACGAATCCCTGCCACGCAAGATTTGGGCTTGGAGTCCGTTGGCATTGAACCCGATCGCCGAGGATTCATCAGCGTTAATGATCAGATGGCGGTTCTCTCAGAGGGTCAACCCTTGCCGCATCTGTGGGCGATCGGTGATTCGACTGGCAAGATGATGCTAGCTCACGCTGCCTCGGCTCAAGGAGTCATTGCCGTAGAAAACATTTGTGGACGTTCTCGTGAGGTCGATTACCGCAGCATTCCCGCCGCTGCCTTTACCCATCCCGAAATCAGCTTTGTTGGATTAACGGAACCCGCTGCCAAGGAACTCGGCAAGGCGGAAGGGTTTGAGGTAGGGACGGTACGCTCCTACTTCAAGGGAAATTCTAAGGCGATCGCCGAAGGTGAAACGGACGGTTTAGCTAAAGTCATTTATCGTCAAGATACAGGTGAGGTGTTGGGTGCGCACATTCTGGGCTTCCATGCCTCTGACCTGATTCAGGAAGCCGCCAACGCGATCGCCAAACGCCAATCAGTTCACGACCTAGCCTTCCTGGTTCACACCCATCCCACACTCTCCGAAGTGCTGGATGAGGCCTACAAACGCGCGATCGCCACTCATTAAGAAACATGCAAATTCGTCGTCGTCCTCCCAATCCCGCAGTTGCCGTCCAAAGTCTGCGCTATCAGGTTACTGTGCCTGATGCGGCTCCTCGCCATATCTTGGAGGAAATTGTCTGGCACAAGGAAGCTGAAGTTGACCAGATGCGCGAACGCCTGCCGCTGGTCAAACTTCAGCAGCAGGTAAAAGCCGCTCCTCCGCCCCATGATTTTGTCGCAGCGTTGCGCCAGGGCAAAACTCAACCTGCACTGATCGCTGAGGTTAAAAAAGCATCACCCAGTAAAGGCGTGATTCGGGAAGATTTTGACCCGGTGGCGATCGCACAGTCCTATCAGCAGGGCGGTGCAGCCTGCATCTCTGTCCTGACTGACCAAAAATTCTTCCAGGGCAGCTTTGACTATTTGCAGGAAATTCGAGCCGCAGTTGATGTGCCACTGCTATGCAAAGATTTTGTGATTTACCCTTACCAGATCTATATGGCAAGGGCACAAGGAGCGGATGCGGTTTTGCTGATTGCCGCTATTCTGTCAGACAAAGATCTGCAATATTTTCTTAAAATCACCAATGCGTTGGGAATGACTGCCCTGATCGAAGTTCACACTTTAGCCGAAATGGATCGCGTGTTAGCCTTACAGGGCGTTACCCTAGTGGGTATCAACAACCGAAATTTAGAAGATTTCTCTGTTGACTTGCAGACGACTCGCCAAATTATGGCGGCAAAGCTTCCAGTGCTAAAAGAGCGTGGCATTTTGACGGTCAGCGAATCGGGCTTGCACACGTTTGCAGACCTGAAGCTGGTTGGTCAAGCAGGGGGCAACGCAATTTTAGTAGGTGAGTCTCTGGTGAAGCAGGCTGATCCCGCTGGGGCGATCGCCACCCTATTCTCTGAGTAACTTGCCCTGACAAGACGTTTTACTCAGCGTATCAACATACGTTAAACCGTTATTTGGACTGAGCTTAATTTCATGGAGCCGATCCCTCTTCCCTCGCACATTCACTACGAATTACTGTTGCAGCTCTTAGAACGCCAAACCGTGTTTGCTGTCGGTCAACGTAACCCGCAGCAAGAGCAAGTCCATGAACTGATCATCACTCTGCGAAAGGCGCTTTCTCAGCAAAAGCAGCTAGAGGAAAGCTGTCGGCGAACTGACCTACCCATCGAATATCGCTGGTCATTAAACAACTCTAAGTCTGAGGCAGCTACCCCTTCAGATTTACTGAAACCGCAGTAACCAGGGTATGAGAACTAATTCTCTGTTTTAGCTTCTCTAGCCTCTGTTTCAGCGATCGCCCAGTATCTTCATTGACGGGGTGCTGCTACCTACTGGTACCGCTAAGCACCCCGTCTACTTTAGTGAGGTGCAGTTTCAAAAAGATAAGCAGCGTTATCACCGCCTCTTTGCAGAACTGTTGCTCTACTGGGAAACAGCCTCCTGGAACTCAGGATACTTAACCAATTAACCTACCGCCTGGAGAATTATACGCCGCTCCTGGTTCAGCTATCCCGTGAAAAACTGCTCAATCCTTTTGGACGAGAGCCATAGCCGCGGTACCGAGAAACCTGTGTGAATACGTTATGAACACAGCTACAGATTATCCAAGTAGTGAGGCGATCATGCGATTTGCCTGTCCTTCGTAGCTGCCGCCAAACTGATTGAAGTGATTGAGGATGTGGTACAGGTTATAGAGCGTTTTGCGTCGTTCGTAGCCTGGCTCCAGCGGAAATGCTTTGTCATAAGCGCGGTAAAACTCATTGGGGAAGCTACCAAACAGTTCAGTCATGGCGAGGTCTACTTCGCGATCGCCAAAATAGGTTGCCGGGTCAAGAATTACAGGCTCTTCTAGCTGCGTCACTGCTGCGTTGCCTGACCACAAATCACCATGAACTAGAGATGATTGGGGATTGTGCCCTTCAAGGAGTTCTGGGATCGCTACCAGCAATCGCTCTTTGTTAGGGAAATTGCCGCCTCGCCGCTGTGCAAGCTGAAACTGATAGCCAATCCGCTGCTGTGCAAAAAACTCTGTCCAGTCGGTTGTCCAGGGGTTGACCTGCGGCATGAAGCCGATTGTGTTTTGCTGCTCCCACCCAAAGCCGCGATCGCTGCTCACTCGATGCATTGCTGCCAAATTGCGTCCCATTTCTTCCCAAGCTCGATGGGTGCCATAACCCAGATCGAGCCATTCCAGCACAATGTAAGCCGAGCTGTCTACCGTTCCCCAGCATATGGGTTTAGGCACTCGAATTGTTTTAGTGCTAGCAATCTGCTTTAGCCCCAACGCCTCCGCCTCGAACATGGCAATCCGGGTTGCCTGATTGATTTTGACAAAGTAGGACTGACTGCCACTGGTCAGTGCATACGCCTGATTTACGCTGCCACCGCCAACTGGACGGCGTTGTGGCTCCTGGAAGGTTTTCCCAATTGTTTGGCTGATCTGTTCAGCAATGCGGTTCCACATGGGGACGTTGGGGATTAGGGGTTAGGGATTAGATCGATTAGAACCTGACTACTACTCGACAGCACCAGATGTCGATCAATTTGATTCGCCTAAATTCATTACTTTTTGCGCTGTTCAATCGTATCGCTAATCCTCATTCCAACGATCCTGAACGACTCTGTGATTTGAATCGCTGCGCTGACGGTATGACTACTCAAACCAGGATTGCTCCGATAGAATCTACAGCAGTCGCAGACAGATTAAACACGTAACCAATGAAGCAACAGTTAAATCCTCTCACTCAAGGGTTTCGACTGCACTACTCACATCCGCATGGACAGCTTTATCAGGGTGATTCCATTGATTGGCTGAGATTCCTTGAGGCTGAAAGCGTTGATCTGATTTTTGCCGATCCACCCTACAACATCAAAAAAGCGGATTGGGACAATTTTGAAACTCAGGAACAGTACATCGAATGGTCGCTGCAATGGATTGGTGAAGCTTCCCGCATTCTCAAGCCAACGGGTTCTCTCTACATCTGTGGCTTTTCTGAAATTCTGGCTGATCTCAAGTATCCGGCTTCTAGATACTTCAAAGGGTGCCGCTGGTTGATTTGGCACTATAAGAATAAGGCGAATCTGGGCAAGGATTGGGGGCGATCGCACGAGAGCATTATTCACTTTCGCAAATCAGAAGCGGTTCGGCTCAACCTCGACGATATCCGCATTCCTTACGGCGCACACACGTTGAAATATCCTTCACATCCGCAAGCAGTGACCAGCGCGTATGGCAAGGGCACAACCAAAAAGCGTGATAACTGGATGCCGAACCCAAAAGGGGCAAAGCCCAAAGATGTGCTCGAAATTCCGACGACCTGTAACGGCATGGGAGAAACAACTCCCCATCCCACCCAAAAACCTGAAGAGCTACTTAGAAAATTTGTGCTCGCGTCATCCAATCCTGGAGATCTAGTCATTGATCCATTTTCGGGATCAGGCACAACGCTTGTGGTAGCGGAACAGCTCAACCGTCGCTGGATGGGATGTGACTTGAATCTGGAATACAACGATTGGGCAGTCAAGCGAATCGAAAACGTGCGCCGAATGACCCAAGTGGAATGGATTGAGTGCGATCGCAAAAATTCAGCCAGAAGAGAATCTATCCGCTGAACCTAAAGATTTTTTAAGCCAAAATAATGGCGATCGTTTTTTCCAGAGCATCATGAATTTAACTTTAGTTTGGACAGCGGTAGCAGACCCTCGTGGTGTGAATGGAACTTCTGAAACTGTAGAGTTTTCTCCTAAGGGCAATTTGATTGTCTCTGGTGGTGGAGACGGCAAACTGAGGCTCTGGCGAGCTAGCACTGGCAAGCTGATTCGGGAGATGGTTTATCAGACTGGCTCCTCAGCCAATAAGCGCGGAGAAGTCGAGGCTGTTTACTTTTCTGCCGATGGTCGGCAAATTGCCGCATCTGGCAACAGCGCTGGGGTCAAAATTTATCGCACTAGTAACGGCAAACTGCTGAAATCACTGGGTGGCAGAGGGGCAGATGGAATTGCCTACTCGCCCGACGGCAGATATTTTGTAGCTCCCGATCGGGAGGATGTCAGAGTCTACAATGCTGGCAATCTAAAGCTGCGCCACGAAGACCGAATTGAACATAGGCGAGAGATCAATTCGATCGACTTCACTCGCGGCAGCAGGCTGGTCGTAACGGGTGCTGCTGACCAGACCGTGAAGGTTTCTGTTGCAGCCAATGGTCGATTGTTACGCACGATTAGGGCGGCTCGTGGAGAAGGATCGATCAAATCAGTCCGGGTTTCACCCAATGGTCGGTTGATGGCAACGGCAAACAGCAGAGAGAATGTCGTTAAAATCTTTGACTTTGGCACAGGCAAGTTGCTGCGAGAGTTAAGGCATCGCACCTTGGTAGAAGCGGTTGCCTTCTCTCCAGATGGCAGATACTTGGCAACGGGTGGCGGCGGTGGTGATAGATTGCCACCTGGTGAGACAGGCTTCAGGCTATATCGAGTTTCAGATTTTAAGCTGCTAGCCAGAATTCCTGGACACACTCGCGGCGTTGAGTACATTGATTTTTCAGCGGATGGTCGGCACGTTGTAACAGCCAGTGAAGACGGCAGGATCAAGCTGTGGCGATTGCCATCCTCGCGCGCAACTGCATCCCCTCGGGCGGAAACAGTTGTTGCCAGGACAGATAGTTCAACTGGAGCATTAGAGCTAGCGGGATCAACGAGGGATGATGTTTTAACAGGGGCAGCGTTGGGCGATCGCCTCATCAGCAAAGCAGGCGACGATATCCTTAAAGGCGGAGATGGAGCCGACAAACTGATTGGTGGGGAAGGCAACGATACGCTGGTCGGCGGGTTAGACCGCGATTTATTACAGGGTGGAGTTGGACGCGATCGCTTCGTCTACCACAGCACTGCTGAACGAGGTGACACTATCATCGACTTCGACCCCACTGAAGATGTAATCAACTTGAGAAGAGCTTTGGTTGAAGAGGGTTACTCTAGCTCAACTTCCTTCAATGACCTGATTCAGCTTCAGCAGAATGGAGCAGATACAGTCGTGCGAATCGACCTGAATGGCTCAGGCAACTCCTTCAAACTGCTCAACATCTTGCAGAATACGATCGCAACTGATCTCAATCCTCAAAACTTTGTTTTGTAAAGTGGAATGTCAGGGGCAAGGGATTCGGAAGTAGAAGATAAAAACTGAAAACCCGAAGATTAGAACCCGGAGTTTCAGGCTTAGAGTTTGGCATTTCAAGCTCTGAGTTTGAAACTTCCAGTTCAGAACCCGAAGCTTCCAGGTCGGAACAAGAACACCCTTAGGTCAGAACGAGAACGTTCCTGTTCAAAGTGAGGCACTTCCAGATGAAAACAAGAACGTTCCTATCCAAAATGAAAATGCTCCAGTTCAAAACGAGAACATTTCCTTTCCTCCGACCAAAGTTGACAGCCTACCCGCAGAGCGTGCTAAAAACCTTGCGGTGACGTATAGGAAATCGACGTGAAACGATCCTCTTCAAAGCGGATTTTGGGAACCACCTTAGGCTTCCTTGCCATAGCAGGCATCGCAGGTTTCTTGCTAGGGTTTCCTCAACGCTTTCAGAGCCAATCTAATTCCAATTCAAGCGACGTTCAACCCACTCCTGCCTTAGACGTTTCGTCCTCTAATCCAGCAAATGGTAGACCACAGCTAAACCCACTTCCAACCGCTGAGGCGGTGTGGGAATGTGAAGTGGTCGTCGTGGGTGGTTCCCTGGGTGGCGTGGCAGCAGCGGCTCATGCAATGCAGTCGGGCGCAACCACTTGCCTGATTGAACTTGCTCCCTGGCTAGGCGGACAGATTAGCGCTCAAGCCGTTTCTGCGATTGATGAATCGCTGACCATGCGGGCAGAGCAAAATTTTTCTCAAAGCTGGTTTAAGTTCAAGGATTTGATTGAGCAGCAGCCGGTCGCGTTGCCCGAATGGACAAATCTGCCGCAGCCGCAAAAGGTCGCAGACATCAATCGCTGCTGGGTGGGGACGCTCTGTTTTCCGCCCAAGGCAGGCGCTATGGCGGCCGAGCAGTTGCTTCAAAGCTCCATGCAGCAGGCTCCGGGTAGCCGCTGGCAGACTTCTACAGCTTTTAAGGGAGCGGAGTTTGATCAGACGGGAACAGAAATCACTGCTATCTATGCGGTGCAGCGAGTTTCCGAAGATTCTCGTTATGTTCCCCAGGGGCGATTCTCGCAGGAGATCGCAGACTGGTATTCCTGGTCAGACAGTGAGGCGTTTAGCAAAATCCCGCTGCGGCTCCAGGCACCGGCAGGGAAGCGGCTGATCGTGATTGATGCTACCGATACGGGAGAATTGGTTGGCTGGGCAGATATTCCCCATCGGCTGGGATCTGAGTCACGGGCAACTACTGGGGAGGCGAATGCTTCTGAGCGAGATAATCCGGCTTGCACCCAGGCGTTTACCTACCCGTTTGCGATCGCCCTTCATGATGATCAGGGTGAAAGTTTGCGATCGCTAGCTGAAGTGCAACCAGAATATTCCCGTGAAGAACACCGCCGGGAGTTTGCTCTGGAAGGGTTTCCAGTCTTTTCGGGACGCAGTTTTTTTCACTATCGCCGGATTGTTAGCACGACGCGCAACGATCCTTTCACCACAACGCCTGCCCCCGGTGACATCACAATGGTTAATTGGAATCGGGGCAACGACTGGACGTGGATGAATCCGCCTTTGATCTTGACTGACGCGGAACTGGATGCCTCTGGGCAACGCCAAAATTGGTTGGGAGGAATTACACCGATCGCCCTCAAACACGCTGAAAATCACGCTTTATTATTTGCCCAATGGCTGATGGAAACGCAGTCTCAGCCCGACTTTCCGCTGGCGTACCTGTCAGGAGCGGATGCCCCAATGGGCACTGTTTCAGGATTGAGCATGGTGCCTTACATCCGTGAAGGTCGTCGGATTTTAGGGCGACAGGCTTATGGTCAGGATGAATTTATGATGCGCGAGTCTGATTTGAGAATGGATCAGGCGGGTGGGCGTGAGTTTGGGGCGACGGCGATCGCCATCACTCACTACGACATTGACATTCACGGTTGCCGCTACCGTAACTGGGAACCTTCCTGGGAAGCAGGCAGCGCTCCCGCCCGTGAATTTAAGGTGCGACCAGTCGTGATTCCGCTGGAGAGTCTGATTCCGCAAGGTGTAGACAATTTGCTGATTGGCAGCAAGGGCATTGCCGTTACCCACATTGTCAATGCCCTTACCCGCATTCATCACAGCGAATGGAGCATTGGTGCTGCTGCTGGATCAACTGCTGGCTGGCTCGTCACCCAGGCAGAGCCTACCCTCACCCCTGCCCAAATTCCTCAACAGCACATGGCAGAGCTACAGCAGCATTTCCTGGATCAGGGCTTGCGGTTGGATTGGTAGTTGGTTACTGGTCATTGGTTGTTGGTTGGTGACGGAATGTGTAACTTCTTCAAAGTCCCATGTGGAATGGGCATCTTGCCCGTCCAAATTCAGCAGGCAAGATGCCTGCTCCACAGGAGAACAAGGACAAATGACAACTCTCTAAATCCCATGACTCTTACCAATCACCCAATGCCGCCGAAAGAAGCGGGACAGGCTCGATTCTTCCAGGGAAAGGTAGATCGGGCGACCGTGGGGGCAGGTGCGCGGATGGCGGGTCTGCTGCCACTGGTCTAGGAGCGTCTGCATTTCGGCGAGGTCGAGGGGGGTGCCGTTGCGAATGGCGGTGCGGCAAGCAGTGGCAACCAGGGCAGATTCTAAATTGCCGCCCAGACTTAGCTCAATCAACGCTTCTGCACGGTCTTCTCTCAGGACCAAAGGCTCTGGTGCGGTGCGAATAGCCCAAAGATTTTCGCCAAATGGCTCGACTTCTAGCTGAAGTCGCTGAAGCTGCTCTCGCTGAAGCTCAGAAAGCTGATTCAGAATCACGGGTGGCTCCAGGGACACAATCTGCCAGCGAGCGCACAGCCGTTCATACAGCACCCGTTCGTGAGCGATGTGCTGCTCGATCAGCCACATGCCGCTGGGATGCTCGGCAAGGATGTACATGTTGTGGACTTGGGCGATCGCTTTAAGGGGAGTGAGGGGTTGAAATTGGGGAGTTGGGGTTGAGGGTTGGGGGTTGGAGTTGTAAGCGCCTTGGGCTTCGGCTGTTTTAAGGAGGTGGGTGACTCGTTGGGAATGGGCGGTTTCAGCGAGGGCATTGGGAGTGAGGGTAAGGGTTTGGGCGATCGCCTCGGTCACGATCTCCTGCCATTGGGTCATCTGGTGCAGGTAAATTTCTGATTTGGCGGGGTGGCGGTTCCAGTCGATCTGCTGGGGGGCGACTTGAAGGTGCAAAAAACAAACGGGATGGCGATCGCGCGGCAGGGTTCTGCGGAATGCTGCCAAAATAGTCTGCTCTAGCTCTGGCACTTTGACGACTCTCCCGTTAATTGCCACTTTCACCCAGTCGGGACGGTGACGATGACAGCGATCGGGGAGTCCGAGCAGGAGGAGGGAGGAGAGGCTAGGGGCTGGGGACTGGGGGCTAGGGGTTAGAGCGGAAGTTTGAGATTTGAGATTTGAGGTTTGGATAGCGGGTTTGGGGGTGAGAACGGGAACGTTCTTGTTCTCACCTAGAATGTCCTCGTTTTGAACTAGAACATTCTTGTTTTGAACTGGAACGTTCTCATTTTGGATAGGAATGTTCTTGTTTTGACCTAGAAGTTCCTCGCTTTGAACCGGAACGTTCTCATTTTGGATAGGAGTGTTCTTGTTTTGACCTAGAAGTTCCGGGGTCTGAACTGGAAAGTCCGAGCTCAGAGCTTGAAATGCCGAGTTCTGAACCTGAAACTCCGGGTTCTGGTCTTTGGGTTCTAAGTTTTTATCTTCTACTTCCGAATCCCTAGCCCCTAGCCCCCAGCCCCCAAGCCCTTCTTCCGCCCCTCTAACCCCTTCAAACTCGCTCTCTCTTAAATCTCCAGGCTGCACTTCTCTTAAAAACTGCGGCAGGATTTGCTGAGGGCTGTGATTTGCCCAAATGGAGAACCAGGGACGGTCACTCTGCTCGACTTGCCAGGTGATGTGGGGGTGGCAAAGGGCAATGTGCTGAATTGTGGTTTGAACGGCGCGAAGCTGTTGGGCAGGGGTGGGCAATCCCTGGCGACGGGTGGGGATAGTTTTGAACAGGTCGCTGACGGTGACAATAGTGCCGGGGGCGATCGCCACAGCTTCAACCTGCATGGGTTCTCCCTGTGTGTCGTAAGCGATTCGCCAGCCTGAAGTTGCCTCGGCTCGGCTGCTGCAAATCTCTAGAGAGGCAAGTTGGGATAGGCTGTGCAGCGCTTCACCTCGAAAGCCCAGACTGTGAATTTGCCAGAGGTCTTGGCGATCGCGAATCTTGCTGGTGCTATGAGGGGTCGCTGCCTGCTGCAAGTCGGCTAGCTCCATTCCAGTACCATTATCTGCAACTCGAACTCGCCATTGCTCAAGCCAAAGTGAGACTGTAATTCGGGTTGCCCCAGCATCGATTGCATTTTCGGCTAGCTCTCGCACAACTGCGGCTAAGGAGTCAATCACCTCTCCAGCCGCAATCAGATGCACAACCTCTGTCGGTAAAGTTTGAATTCTGGATGCCATGAATCCAGTTTAGGTCGGCAGATCTAATTCAGTGAATGCGAGCTGATCTACCAGACTCTACTATCTAAGGTGAGAAGCCCAAAATTCTCTGAGCTCATTTTTTATGCAGTCAAATCTAAATATTTCAGAATGGGTTGTGCCTAAAGAAAGATTCTAGTGGGCGTTCTCCCTCAGGGGGGACGGTCACTTTTAATTGGCTTGTTAAGTTGCTGTAAGAAACATCTTTGAAAAAAGAGAGGTTAAATTTTTTATGGCAGACTTACAAGACGCTATTGCAAACGCTAAAGATAAACTTCCAGAAGTAACTCCTACCCCCCCTGGCTTTCATCCTCAAGCAACCGCAACCGAGCTAAAGGGACGGTTGCAGTGGGGCGAGCCTGCTTTGACCATCGTTGATGTGCGCGATCGCGATTCTTTTAACGCTTGCCGCATCATGGGCGCAATCACCATGCAAATGGATGCGCTGGCAGACAGAGCAGAATCTAGTCTGGAGCACAGTCGCGACATCTACATATATGGCGCGAATGATGAAGAAACGGCTGCCGCTGCTAACGCTTTGCGTCAAGCTGGATTCGAGAAGGTTGCCGAACTGAAGGGCGGCATGGATGCCTGGACAGAAATTGGTGGACCAGTTGAAGGAACTGGCACTGACGATCACCCCGTTAGCTCAGGTGAATACAACGTTGTCTCGCGCATCGCTGAGTTCACCGAAGAGCGGAAAAAGGAAGGCTAGGAACTAGGGCACTGCCTTAAAGATTAGATCTCCGATTTCTTTAAGAAGTCGGAGATCTTTGCTTATTACAAGACATTCTCTTGTCTTTAGCCCTGTTTACGAGGCAGAGCCTTACTAGCGCATCAAGCTTAGAATGTTGGGTTCCGCTGCGCTTCACCCAACCTACATAACCTGCATATAGTAGACCTGTAGGTTGGGTGGAGCAGGGCGAAACCCAACACTTGAGACTTGCTGCGCCACTACCGTGGGCGTTCCCAGTTTTACTTGGGAATGAGGTTAAGAGGCTCAAGCAATCATTTCAACCGAACGAAGACGGCTCCACGCCGCAAGTTAGCTTCGCTGCCATAGCTGCTGACGGTGAGCGATCGCACATGATCAAAAAACGATTTGCCTGCCAGTTCTGCTAGCTTCACGATTGGGAAACGTTGCTCGACCAGTTCGTGGACAGACTGCCAGTTGAGATAAAGGTAGCCGTCGTTTGCGTCTGCGAGAGGAGCGATCGCCTGCTGAAACTCTGAGTCATTGAGTAAAGGATTTTCGGTTGCCTGAAGTACTTGGTTCATCGCCTCTACTGAGGTCGCAAAAATTTCGTAGTTCCCTACGGTTGTGTGGATTCCCTGCACTTCTGCACTCAAGGTGACGGCTTCTGCATCACGGTTGCGTTTACGAGTGGGGCGATTGGCGGCAGTGGTTGTAAGTTTTGTCCAGGCGGATGTTTGCTGGTCGCCCAGGGTCAACGTGCCAAGGCTAAGTCCTTGCTGCTGGGCGATCGCGTTCAGGTGATCAACCGCTTCTGCTGCACCATCCGCCTTCTTTGCGACAAAAACCCAGTCGGGTTGCGGCTGATCAGTGCGAGGCAACAGACCTAACGCATATTCATCTTTTACCCAGCTAAACACCTCTTCTGGCAGGTCAATTCCCCACTCGGCTTGTAGTTCAGCAAGGGGCTGATTAACTAAATTAGATAGCCGATCGTAAGCCGTCACGCTGTTAGACAGTTCCTTCCAAAACTGCTGCAAATCAGTCCCTGCTGCCGTGAGCGGACTAGTTGCGGGGATGAAATCTAACGCCCCAACGGGTTTCGACAAAGCAGGTTTAGCAGGCGTGAGTTTCTCACCCGGTGAAGTTAACAATGCGGTTTCTGCCAACAATCCCTGACGATCTAGCTCCAGCGCCACCACCAAGTCTTCGTAGGGAGAAACGGTTTCGGCAGTGCGTTCCCCGTCTAGCCACTGCGACAGTTGGGGCAAGTTGACAAACGCTAGACCAATTTGACTATCGGGCAACCGTTGTAATGCCTGCTGGTAAGACTTGCTGTTGCTCAGACTCAATCCAGGAGCCTGAACATTATTAATTGCAGCTCGCAGCACTTTGGGATGGTTGGCGAAAAGGACGAAGCGATCGCCTACTACAGCCGTGGCAAGGGAGGGTTGGGGGTCAGGGGTTGGGGATTGAGGGTTAGGGGTTGGGGAAGGTTGGCTATAGATTAACTTGACTCCGGCGTATTGCTCGAAGACTAAATCCATTCCAGCGATCGCCCGTTTTTGCCAGAAAAGCTGAAGGAATTCTCGCGATCGCTCTGGGTCTTGAGTGGCGATTGCCACGAGATATCCAACTTGCGCTCCGTTTTCGTCGTCCCGGTCAAAGTCGGGCGTGGTGACAGCAAAAGTCACTTCGTCGCCGAGCCAAGGCTGAACGTCTTGCTCGTAGTCTAAGCCTGTGCTGGTAAGCAAGCTGTTTTTAAGCTGATTGATTTCTGTCCGCGCCCGTCTGCGCTCTGGCTGGGGGGCGATCGCCAGCCGAAAAGATTCCAGGCGATCGGGTTTGACCAGCAGCGACACCATTAGGGGCGACTGCTTGGGCACAAACATTGCCGCCGCCGGACTTGCTTGCCCTCCGCCCTGCAACAGCGACAGCGGACTGTGTGCCGCGATCCAAAAGAATCCGCCAACGGCGACCAGCAGCAGCACCAGCACACTACCAACCAGAGCATAGAAAAAAGTACGAAGCTTCATGAGGGCATTTAATGGACAGGGCGATTTGAGGCATTCTCCAGGTAAAACAACCTGTGTCAAACACCGAGATGCCAAGACTTAGTTTAGTACGGCAACCTGCCCCAAATCTAAAATGGCTGGCTCTAAGAAAACCTTTGTCTTACAACTGTCATGTGTCGCAAAATCAATCTCAACGGGCAAGGCAAAATTAAACCGCTAACTCCTACTTCTACTGCCGCCGCGAACCAGTGATTTCGCCATCAAAATATCGGGTTTCCCCAATCCGTTCGCGTCTGGCACCACTCCCATGATGACGAAACCGCACTTTTGGTAAAACTCATAGGGATGCCCCTTCAAATTTTGAATGCGGGCGATGTGATCTAACACGTTTGGGTAAAGGTTAACGCCTGCCAAAGTGGTCATGTCATCCTCATCGTCCGTGCCTACCCACAACGTTAACCCGCCTCGTTCTTTGGCGCGTTCTGCTAAGTCGGTGACGAGCGATCGTCCAATTCCTTGCCCTTGGTGCGCTGCATCAACCACTAAGGGATGCAGTTCCCACACCTTGCCGTCATACTGCTCAATTCCACCAATCCAGCCCAGCACCTTGCCTGACTGATCCACTGCAATTCGGTTAATTCGATCCTCCCCAAACGATTCCCTTACTTCTGTTAGAGCGCTATCTAGATCTGTCCAGGCAGTTTTCCAGTGCTGTCTAAATCCTTCAATCAGGAGCGTGGCGGTTTGGGCGATCGCCTCTTCCATGTCAGGCTGTAAATCAATAGTCTGCATAGTATTAAGTGCACCCAAAGACAAGGCATCTCATCTTTGTCTACTAGCCTTTTGAAATCGCATTCTTGAATGTTCGCATCGCTTCTAGCCAATCTGTTTCGCCAATTAAAACACAGCGAGAAAATAGCTCAATGTCCAAATTCGCCAGTTCAGGAATTTGGCTTCTGTCAATTTGCGTGTATCCGTTCTCCCCCAAACGATGCAGGGTCAGAAGTCCATCCTCCCAGAGCCAAACTTCAGGGACGCTTAACGCTCGATAACGCTCTAACTTCGTAGCAGAACCGCTTGTAAAAACGACCTCAATGGAAAGGTCTGGAATAGGTTTCGCCTCCGCAAAACAGTAGGATTCATCCGCCTGAACAGAAGCTACTCCTTTCTGCTCCTGAGTGACAGAGCCAGTTGGAATGATCCTGATGTTCCACTCAAAAAAGAAAGCTTCGAGGAGAGCCGCAATCACTTTTTTGAAAATTTCGTGCGGTTGACCTGGCATGAATACTTCAACGACTCCTTCATAAAAGCTTAGGCGCACACCTGGATGTCCTTCTAAGCCCTTTTGAATCCATTTGAACTGTTCCCAAGTGCGATCGTAGTAGACGGCTACCTTGTCTTCTGATGATCTTGGTTTTTCTAATGCTGGTGTCATGGTATTCCCTTCACTCCACGCGGTGCTTGCTCCAAATGCTCTCTGTGGAACTATCTGCCAGATCGCCAATGATTTCAAAGCCACTCTCCATACTCCAAGGGTAACAACGAGAGGGGGGGAGCAATTTTAAGCTACTTCTCAAACTGCTGGGCATAGAAACGGGCGTAGCGATCGCCCCTCTCCAACAACTCTCCATGCGTTCCCGACTCCACGACTCGCCCTTGTTCCATTACTAGAATGCGGTCAGCGCGACGGACGGTAGCGAGGCGGTGAGCAATGATGAAGACGGTGCGATCGCGCATCAGTCGTTCTAGAGCTTCTTGCACCAGTGCTTCTGATTCAGAATCTAGGGCAGAGGTAGCTTCGTCCAGGATCAGAATTTGGGGATCGAGTAAGACGGCACGGGCGATCGCTACTCGCTGCCGTTGCCCACCTGATAGGTTTACACCCCGTTCCCCAACCCAAGTTTGGTAGCCATCAGGAAATTGAGTAATGAACTGGTGGGCATTAGCAACTTTGGCGGCTTCCTGGACGGCTTTGAGGTCAAACTGGGGCTGACCAAAAGCAATGTTTTGGGCGATCGTGCCAGAAAAGAGAATGGTTTCTTGCGGCACAATGCCAATTTGACGACGCAGACTACGAAGCGTCACATCTCGAATATCGGTACCGTCGATCAGGATTTGTCCGACCTGGGGTTCGTAGAAGCGAGGTAGCAAATTCACCAACGTAGTTTTGCCTGCACCAGAAGTGCCAACTAGGGCGATCGCTTCTCCTGGAAATGCCAGTAGGCTCAATTGCTGCAACACGGGCTGATCAGGTTTGTAGCTGAAGCTGACGTTGCGGTATTCCACCTTGCCCGTGACGGGGGGAAGAGCGATCGCGCCGGGTTTCTCAACCACCGCAGGACGAAGGGCTAGCAGTTCAAAGATGCGATCGGAGGAAGCTTCCCCTTGCTTAAATTCGTTGTAGTTGTCGGTTAAGTGGGCGATCGGATCGATCAGCATGGCGACTGCAAATACGTAACTGCCAAATTCTTCGCCTGTGAGGTTGTTCTGGGAAATTTGCCAGCCGCCCAACAACAGCAGCAGCAGCACGCTAAGGGCATATAGGAAACCTACAACTGGGTACTGTACCGCTTTCAACCAGGCAGCAGCGTATTTTGCCCGACGATTTTTTTCAGCTTCCTGAGCAAAGCGCTCAATTTCATATTCCTCGGCGGCAAAAGCGCGAATTAACCGAATGCCGCTGAATACTTCAGTCAATTGGGAGGATAGATCTGAGATCAGGGTTTGGCTGCGGCGAGAGAAAACGAGCATCCGTTCGCCAAACCAACTGATCAAGACACCCATGAGCGGCACGACAACCAAACTGGCGAGGGTAAGCTGCCAGTTGAGGTAAATCATGTAGCCGAAGACGGCAATCAGTTGCAGGACGCAAGGTGTGAAGTCATGAAAAATTTTGTTGACGACTTCTCCAACGCGATCGATGTCTTCGGTGAGGCGGTAGGACAAATCTCCCGTTTGAGAAGTCTCAAAGTAGCTGAGGCTAAGGGTCTGCAGGTGGGCATAGACTCGCTTTCGCAGGTCAAGGGCGATCGCCAATGCCGCTTTTGCCATTTGAGAATCCTGCCCGTATTGAGCAATTTTCTGTACTAGAAAGATGCTTGCCAGGACTCCAGAAAGGCGCGCAAGGGAAGGGACATTTCCCTGCACTAGAAAGCCCAATGCCTCGCCTGCTAGCCATGCCAGAACAGGCCAGCAAGCAGTAAACACCAGAGTGCAAAGTAAGGCTTGAGCAATCGCCCGCCAGTGGGGACGCAGGTAAGGCAACAGTTGCCAATAGCTAGAGCGAGTCTTCAACCGAGTAACCCAAACAGAATTGCGAAAACAGGAATGGGTTTAGGCTATCAGCTTTTGGTTGAACCAACTGCACATTTTAATTTGAGCAAGTGACCCACTTCTGCGTCGGTTACTTGCGGGAAGCTTTCATACCAGAGTCCAACGCTGTAGAAAGGCTCTGGTGTCATTGCACAGACAAGCTGGTCAACTTCAGCTTCCATGTCGTGGCAGGTTTCAGCCGCAGCAACGGGTACGGCAACTACCAGACGAGCCGGCTCTTGCTGTCGAATAGCCATAATTGCTGCTCTCATGGTGGCTCCAGTTGCCAGTCCGTCGTCTACCACGATGACGGTAGCTCCATGCAAATTCAGAGGAGGGCGATCGCCCCGATACAGCTTTTCTCGCCGCTCTAATTCTCGCTGCTCACGTACGGTCGTCTTGTGGATTGCTGCCTCAAACAAACGGTGGTTTCGCACCACGTCAGGATTGAGGACTCGTACACCACCTGAGGCGATCGCGCCCATCGCCAACTCCTCTTGCCCAGGTACGCCCAACTTTCGGACTAGACACACATCCAGAGGAGCGTTTAGCGCTTTTGCAATCTCAAAGGCAACTGGCACTCCACCCCGTGGCAAGGCTAAAACCAGCACATCTGAGCGATCTACATACTCTTTAAGCTGCTCTGCTAACAGTTGTCCTGCCGCAGTGCGATCTTTGAATAGCATTGTCTTTATCCCAACACTGATTTCATCTTAGAAACCTGAAAGCATCCTCTCCTCTGGCTAACGACTGAACACAGAGACAGGAATATCAAGTAAGACAAACCGTTTTAGAGATTCCGCAACCTTAGGGGATCAAACGGGAATGTTAAATGGGATACTAGTCCTTTAGTCAGTTGCTTTAGGAGATCGCCTCACTCTGAACCTTCTGTAAATCAGAAATAGACTGCTTGTAATGAGCGAAAATAGCAGAATCCTACTTCATGCTCATCAAAGAATCTTATCTGCAAGAAATCTAATGAAGTCGTGTAAAGTTGGCTTTAGAGGTTGAAACATTTCTTTACAAGCCTTACAAATAGAGAGTGTGGTAATCCTGCCCAATCATTTTTAGTCAAAATGTGTAGCCTGGAGGCATGGGATCAAATACGGTGACTGGAGTTTCTGTACAAGCGCGGGCTATCTCAGCGCTCCCCTGATGAGGTGGAGTTTGTGAAGGCAGCAGCGTTATTTTCCCGAACAGCCAAAGGAGAGTGGGCTATCTGTGATCCAACGCTTCAAACAAGACCTGAAAAATGACCTGATTGCGGGTTTGCTGGTGGTAATTCCGCTGGCAACTACAATTTGGCTAACCATCACCGTTGCAACTTGGGTGATCAATTTTTTGACACAGATCCCCAAGCAGGTCAATCCCTTTAATGACCTCAACCCAATTTTAGGAAATCTGCTGAATCTGGTAGTTGGACTGGCTGTGCCGCTGCTTTGCATTCTGCTGATTGGCTTGATGGCGCGCAATATCGCTGGACGCTGGCTGCTCGATTTTGGGGAGCGGTTGTTGCAGGCGATTCCGCTGGCAGGTTCGGTTTACAAGACGCTAAAGCAACTGCTGGAAACGCTGCTCAAGGATACAAACGGCAAGTTTCGGCGGGTGATTTTGGTGGAATATCCTCGGCGTGGAATATGGGCGATTGCCTTCGTCACAGGCACTCTCAGTCCGCAAATTCAGCCTCAGTTTTCGGAGACAATGCTGAGCGTCTTTATTCCCACGACTCCAAACCCAACGACGGGTTGGTATGCGATCGTTCCAGAGCGAGACGCGGTTAATCTCTCGATGTCGATTGAAGATGCCTTCAAAGTCGTCATCTCAGGCGGAATTGTTGGACCTGGCTCATCTAGCACCGCGCTTCCCCCTGCAAACTTTGAAGAGCGAAAGCTGGAACCTGTGCTGGAGCCGTTACCTGAGATGAAGCAAGAGGCGAAACGGCAAACCTATTCCGTGCTTCCCTCTGAGGAAGACTAGGGATGAGTAGGTTGGGTGGAGCTTGGCGAAACCCAACACTACCAGGAATTTTGCCTTGTTGGGTTCCGCTGTGCTACACCCAACCTACGGTTTTTCTCGACGTGCTAGTGAGTTGGGTTTTATGCCTCAACCCAACCTACAATTTTTCTGATTAGACTTTTATTGAACCTTGCCAATTAATTTGCTATGCAAGCTCGCCGAATTGCCCGTGAACTGGCTCTCTTGAGCATTAGCCAACTTTCTGCCAAGCAGGAGCGCCTGCAAGCCCAGCAGTTGCAAAGTATTGTCTTAGCGGCGGTACGCACGCTGACCACAGAACTCCATGATTTGCTAGAAACCGCGTCAGCAGAGCTAAAGCGGAGTAGCGATCGCCTCCTCTCTAGTGAAACGCGGACGAGTGACTTGCAAAGTGCAAAGGCAATGGTGAATGAGTCCATTGATTTGACGCAGACTGCAATCAATCGTCTGGGTGCAGCAGTTGAGCTACCCGAATTTATTCAGCTTGCCAACCAGCAAGAAGTTAGAGCTTATGCGATGGAGCTGCTGAGCAACGTGCAAGCGCATCGTGAGGAGATTGACCAGCGGTTAGGAGAAGCGATGGTTTCGTGGCAGGTCAACCGTCTGCCTCGAATTGACCGGGATATTTTGCGAATCGCACTGACCGAAATGCTGTTTTTGGGCGTGCCCGATCGCGTTGCGATTAATGAGGCGGTTGAGTTGGCAAAGCGTTACAGCGGTGAAGAGGGTTATCGGTTTGTCAACGGCGTGTTGCGGCGAGTGAGTGAGCAGGCTAAGGATGAGCCGCTGGTTGAGACAGAGTAGCTCTTATAGGCTCAATATTCACCTCGATATTCATCTTGATATTCACAAGGCGCAGAGGCAAAAGGTATTGCGTCCCTGGGCTTTTGCTTGATACAGCGCTCCGTCGGAAACAGCAACCAGGGCATCCGGCAAGACCTGCTGTACAGGAACGGTGGTAGCAATTCCAATGCTGACGGTGAGGTAGGGGAAAACGGGCGATCGCCTATGTTCAAGCTGGAGTTGCTGAACTCTGGATTGAATGAATTCGGCGACCTGGATAGCTCCCTCAGCGGTGGTATTTGGCAAAATCACAGCAAATTCTTCACCTCCATAGCGAGATACTAGATCTCCAGGGCGTTTTAGGATTTCGGCGATCGCTTGGGCAATTTGGCGAAGGCACTGATCCCCGGCGATGTGTCCATAGGTGTCGTTGTAGAGCTTGAAGTAATCGATATCGCACAGTAAGAGTGACAGTGAAGCTTCTTCACGGGTCAGCCGATTCCACTCACGCTGGAGATGTTCGTCAAAGCCGCGACGATTGGCGATTTGGGTCAGTCCATCCAAGTTGGCAAGATGGTGTAGCTCTCGATTTGCCTCTTCTAGCGCCAGGATAATTTGTTTGCGATCGCTGATATCTTGTCCAATCCCGATGTTGCTGCCATCAGACAGCTTTACATTGGCCCAGGTTGTCTCAATCACTCTGCCCGATCGCGTGCGAATTCTAAAGTCTCTCCAGCTTCGGTCTGCTAGCTGAATAGAATCCATCACCTGCTGACGATATTCTGGGTCAGGATAAAATTCTGCCATTGGGTTATGACGTTCTCTTAATTCTTCAACGCTCCAGCCTAAGACCGTTTCAAACTCATGATTTGCCCAAATTAGCTGACCCTCAGCCGAGAAAAACGTCAGCATGACGGGTACATTATCGAAAATGGTGCGGAGCATTTCTTGCTGTTTCAGCAAAGTCTCTTCTATAGCTTTTTGCTCAGTTACATCTTCTGAGATGCCAACGTGCCGGAGGAGTTGACCCTGCTGATCAAAGATTGGAAAAGTCCGGGCAAAAATCCAATGAACAGAGCCATCCGGTTTGACGATTCGGTATTCCTTTGAGGTTCGCTGTCCTAGCTGCTGCTCAGAAAGGGTTGCCAAGACAAGCTCACGGTCATTTGGGTGAACCAAGTTTATCCAGCCTTGAGATTCGTCGTAGAGGCGCTCGCGACTACTACCATAAATCTCCTCAAAGGCAGAGCTAGTATAAAGGGTTTGAGTTGCATCAGCGGTTTCAACAAAGAAAACATCGTGGATATTCTCTGTGATTTCGCGAAACTGTTTTTCGCTTTCTTGAAGTGCCAGATCAAGCTGCTTGCGTTTAGTGATGTCGGTTGCAACGGTCGTCACAACCCAAGAATTTGTTGCCTCATCCCAACGAGAAGACAGATTGGATGAGATCCAGCGGAGTCTTCCATCTGGGTGGAGAAATCGATATTCTGCTGTAGCTACCCGTTCAGCAGTAATTTCTTCAAACAAAGGAACCAGGATATTTTCTTGATCCTCAGGGTCTACGTTTGCCGCCCACAGGTCAGGGTTTGCCATTAACTCCTGATTGCTGTAGCCAAAAATCGCTTCGCAGCCTAAAGAGATGTAATCGTATTTCCAGGTTTTGTCAGGAAATACGCGAAAACTGGTGATTGAGGCGATCGCACTATTAATCAGGTCGCTAAGTTTGGTTTGGGTTGCTTGTAGGGCAAGTTCAAGCTGCTTGCGATTGGTAATGTCGATCTCAATAGAAGTGACAATCCAGGAATCAGTCGTTTCATCGCGCTGTGAGGTAAAGCTCACCGCAATCCAGCGGAGGTTCCCGGCTTTGTCTCGAAAGCGATATTCTGCTTGAGAGGAACGTTCAGCAAAAATGTCTTCAAACAATGGTGCCAGTACAGTTTCCCAATCTTCTGGCACAACTTCTGAGTAGAAGAGGTCAGGGTTTGCCATAATTTCCTGCTGGGTGTAGCCATAGACTGCCTCACAGCTTGGGGAAATGTAATCGCATTGCCAGGTACGGTCGGCAAAGATGCGAAACTGCATGATTGAGGCGATCGCACACTTGAGAATATTGTTTACATTGGTTTCAGAAGCTTGCAGGGCGAGTTCAAGCTGTTTGCGCTCTGTGATATCGGTATCTACTGCCGTTACCCTCCAGTAATCTGCTTCATGGCGGGCAATAGCTGTGCTGCAAATCCAGCGCAATGAGCCATCTTTATGCTGAAAGCGATATTCTTTGTGAGCGATCTGTTTGGTAAATAAAGCGTCAAAAGCCGGAATGATTACCGTTTGCTGATCTTCTATCGGAACGCGGGAGATCCAGAGGGTGTGATCTGCCATCAGTTCTGCTGGAGTGTAGCCAAAGATCGTTTCACAGCCTGCGGAAAAGTAATCATACTGCCAGGTTCGGTCAGGAAATAGGCGAAAGCTGAGGATCGAGGCGATCGCACTATTGAGAATGCTATCTAGTTTTGCTTCAGAGGCTTGCAGCGCTAACTCAAGCTGTTTGCGTTCTGTAATATCTTCAATGACACAAATTGCATAAAGCGGGATTCCGGCTTCATCATGCACGAGGGATACGGATACGTTTGCCCAACAGGTGTGTTTGTCCTTGCAGACGTACCGCTTTTCAATTGAAGCAATTGAGACTTGACCCGTTAATAGTTGCTGGAAGTGTTCTAGCGTTTTGTCCAGGTCATCGGGATAGGTGATTTCGTGAAAAGT
The DNA here is from genome assembly GCF_014695875.1 of Leptolyngbya sp. FACHB-541. NCBI lineage: Bacteria > Bacillati > Cyanobacteriota > Cyanophyceae > Leptolyngbyales > Leptolyngbyaceae > Leptolyngbya > Leptolyngbya sp. FACHB-541. The sequence goes on along the minus strand of NZ_JACJPC010000135.1, from coordinate 220,900 downwards.
TCGCTCTAAAAGTTCTGCTTTGGAGTAGCCTAAAATCTCGCAGTATCGCGGGTTAGCGTTGAGATACCTTCCCGTTAACGAGATTTCACCAATTCCAACGGCTGCTTGCTCAAAGATCGCGCGAAAGCGAATTTCATTTTCTCGAATGATGGCTTCGGTCTGTTTGCGATCGGTAATATCTAAAACCGTACCAAACAGCTTAACCACATTTCCCCGGTCATTGAGGGTGACTTCTCCTCTGGCTTCAACATGGCGAATTGAGCCGTCGGGTCGAATGATTCGGTGATCGATTTGGTAGGGCGCTCCTTCGGCAAGGGTGCGATTGTCGGCTTGTTGAACTTTTTCTAAATCGTCTGGGTGAATAAACTGCTGGAGCATTTCAGCCCGTGTTGGTCTGGGTTGGTTGGGGTCAAGCCCAAAGATGCGAAACAGTTCTTCTGACCAACTGCCGCTGAAGTTTTCGATATCAACTTCCCAACTGCCGACGTGAACCACTCGCTGAGCCGCAAGTAGGGCCGTTTCACTCTGGCGCAGTTTTGTTTCTGCCAGTTTGCGATCGCTCACGTCCGCAATAAATCCAATTACCCTGACCAATTCTCCAGAGCTATCGGTAAAAAATCGGCTTTTGTCTTCAATCCAGATGTATGTTCCGTCTTGACGGCGAATTCGGTATTCTGCCAGGTAAGAATCGTCCTGGGCGATCGCATTCTCAATTTCAGACCGCAAAATTTCGGGATGTTCTGGGTCGAGCAGCTCCATCCAACCGTCCAGGGTTTGTGGCATCTCGGCAATAGTGTAGCCCAAAATTTCTTTTGTGTTGGGCCCCCAGGTAATGCGTTCAGCATTAATATCCCATTCATACAAGATTTGCTCGCTGGCTTGACCTGCCGCTTCGTAGCGGGTTCTCCATTCGGTTAACTCGGTGAGGTATTGCTGCTGAAGGGCAAATCGTTCTTGTAAGAGTCTTTCAACCAGCTTGCGATCGCTAATGTTGCGCCGAATTGCTAAAACGCAGGCTTGACCATCCAGGTCCATCACTTCGGCGGAAAGCAGGATAGTTTTCGTTTCTCCAGACGCAGTTTTGATGCTGAATTCGAGGTTGTCAACGGTGCCTGCTCGCTCAAGCTGTTCTTTGAAAAGCGATCGCTCTTCTGGAGATTGCCAAAAGTTGAGTTCTGTTGTGGTGCGTCCAACCGTTTCCTCATGGCTGAAGCCGTAAAAATCCAGGAAGCTATCGTTTACTTCTACAATCCGCCCTTCTGCCAGAGTCGTAATCGTCATCGGGTCAGGGCTATATTGAAAAACTTTGGTAAATTTGGTTTCTGACTCCTGAAGGGCAGCTTTAACCTCCTCAAAAGAGTTTTGCAACCGCTGCGCCATCTGGTTGAAAGCCTGAGCCATCGTCTCGAGTTCGCGGATTTGAAGACGGGTGGGAATCTGCTGGTCTTCGCCATCAGCGATCGCTTTTGACGCTTTGCTAAGCTGCACAATGGGTTTAACCACCAGGCAGGCAAAGACCAGACTGAGGGCGATCGCTCCTACTAAAGTAATCAAACCAAGCAGTAGAGCAGTAAAGAGGTCAATTTGCTGATTACTGCTCCAGGAGAGAAAATAAATTGTCCCCGTTGCCGTCATGATCCCCAGCACGAAGGGTGCTACTAAAACAAGCTGAAGGGGCACTTGGTAGTGACGTAGTTTAGATTGCCAACTCTGAGAACTGGCACGGAGACTAACGATTGGCATTGATGATTCCCCGGAATCAGGCAAGGTTACTATTTTGAGGTAGATAGCAATTGCACCTATTGCGATTCATTCATTTTCAGCTGACCGCGTTCCTCACCTGTATCTATCGCAATCCTAAACGGGTTGTAGAAGCACACTCTGGGTAATTGCTCTGGCTACTGAAAGAATTGCACCACGGAATTAGTCAATCGGTCGCTCAAGGTTGCTATGGTTATTATGCTTTGCCAACCCCTTCGACCAATGTTTGAATTATCTAGAATTTGTACACAGCTCAATTCATACTCACCCCATCATGCCATTGGGTCTTAAGTGTTAAGAAACTTCAGTTATATTTGGTAACACATCGTTTATGACTTGCAATAAAAATTAAGAGCAGATGTATAACCCAACACAAACTTTTTATTGATAGCCGTTCTACTCGATCGCAGATTTTATGAGTTAAAAGCTTCGTTTGGGTTATGCAAAAGTTGATCTGACTAAACCGTTACTAACAGTTTGCTCAACAAATAATGCTTCAGTATATACGAGGATGTTTGAGAAGTAGGTAATGCCTTGCGTGAGTCGAAGCATTCGTCCAGCAATATTTGGAATAACGAAAAATCGTTGCTCAAAGGATTTTCCCCTACGAATCTCTCGGACAGATTAAGGCTTTTCAAATACTCTCTAAAGCTCCGACAGGTGCAATCTGCTTACTTGCCGATCGCTTCCGCTTCGCTCCCAAGACTCTGAATAAAAGGGGCGATCGCTTCAACAAATTCTGTAGTTGATTCGTAAGGCAACACGTTACGACCTGCTAGCTGAATGCCTTGAGCATGAGGTAGCCGTTTCAGGTAGTCTGCCATGCGCTGCTCTGGTGTTTCTGCTTGTCCAGAGCGGCTGATGCTGGAGGCGGTGTTGCCAATGACGACCAGGGTGGGTTGAGTGAGGTGAGCGATCGCCTGCTCGTAATTTTTACGCCAAAAACCTGCCAAAAATGAAAAAACAGCGTGGCGGCTCTCCGGATCTTTTGCCCCAGCAATTAGCTCATCCAGCCATTCTGCATCGACTGCATCGGCAGTGGCAAAAAGTTGTTTGGTGGAAAAAGAACGCAAAAACTCGCGCCGTCGAGCATAGCGATAAAAAGCATTACCTAGCGGTGAGTCAAATAGATTCCAGCTTAATTTTTGCTGCCAGGGTGAGGTTGCCTGAGTCATCACTTTCCAGGCAGGTGGGCCAGCCAAAATCAGCCCCCGAACCAGGTTAGACGAATTGGACTGAGGTGAAGCCTGTAATTGGGTGAGGGCGATCGCCACTGGCAGCAGCGCCCCCTGGACTACCACTACCACGGGTTGCTGTACCACCGTTTGCAAAAAGTGCTGAAGCTGAGCCGCCCAATCTTCAGGTGTGTAGGTGACGTGGGGCAAAGCGCTTTCCCCGCAGCCCAGCAGGTCAGGCAAGTACAGCGAATTGGGCTGACCCTCAAACCAGCTTTGGCAGAACCGATCCCAAAAGCGTCGGGACAGACCCACCCCAATCGGATGAATTAGCAATAACGGAATTTGTCCAGCATCAACTCCCGCCCTACGAGTCTGAACTTCATAGGCACAGCGGAAGCCTTGCCAGTCATAATACTGAGTTGATGCTGGGGTAATTACCTTCATCCAAAAACCGGGTATAGCACCAGACACAACATTGCCAGGATGCCACCAATCGTGTAGAACCAGGCAACAATCTGTGTCTCTGACCAGCCCGTCAGTTCTAAATGGTGATGGAGTGGAGCCATTTTGAGCAGACGTTTGCCGATGCCGTTTGCATCTTTGGTGGCTTTGTAGTAGCTGACCTGAGCAATGACTGAAAGGGTTTCGACAAAGAAAATGCCGCTAAGAATGAGCAACCCTAGCAAATTGTTGCTGAGCAGAGCAACCGCTGCGAGTGCGCCCCCCAATGCCAGAGAGCCTGTGTCGCCCATAAACACACTGGCAGGATTGCGGTTGTAGGACAGAAAGCCGAGACAGCTGCCGCTCATGCAGGCACAAAACACCATCAGTGCGGGAGAAGTTGGAGCCGCTAATACGCCTAGCCCCAATAGAGCGATCGCCGCCGTGCCAGCCGCCAGTCCATCTAACCCATCGGTGAGGTTGGTGGCATTACTTTCGGCAACGAGCGCAAACCAGCCCAAGGGAAACAGCAAAAAGCCCAACGGCAAAGAAAATCCGAAGGGCAGCGCTAGGTTTGTGATGCTAAAGGGTTGGCTCCACAGCAGCCAGAGGCAAAACAGACCGCCAAAGCCGATTTGCAAAGCGAGCTTGAGCTTGGGAGAAATGCCTTTGTTGGAGCGGCGACGTAAAATTTGCCAATCGTCGAGCCAACCAATTGCCGCATAGGAGAGAGTGAGTGCAGAGACAGCGACGACTTCCGAGGCAAAGCCTGACCAGAGCAGGGCTATCGCCACCCCAACGGGGACAAAGAAGATGCCGCCCATCGTTGGCGTTCCCGCCTTTTTCAAGTGAGCTTGAGGTCCATCTTCACGAATGACCTGCCCTGCCTTTAGTTGTCGTAAGAGCGGAATCGCCCAGTATCCGAGGGCTGCGGTTGCTAGGGTACAGACCCAAAGTGGGGCTGTTAAAGAAGCTCCTAAACCGAGCGATCGCCCCGCCGACCAATCTAGCCAAAGAGATGCACCGCTGAGAGCAATGCTTAAACTCAAAAACAAACCCACGCCGGAAAACCCTACGGGCTTGTCAGAAAATAGCTTAGCGTCCACAACTGTCTCACTTCACTCCACACCAGGTATATCCAAAGACTTACAAATTGCCTCTGGTTCATCAGGATCAAACTTTGTGAGTTGATCCAGCTTAATCGTTCTTTACCACTGCCGGGATTATCCCTCAATCTGTGTTAATCGTCTAGCTCTACTACATCATCATCGTCATCATCATCAAAGCTGCTATCATCGCCTGCCATCAGTTCATTGATTTCTTCTTCTTCTTCGCGATAGTCCGGCTCTTGCACTTCACGGGCTAGGAGCCGACCTGTTCCCTCGAGCCAATCTAAAATTGAGGCATCCTGCTGAGGTGGAATTACAGGAGCGGGTTGACTACGAGGATATTGACGAAGCGCGGGATTGTACATACTACTTAGCAAATGTTGGTAATAGATTAAATCACTACACAATCGAACTCTTGGGCAACTCCCTCATTGGAATGAGGAAATTCAGATGGCAACTGCTAGATCTTAGAGTCAAGCTTCTAAGATGTGGGTGAAACCTCAGCATAGGTAAAACCTTAATGTAGGTAAAACCTTATATAGATGAAGTTTTAGTAAACGGTTGATCAACCGCCCTACCCCTGCTTAGTACGCCTGATAGTGCTAGCTCAAATTTCATCTTAGGTCAAGAAAGTTGTCAAGACATCTTTAGGTTGAAATTGGCGGGTTGTGTCTTACTCAAAGCGAAATGGTTTAAACAATCCATCGTTAAACAGTTAAGAACTCAACAAGCGGTATTGAAATAACTGGAATTTCTAGCGTTCAAATTTCTCACGGTTACATCTTATGTGGAGGTTAATTAAATGATTGCGAAAGCTAAGCTGCTGGAGGCGATCGCGGGTAAAAATCGGGGGTTGCTGACGACTGAATCAGACAAGCAAGCCATTTTATCTGTTATTGCTCAGGTAGAAGACCAGAACCCTAACTCGCGCCCCCTTCAAGTGCCCAACAAGCTTGACGGCAATTGGCGATTGCTTTACACCACCAGCCAGGATCTATTGAGAATCGATCAATTACCTTTGTTTAAGCTGGGACAAATTTATCAATATGTTCGGGCGAGAGAAGCGAAGATCTACAACATTGCTGAAGTCTACGGGGTGCCTTATCTGGAAGGTTTGGTGAGTGTTGCGGCTCGGTTTGAGGCGGTGAGCGATCGCCGCGTCCAGGTGAAATTCGAGCGATCGATTCTAGGGTTGCAACGCCTAATTGACTATCAGTCTCCCGTTCACTTTATTGAGGCGATCGAGGCAGGTCAGAAATTTGCGGCGATTGACTTCAATATCACCAACCGAGATCAGCAAGGCTGGCTAGACATTACCTACCTGGATGACGATCTGCGGATTGGGCGAGGGAATGAGGGCAGTGTATTTGTGCTGACCAAAAATTAATCCGTCTGAAATATTTGCTGGGAACGTTTGCCAGGAACATTTGCCGAACGCTATGCTCATCCGCCTGTCTCAAGCTCAGCTTAATTTGCTAGAAACTTGTCCTCGCAAGTTTCAGCAGGTTTACCTTGATCAGCTTGGCACTCCAATTGCCTCAGAACAGCAAGATCAGATGAACTGGGGCAGTCGATTTCACCTGCTGATGCAGCAGCGTGAATTGGGGCTACCCATGCTGACGGACACGACCGATCCATTGCTGCAAAATTCGGTAGATGCATTCATTCAGGCTGCACCAGAGCTGTTTCAACAGCAAGCGGTTTTTCGTCAGAGCGAACATCGCCGCACCTTGGAGTTCCAGGGCTATCTGCTAACGGTGGTGTATGACTTGCTGATTCTCAACCCGCAGCAGGCGCAGATTTTAGACTGGAAAACTTACCCTTTGCCTCAAAACCAGCGCTGGCTGGCAGAAAGTTGGCAAGCTCGGCTATACCCCTTTGTGCTGGCAGAGACCAGTGACTATTCACCCGAAGATATTTCGATTACCTACTGGTTTGTGCGGGCAACCCAATCTGCCTCAGGGATATCAGAAGAGACAAGTGAGATAAAACTTCAGCCACAAAGTCTGAGATTTAACTACAGCACCAGCAAACATCAGGCAATTCGCTCAAAGTTGGGGAGTTTACTGGATCAACTAACCGCATGGCTGAAGGACTACCAGGCAGGAACGCCATTTCCACAAGTAGAGGCGGCTGAAAGTCAGTGTGGGTTTTGCGCTTTCGATGTCCGCTGCCAACGCCATCAGCCTGAAACCTCCGTTTCTGAGGAATTGCCTACCCTTGCCGAGATCCAAGAAGTGGCGCTGTGAAATCTCAATACATAAAACCGCTTCTGAGTAAAGATTTGACCTATAAAAATTTGCAAACCTTAAGATTAGTTGTTACATTGCAAGCAACCCACCACCTCGCGGTAGCTCCTCATGAAATTCTTCGGTATTCTCCCAACTCCTCCGTCGCTCAAGTCTCGATCGCGTGTGCATGACCTCAAGGCTCGGTTGGATTGGGGAGAGCCTGCGCTGACGATTGTTGATGTGCGCGATCGCACTCAGTTCAACTCGCACCACATTATGGGGGCAGTTTGTATGCCCATCCATGAGTTGACTCATCGTGCCCTGACGAGTCTAGAGCTTGACCGCGATATCTACATTTATGGCGAAACAGATGATGAAACGGTTGAGGCTGCGGCACAGCTGCGGCAAGCGGGCTATAGAAACATTTCTGAACTGAGAGGCGGGGTCGCAGCCTGGAAGGCGGTTGGTTATCCAATCGAGTCTGCTGCACTGCTCTTGTCCGCTTAAACCTAATGTCTGCCTAAATCTAAATAGATTAATTGGGTTGAGGGGGCATACCCCTCACCCATTTAGAATTGGTATCGTAATCCCTGTTTCGGGGAGTGTAAGATGAGATGAAGTTTTAGCTAACTCGGTTGATGAGCCAGACTGTTTGGATCGCAAGGCACGGGAACCGTCAGGACTTTGTTGACTCTAGCTGGCATCGCACCGCCGAACGACCCTTTGATCCGGGGCTTGCTGCTGATGGAATTTTGCAGGCAAAAGAGCTAGGAAAGCGCCTTCAAGGAGAAAAGATTGCCCACATTTTTGCCTCCCCTTTCCTACGCACGGTAGAAACTGCTCACTATGTCGCAGAAGCGTTAGACCTCTCAATTAAGGTCGAGTCTGGGCTGAGTGAGTTTCTTAACCCTAACTGGTTTTTTTCAACACCTGAATGTTTAACGCTTGACTCTCTATTCCAACTGTTTCCGAGAGTCGATCGCAGCTATACTTCCCGCGTCATTGCTGAGTTTCCTGAAACAGAGCAGACGGCTTTGCGGCGGGCGGGAAAAGTTGCTCGACGCTTGGCGACCGAGTTTCCGCAAAACCTGCTGCTGGTAGGACACGGAGCTTCTGTCTTGGGGGCAACTAGAGGGTTGTTAGAAGACCCCGTGCATGTCAGTTGTCCACTTTGCGGACTGTTCAAGTTGGTCAAGCAGGGGGATGAATGGCTGATGGAGTTGAGTGGTGATATCTCTCACCTCAGCCGAACTGAGCAAAATATTCGCTATATCTAATTCAACGGCTGCAAGTTCCCTGCAAATTTGCTGAAGAACTGCCTCAGGAACGAGACTGGGAGGGACAGCGGAAATTAAACTGTTATTGACAACGGGTAAGTTCTGAAAACATGACACAACTACTGGCAGGGGATATCGGCGGCACTAAAACTATCCTGCGGTTGGTGGAGGCGCACTCCGATGCGACAGTGGCAACCGCAAAACTGCATACTCTTTATGAAGCCCGCTATTCCAGCCCAGAATTTCCTGATTTAGCACCGATGGTACGCAAGTTCTTGGGTACGGCGCAGCAGGAGTTGGGAGCGGAGCCTAACCCCGAAAAGGCTTGTTTTGCGATCGCCGGTCCCGTAGTTAACGATACGTCTGCCCTGACTAACCTGACTTGGTCACTCGATGCTAGACGGCTAGAGAAAGAGTTGGCGATCGCCAATATCACCTTAATTAATGACTTTGTTGCAGTTGGCTACGGCATTTTGGGCTTAGAGGAATCAGATTTGCATACGCTTCAGGAAGTTGAGCCTGTAGCAGATGCACCGATCGCCGTTTTAGGGGCGGGAACGGGTTTGGGAGAAGGCTTTTTGCTGAAGCAGCCAGATGGCTATCACGTCTACCCTTCCGAAGGCGGTCATGCAGATTTTGCTCCTCGCTCTGAACTGGAGTTTCAACTGTTGAAGTATCTGCTGGATAAGCACGATATCCGACGAATTTCGGTTGAGCGAGTGGTGTCTGGTCAGGGAATTGTTTCGATCTACCAGTTTTTGCGCGATCGCCACTACGCTGAAGAATCTCCAGAGGTTGGCGATGTGATTCGCAAATGGGAGGGCGAAAAAGGTCTGAGTGAAAAGACGGTCGATCCGGCAGCGGCGATTTCGATGGCAGCTCTGAAAGGAAGCGATCGCCTCTCCGTTCAAACGATGGAAATTTTTGTTGCTGCTTATGGGGCAGAGGCGGGCAATATGGCCCTAAAACTGTTGCCTAATGGTGGGCTCTATTTAGCAGGCGGAATTGCTGCTAAAAACCTGAGCTTGATGCAAGATGGCACCTTCCTTAAAGCCTTTTTGGATAAGGGGCGGGTCAGCCCATTGCTCAAAAAAGTGCCGATTCACATCATTCTCGATCCCCATGTGGGGTTGGTGGGTGCGGCTGTGCGAGCGGCTCAGCTTTAAGTGAGTGATCGGGGATTGAACCTCCTCCATTCAGGTGATGCAAGTGGAGGAGGTGCGATCGCCATTACAAAATGTAATTTATTTAACAGATCGCCGTTATTCAAATCCTTGGGATGTCATGTCAGAAGACACTAGGGATTGGCTTAACGGTGGGTGGTAGTGCATGGAAGGGGTGAATCAAAGAATGGCTATGGGTCGCAATGCACTCACCGTCTATTCAAAATCAAGGATTTTATCTGAACTTTGGGCCTGTTTGCTCCTGTCAGTGCCTCTCGCCGCAGCGCAGCTGTCTCAGGCGGGGACTGCCTTTATCGATACGGTGATGATGGGTTTGCTGGGCAGCCAAACTTTGGCCGCAGGCGGTTTGGGAGCAGTTGTTTTTTCTACTTTGCTGCTGATCTGTACTGGGGTTGTCTCGGCAGTAGGTCCACTGGTTGCAGAAGCTTACGGGGCGGGTAATACCAAGGCGATCGGACGAATTGCCCAACAAGGAATATGGCTATCGCTGGTGCTGTCGCTTCCCTGTATTCTGCTGATCTGGAATGGAGATTCGCTCTTGCTGATTCTAGGACAGGAGCCAGACAACGCAATTTTGGCGGGGTCTTACTTAAGAGCAGTAATGTGGGGATTCTTTCCGGCGATCGCCTTTGCTAGCCTCAAAAACTTTGTTGCTGCGCTTTCACGTCCCCGTTCTGTGATGGTGATCATGCTCTGTGGGCTAGTCTTCAACGGTATCGGCAACTATGTGCTGATGTTTGGCAAACTCGGCTTTCCAGCGTTAGGTTTAGCAGGAATTGGTTGGGCTAGCAGCATTTCTCTTTGGGGTATGTTCATCGCGCTGGTTAGCTTTATTTTGAGCCAGCGGTTTTTTGCGGTCTATCAAGTTTTCCACCGTGTCCGGTTTGAAGGCGCTGTTTTTTGGGAATTGGTGCAGACAGGTTGGCCAATTGGTGTGCTGTTTGGGGTTGAAACCGGGCTGTTTGCTATTACTGCTTTTTTGATGGGGCATCTGGGTACAACGACTCTGGCAGCACACCAAATTGCTCTGCAAACCGCCGCTTTAACGTTTATGATTCCGCTGGGAGTTTCCTATGCTACGACCGTACGAGTTGGACAACTGGTTGGGCAGGGTGACCCGCAAGGAGCAAGGCTGGCTGCTTACGTAGGTCTAGGATTGGGCGGTACGTTTATGAGTATGATGGCGATCGCCTTTTGGATTTTCCCGGAAGCGATTACCTCGGTTTACATTGACGTTCGCGACCCGGCAAACGCTGCTGTGGTGCAAGTAGCAAAAGCGCTGCTGGGCGTTGCGGCAATGTTTCAGCTTATAGACGGAATTCAGATCATTGCCGCAGGTGCGCTGCGCGGCTTAAAAGATACTCGCACGCCAATGCTAATTGGCATTTTCTCCTACTGGGTTGTAGGGTTAATCAGCGGCTACGTGCTAGGCTTTCAGCTCAATTTAGATGGTGTTGGATTGTGGTGGGGGTTAGCTCTGGGATTGCTTAGTGCCTCTGTGATTTTTACCTGGCGATTTAATGTTCTAATTGCTCAATTGATTCAGCGATTGCCCACTCCAAGTCCAGTTGCTCACTGTAGGTGATAACGCAAAACAAACGTAATAGCGCAGCAGGTCTAAGGCGTTGGTTCCGCTCTGCTCCACTCAACCTACGGTATCATCTGTCATTTGCGTAGGTTGGGTGAAGTGCAACGAAACCCAACACCTTGCTTGAAGTACCAGTAGGACGATCTAAAGAGTATTAACTTGTGCTCATTTGATGAGTAATAAGATAGGCAAAGCTTGCTCGTCTTAAGTCAGACCTTGCCTAACTTCAGGTGTATCACGCTTGCCTGCAAACATCCCTGTCCCTTTTAGCACATCCAGGAAGGTGAGTACAGCAGGCGAAAAAAGCACATTCGAGAGAACGGCTGCACCAATGATTCTGACTAGGGGAACGGGCAGCGACCTGACCTGAACGCCTTCTGGAATCGGCAAAGCTGCTAAACGAGGCAAAATTGCTGCGCCTAATCCCTGAGCTACCATGCTGACAATGGTGGAATCTTCCTTAATTTCGTAAGCAACTTTGAGCGACTGTCCCCACTCTAGCCAGTGATCGCGGACGGCTGAGGTGCATTCGGCATAGTTGTACAGGATGAAGGAGTGCGTTGATAACTCCTCCCAAGTTAGTGTTTTGGGCAGCGGTTCTGGGGATTGGGGTAACAGCACAACGTATTCGTCTCTGGCGATTTCCCAGGTATCAAACTCTTCGGAACGAGGAAGAGGGACGAGTCCGATATCGACCTGCCCTTCTCGCAATGCTTGCTCAACTCCGGTTGGATCGTCCTCTGTGAGTGTTACTTCCACCGATGGAAAGCGATGACTAAAGCGGGCAATTTTTGGCGGCAATAGGTGAGTGGCAGCGCTGCGAAAGGAGGCGATGCGAACTCGTCCGCCATGTAGCCCTTTTTCTAGATTAATTTCATGCTCGATGTCTTCTCGCGCCTGCACGATTTGACGGGCGTAGTGCAGGACGCGATCGCCAATCAGCGTCGGACGTGCGCCAAAGCGACCGCGTGAGAGCAGGGAAACGCCCAGTTCTTCTTCGAGGGAGGCGATCGCCCGACTCACTGCTGACTGCGAAATGTCCAGGTTCAAAGCTGCTGTAGAGAAATTACCGTATTCCACAACCGCCAGAAAAATTTGCAAATGGGCAATGTTCATCGAATTCATCTATGAATCCATCTATTCAGATTCTGCATAGACACGAACCGCTATCGGTTTTGATCCACAGCATGACTCAAAGTTAAGGTACGAAAAGCTGATGAATAGCTCATCCAACACGCTGGTTTTTCAAGACTGAACCTATGTTTGAATTGCTGCCTTACCAAAAGTTTCGAGATACTCCAAGCGTTCGTTTCTTTAACATTACGATCGCTAATTCTAATGCACGAGATCTAGTTTTTCATGAAGGGCCTGCCATTAGCCCAAACAACAGTGCCACTGGACACTGGCAGTTTTATCTCCATCCCCATCAGGAAGATAATTTGCTGGCGTTGACAGGCGGACGAACCTTTTACCTGGTCAACTTTGAGTGGAAACATCCCTTTCACATTGTCCGGTTAGAAGCAAATCGGGAGATTTTGCGAATTCCCCCCGGCACCTTCCATCGCTCTGAGTCTGACCCCAAGGGTTCACTTGTGTTGAATCAAGCTGTTCGCACCCAGAATGCAACCGTCGAGCGGGAATTCCGGGTTTACAACAGCAGTGAAATTCCGCGTTTGCGCTGGGTTACGTCTCAGTCTGCTCCGCCACCAATCCTGCATGGTTTTGAGGAATTTCATCAGAGAGTTGCCTGACGGTTATTGCCGATACGGTAATACAAATTCTCTAAAATAAGGCAACAGATCGGGTAGGGGCGTTTCGCAAAACGCCCCTACAGTTGTTTGCAGAATTTACTCTATGCGACTCAAATCAAATTGGGATAACAGTTTCAACTTAGCAGCAGTAGATAACCTTAAATTCACCACTGGCGGCTCTTATTTGCCTGCTGTGTGGAGGTTAGAGATGCGAAAGCTATAGGCTTTGTAGCAGGGTTGGTGTATCAATTACTGTTGCATATTCTTGATGCATGTTAGCTAAGGAAAGGGCATGAACCTGCTCGGCTAGGTGCAACTTCTGCTCTAGATCCATCTTGTCAAACGTCGCTGTGGCATCTGAAACAACGTATGTATCAAAGCCAAGATTGCCTGCTACTCAACTGTTGTCTCAACAGAGTTGTTTGTGATCACACCTGTCACAACTAAGGTTTGATAGCCACTGTTTCTTAACCAATGCTCTAAATCAGTGCCAATAAAAGCGCAATTCACCTGTTTGCTAACAATTTTTTCACCTGCATTGGGAAGCACAGCGTCTTTGAAGTCACATCCTTCCTGTTCTGGACAATAAGTTGAGTCTGGTTCGGTTGAAAGGTGACGAACATGAACCACTGGGCGCTGAGTTTCACGCCAAGCCATTAGCAACTGTGCAATATTTGCCTCAGCTTGCTCGTTGTTACGTCTTCCCCAGCTAGGATGATCGATCGCCTTTTGCACATCAATGATGATGAGGACTGCATTGGGTGGAATGTGCGTCAATTTAGCTTTCACCTACATGAGTATACTCATAGTTAATTCTGCAACAGCCAGACGCTCTCTTTCACATCATATTTTCCTTTCAATCCACCAACAACATCAGTACTTGAGATAAGAGACAAACTGTAGTTGTCACTGTAGTGTTTGTTTACTTCTTCTTGGCTGATTGAAAAGGGAGGTCCTTCCATTAGGCTTTGGTCGTACTCGCAAGTCACTAATAACTGTGGCGCTTTATCCGTAATCTCCATTAAGTGTGCGGTATATCGCTTGCGCACTTCTTCCGGTAAAGCAATCAAAGCTGCTCTGTCATAGATTGCATCTACTGGGCCTAAGGTTTTGCCAGATACATCAAAGATATCGCCCACAAAGATGTCGATGTCTTTAGCGCTATACAGACTTACTTCTCCGACTCTTGATATTTTTGGACTCACTTTGAGTTCTTCAAACAGTTGCTCGATGGCTAGTTCGACCAATTCAGCGCCAGCTACGCGATCGCCTTTGGAGAGCAACCAAGCAATGTCTAGAGTTTTGCCGCATAAAGGCACAAATACACGGCTACTGTTTGGTAAGGAAAGCTCTCCAAAGTGTTTTACCAGTGCTGGGTTAGCTTCACTTTTGTGGAAACCAATGTTGTTGTCTTGCCATTTCTGAAGCCAAAAATTTGAATCCATATTTATAACCTTTAAGACAGCTAGAGTAAATAAGGTTGCCCATCACCTGCCATCATAGATAATCTTTGAATTTCAACAGATAACTTCTTGGCGACCCTGTAAACATCTCTCCGATGTTTGCATTGTAATAAGAGAACAATTAACTCTTTATCGTCAATTTCATAACGAACGCGATAATCACCAATACGAATACGGTACTGATCGTTAGCACCTTTCATTTTGACCACTCCATCAGGACGTGGGTTTTCAGCAAGTTGTTGGAATCTTAATAGCAATGCGCTCGTAAATGTCGTTAGGCAAAGCATCTAGCTGTTTTTGCACAGCCTTAGGCGCGACTATGGTGTAAGTCATGCCGATTGATTTGCTCGCTGTGCTACGTATTGGTCAAATGTAGTGTAGTCACCAGATTTGTAGTCAGCTCGAGCAGCTTGAATTTCAGCGATATCTTCTGAAGAATCCTCATCATCAGGGAATAACTCAGCTTCTAAAAGTTCCCAGAGCTGATGCTTTTCAGCAATTTCAAGTGATGAAATTGCTTGCAGCAGTGATTCAAATGAAATATCTACTTTCACAGTATTCTTAGCCATTAGAATCCACCTACTTTTCCCTTCTTTAATTTTATCAGTGTCTACTAACTTCTCGGCGATCGCCCATGCACGAGTGTTCCTGAACCATGATTTGCTGCAAAAATTCATAAACAAGGTGCGTTCTTGGGAATTTATTGGTGGAGTAGTCGTCGTATTTGAGAACGCACCCTACAGTAATGCGATCGCACTAAAGCTTGGTGAGGCGAGAGGGGCGATCGCCCCTCTCATTATCCCTTTTTCTTACTCTCCTAGTCGGCGATCGCGGGTCAAGATACTCATTACCTCACCAGAGCCGGGAGCAGGTAACAATGGACTCCACAGTCCCACTTCGGCAAAGCCGCGTCGATGTAGGTCATAGATGGTTTCGGTTACGCCATCACGAGAGCCGATAACTAGAATTCGTAATCGTTCGCGCTCAGGGTTTTGAGGTGCAAAAGTTTCTCTCTCAACGGTGGGAGCGTTGGGATCTAGAAAACAGTGAGACATGAGTTGTGACTCCTTAGGGTTTTTTGAGGAAACCCAAAAACCTAGCCACCCCGCACCAGTTCACACGTTGCAGTGAGTGAGAGAACAAAAAGTGAGTTGAGGGTCACTTTCATGTTCTAAAGGATAGGCAACGCTTTCTTTGACATGACAAGTCGGGGTGGCTAAGGGAGTGTTAAAATTCACCATTAGCCGCCAGACTGCCTAGTACAGTTTGGGGGTCAGTCGCTCATTGCTGGTCGCAACAGCTTTGAGCGGCGCTAGGTCTTTGAGTGTAATGCGGTTGCCGTGAGTAAAAATAACAACCTTAGCGTGACAGCATACTGGAGTAAGCGGTATCTCGTCAAGGTAGGAGGCTGCGGATTGTTTGAAGGATGAAGAGGGGCGATCGCACTTATTAGTTCTATGCGATCGCTTACAGTACCTCAACAATTTACGCTCAAATTAAATCTTCTTCTGATAGCTGAGCTATTTTCATCAAAGCTCTCAAGGTTCCAATTTTCAAATCTTGATTGCGGTGAACGGGGATTGACAAAATTTGCTCTATTTCAGGGTTTTCGTAAATGTGATGACTGCCAGTAATTTTCCGCAAAACCCAGCCTTTTTGCTCCACAATCTTGCACAACCACTTGCCAGAAATGGACTTCATACAGCAATTTCAACAACCTGATCGGTTGACTCGATTGCATTACGACTGTTGGCAACATCGAGCCAGCCTTCAATAGCATCTTTCAAATTTGCTATCACCTCGTCCATTGTGTCACCTTCAGTCACACAACCGGGAAGTGCGGGAACTTCTGCCCAATAACCGCCTTCTTCTGCTGGATGAATAATCGCTTTGATTTTCATACACCTGTTGAGCTAGTTGCTAAGAATATGCTAACAACCACACCTGCTTATGCTCAACTGTGGTTGGTTGAATCAGTGCGATCGCACTAGCACTACAACCGTTGGAGCAACTCATCATACTCTGCATGTGCACCAATCCAAAACCAGTAAATGTGATCATCTTCCAATAAGCCAAGAACTCGATAATCTAAGCTGACACGAGCGGAGTAGATTGGCTGGCGCTGACTAACTCGTTTAAACTGAAGACTATTATGGTGAGGATCTGAACACCAGAGTTCATAAGCTTTAGCAGCTTGCTCCTGAACTGATGCAGGAAGTCCATTAAGTTTCTTGCGAAACGCCTTTGTTACACTTGACTTCATGACTCAGGCTGAGAGGAAAAAACTTCAGCCAGAGGTGTAATATCACCAGAAGCAATTTCCTGTTGTACCATCTCAGCCATTCGATCCCACTGACCATCTGTCGTAGATTCAAACTGAGCCTTCCATCTCTGCTCATCCTCCATCTCAGCAAGGAAGCGAGCGGCGATCGCATCCTGTTCGTCATCCGGTAAAGCTTTGAGTTGGGCAATCACTTGCTCAAGCAATTTAGTCATTGTTAAGCTGCTCCTGAAAAACTACCAAATTATTTTTTACTAATTGCCGGGTCTACTCTGCTGTGCCTTAACAATAAGGATTTTAGATTAATCCTGAATTGTAGTGCGATCGCCAACCTCGCAGGATGCGTTAGCGCAGCGTAACGCATGACTCAACCCCTTCACCTTACCGCTCCCAAACTTCACAATGACGGTATCCGTTCTTCCATTCTCCAATCGATTGGATTAACGTATCCCAAAAGGTTGGCGATCGCACTGCTTTGGCTACGCTGATTCTAAATGAGAAACCGGAATTTGTTCGGTTCTCTCAGGTGCTTTTGCGCCAGTTACAACGGCATGAACTGCATGAAGAATCGCGGCTGAATAATATCGATTGCCACAAGTATCACAAACACCAATCGTCACATCCTCAAGAATGACAAATCCGTCTCTATGTTTTAAATGCCTCGCGTTTGACAGTTCGGGGTTGAACCAAAATGAAGTCGTTAGATGAGGAGGGGTATTGATTTAACTAAGTGAGGCGCTACGCTGATACATCTTATAGGATTGGCGGTTCGTTGTTTTATGAGCAGGGTATGGGCATCTCAGAAGTTAATTAATAATTTCTCCTTTGTTATTGGCCAACTTTTCACGCCATTTTTGGAGTTCCTCAGGTGTTTGTCTTACCCAATCAGTTGCTTCGCCAACGATTTTTAATGGTGCTTGCGAGCGGTATGAGCGTGTCGGATTGCCCGGAAATTTTTTGTCTGTAACATTCGGATCATTTTCAAAACCCCCTGTCGGTTCAACGATATAAACACGTTCACTTCCATCGCCTTTTGCTAATGCAGCAGCTAGTCCTGCCCCATTAACAAGGGCTGTGAAATAAATGTGATTCATTTTGAGTTCAGGTTTGTAATTGGAACTGCCCCCTGCTGTCAGCAAATCGCCAACCTGCAAATCTGCTTTCGTCCCATGATAAAAAGGTCCTTTGTCAGAGGGTTTATCCTTAAACGAAGTTGCTAATTGATAATTCTTTTTTGCCTTGTCAGGTTTGCTTAAGTCCTCATAGCATTTAGCAATGTTTGAATATAGAGAAGGAAAAGCACTCTTAACAGTGTCGTTATTTACTTTTAATGCAAACTTCAAAGCCGTTTCGAGCCATTTTAATTTATCGGAAACATTTTTTTGATGTCGGGCTACATAATGAGCTGAAATAAATCTTTCAAGGTCGTTTGTCGCTTCGTTCCAGGCTTGAAGAAATAGCTTACTTGCTTCTTCAGGTTTGCCTTTTTCTTCCATGCCCATACCTTGAAGACAGAGTTTGATAACATTGTTGCTTGGATTGAATTCCATAATTATTTTGTCTCTTAACTATTGTGATATCAATTTAGCTGTTTTTCCTTAACAAAATTAGGGTGCGTTGCTGCTAAGTAAACGCACCAATTCATAATGTTTGAATGTTTAATGATTGATCTAGTTGTGGCTATACATAATTAAAGGTGCGTCATGACGCACCCTACAAGATGGCGATCGCACTACAGCTTGCCGATCAACTTGTTATACTCTGCGTGAGTTCCAATCCAGAACCAGGAGATTCTATTTTCGACTTCAACCCCCAAAGCTCGATAACTTAACCCTGCACGAACTGACCAATACTTCTTGTCCAACTTCTTGAAATGTAAGGAAGGACGGCTGGATCAACTTTGAGCAACTCATAGCACTCATCTGCTGTTCGTTGAACATTTTCAGGTAGGGCAGCGCAGCATTGCCAGAACCGTCGGGTTGTGTAGTGCATTAAATCTCACGATAGTGCCCAGCTTCAAACTCAGCGATCGCCTCCTGAGCAAACGCCTTTAATTTACCGTTTTCAATGTCTTGCTCTATCTATTCATCCCAACATTCGTAGTCTAAGTCAAGGAACCACAGCCTTAACTTCTCAAACTCATTTGATGACAATGAAAGAATTGCTGCTTCAATTTGCTCAAGGTTTGACATGATTCAGTTGTTCTTTGCCCTCGAAGAAATTATAGCTTCACTGCAAAGGGGAGTTTGATCGCCCCTCTTACATGAGTGTTAGCGCAGCGTAACGCATCCCTCAAAACCTTCGCCTATTTTCACGGACTTTAAGAAATGCCAAGTTTCAATCTTGCTTCTGCGGTGACTGGTGATTGAATCATGCGATTAGGGTTTGTTGATCAGTTTGCCTAACTTGCATGGATGACCCGTAGCCCAATATAAAGCCGTCAGATGGGTAAGGGTATTGATTTAACTAGGTGATGCGTTACGCTAACCGTTTTGTAAGATCGGCGATCAAACTAAGGGTAGATCTTTTCAGTCCACCTTGAACCATCGCTAAGATGTGAGTCTTCACGAATAAGACCTAACTGTTTAAGACGTTCTAGCATTGCCTCAGCATCGGGCTTTGAAAGTGACTCTATTGTTACGGCAAAGAAGTCATTTTTACTTTTATAAACAGTTACCTCATAACCTTTTTCTATTAGCTCATCAGCATCGGACTTGGCTTCCGCAAAAAACTGGGTGGATGTAACTACCAAAAATATGGGTTCGGTGTTTTGTCTAGATGAAGGCTCCAGTTGAGTAGTTGCAGTTTGAGTATCTATAGTATTGTCTTGAGAGATGGGCTTCAGGATACCAGAGTTATCCAGAAGTGCAAGTACGACAAAAAACACTCCAAGAACACCTGAAGCTACTCTTGTTCGAGGGTGGTCAGTACCAAATCGGATATCTTTAACGTCAAGCTTACCGACAAGTCCCAAAAGTACTAGCAAAGCACCAAAGAGCAAGAGAGTAACATTAAATGGGGGCATAGTGCTACTAGGGTAGATGTACAAACATTTCTACATCCAAAGCTAAATGAATTCCTAATTTGACTAATTACTTTTCGACTGATGTCTTAACGATAATCTTCAAATTGTTTCCTTCAGATAAGCTTGTGGTCTAATGTTGCCCATTGTCCGCTACAGATAATCTTTGAATTCCAACAGATAACTTCTTGCCAATCGCTGTGCATGGGCATGTTGTTAGACCATGGTTTGTTGCCAGAATTGATAAGTATGGTGCGTTCCTGAAATTTATCGGTGAAGTAGTTGCATTTGGGAACGTATCCTACAGCTAACTAGGTGATGCGTTACAGTGCTGCCAACGTATCCTACAAGATCGACAATTGAACCTGGTAAAGAGATGGTTTTGTTAGTTGTGTTAAGACACAGCACGCAACTCAACATTGATGAGATTTTGTCTATCTCATCAAAAGTGGATGAGTGGGGCCTTACCATTTTTGTGTAGCTACAAATAACTTTTGAATGTTCGTTGCCATGTAGTGTTAGGCGGCAGCATCAAACAGCTGAGAATTCGCTGTATTACGTAATATTCCAAAGTTCACAATATGCCTTCAAGGACATGGACTTTGTTCGCTCCTTGATTTCCTTTTCAGTCCATTGGCTTTTAAGCAAATCAGCATCAATGGGATATTTTTTACTTTGCAATATGCTAATTTTTTGCAAGAAATCAAAATCCCTTAGATCTACATTATTAGTTTCCTTGTCTACTAAAATCAAATTCCCTATGCTACCTACAATCTCCTCATCGCCTCTAGACTGCGGAAGCAGATGCTCAATACTTACAAATTTATAGTCAATAGGTAAACCATTGATATTTTTGCCCATAAAGCGGCTCAAAATGTATTGAATTATTTTCTTATGCCGAGTTTTATTTTTGGTGAAAATCAGGCTAGAGAAGCCCACTTCAAACTCGTCGAAACTGGGCAACTTTGACTTAAGCTTTCTGGTTAATGATGTGTTGATAGACTGGATCTTATCAGCGTTGTCAGCATTAGACAATTCTTGAGCATGTTTAGAATACAAAGAAGCAATAGAACCAGATGAACGTTGAGATGTTATTGCATTAAATATGAAGTGAAAAGATTCAATTTTTGATAGAATCTGACGCAACACTCTCAAAGAGAGCTTCTTATCCCTATAAGCCCTAACAAGCGATAGAAGCATCGGAGTTTGCTGTTTGACATTGAAAAGCTGGAATGCTTGCAAACATTCTTTTATTTCGCTCTCTTCTTTAGTCCATGGATAATTTTCTGGGCTTACAATGGACGTATAGTAATCCGAATTCTCCTGAAGGTCATATAGTAGAGAATGCGCTTTACTTGCAGAACTAACATAACCTTTCACTTCGCCAAACAGTTTCTGCTGAGTAACATCTCCATACTTTGAAAGCCAATAGTGATAAAGAAAAACCTCCATAATATCTTCTACACCATAATTATCAAATCTTTCCAGAATTGTATTCCATATAACTTTTGAGTGATCCAAGGATGCGTTGTTTGACTTTAACTTTTTCAGCAAGAGATTTTTAACTAGGTCAGAAGTAGTTAACTCCTTGCCACGAGTGTTTAAGGTTTCAAAAATCAAATATGCATCATCTTCATTATCCAATTGAATAAAGACAAGTTTTAGTGAAAGGATTTTATTTCTAATCTCTTTTAACTTTTCTATGATCCCAAGCTTCCGTTCACTTAGTAAATCAGCTTGAATAGATTCTCTATCATTTCTTGGAATAATAGAATAAAGATTTTTATTGATGATCTCAAATGCGATCTTTAAATTCAACTCTTCGTTTCCTACAATACAATTAATTTTTTCACTTTTAAAGCTTTGAATGTAGTTTTGAAAATATGGGAATGAGCTTTCTGCATTCAGAACAAACTCGTTGATATTATCTATGTTTGCTTTTTCAATGTAATTGTGAATTCCAAGCGCCAAATTTCTTTCGTCATATTCAACAAAAGCATTTCGTATGGCAGCAAGTATTAGTGTAATAGTTGTCAGTCTTTGCTGCCCATCTACAATTCCATAGTATGGTTTCTCCGTTTGATAAACAACCATTGAGCCAATGAAGTAATGTTCATATTCTCCAATTACAACGTCTTCCCAGAAGTTTTTGATTTCCTCTTCTGTCCAGGAATATGGTCTTTGAAATCTTGGTATTTTAAAGTAGCCCAACGAAAAAATATCTCGAACTTCTTTATCATTTGCTTCGATTTTCATGTTCTCTTGCTCGTGGTTTTTTGTAATTATGATCTGACAAAGGTGGGAATAATCGTTTTAGATTAAATTGATCTTAATAATCGTTTTTATGTTTTTCCAAAAAACTCGAGCGATTCTCCTGAACAATCTTTGAAGTATGCGCGTAATTATCTAGCCTAACAATATTATTAGAGTGATTTTTTCCAGCCTAATACACCCGTAATGCCAATTAGCAATATTGTCTCTGTTTAGTTAGAAAATATCGTAATTAGGTTAAAAACTTCAATCTAATTGGCAGATTTGAGAATTAGATTAATTGAAATTTTTCGCATGTTAGCCTCTGCTCAAAGGAACTGTCTAGGTTTTTCGGGATTTTTACTGATTGTTACGAGCTTTTTTGTACCAGTGTACTGAAGGCGATCGCTCCCCACCTCCCCACAGCAAACAAACACGAGCAAAACGAGGCAGAGCATTCTCAGCACTGCTCACCAGAGTCCAGCATCTTTTGTTGTCACTGCAAAAGTTTCTGTTGTCACCACGGAAGTTTGTGTCGTCACTGCAGAAGTTTCTGTCGTGGCTACAGAAGTTTGTGTTGTCACTACAGAAACTTCCGACATGACTTCAGAACTTTCTGACATCACTACAAAAGTTTTTGACTTGGTCTCAGAAGTTTCTGACATCAACACAGAAACTTCTGACATGGTTACAGAAACTTTTGACATCATGTCGCTATAGTTTTGGTTGACTTTTAGTGGGCTAGCTGAAGTTTGGGTGGGAGGGCGATCACTCTAGCTAAAGCGATCGCCTCTCCTATCTGGATCAGATGAGCGAGAAGCATTTATGCTCAAGCTAGAGACCTTCTTATTTCATAGCTACCCATGACTGACTCACTTGCCCCCTATGGCTCCTGGAAATCGCCTATCACCTCAGACCTGATTGTGCAAGGAACCATCCGACTAGGTGAAATCAGGCTAGATGGTGACGACATTTACTGGAGCGAAGGTCGCCCATTAGAGGGGGGGCGATCGGTTGTTGTGCGTCGCACTCCTGATGGCACCACAACAGACATTACCCCAACCGGGTTTAATGTTCGGACTCGCGTGCATGAATATGGTGGTGGGTCATACACTGTGGCAGACAAAACAGTGTATTTCTCCAACTTTGCCGACCAGCGGCTCTATCGCCAGTCCGTAGGCAGTGAACCGCAACCGCTTACCCCAGAAGCCAACTTGCGCTATGCCGATGCAGTCATCGATCGCCAGCGAAACCGCCTGATCTGCCTTCGAGAAGACCACACTGCCTCAGAGCGAGAAGCGGTTAATACTGTTGTGGCAGTGAGTTTATCCGCTGACTCACCAACAGCAGGAGAAGTGCTGGTTTCGGGCAACGACTTCTATTCGTCACCCCGCCTTAGCCCAGACGGAACACAACTTTCCTGGTTGACCTGGAACCATCCCAACATGCCCTGGGATGGCACCGAGCTATGGGTGGCTGAGGTGAAAGAGAATGGAGAATTGGGCGATCGCCACCTGATTGCAGGCGGACTCACCGAATCCGTTTTTCAACCCGAATGGTCACCCGATGGAGTGCTTTATTTTGTCAGCGATCGCACCAACTGGTGGAACCTGTATCGCTGGCAAAACGGACAAGTCGAGCCGCTGTGCCAAAAAGCCGCCGAATTTGGCTTACCCCAGTGGGTCTTTGGAATGTTCACCTACGGCTTTAACAGCGACAGCCTGATTTGCACCTACACCGAAGACGGCATTCAGCACCTCGCCCGCCTCAACCCCCAATCCTTAGAACTAAGCGAAATCGAAACCCCCTTCGCCAGCATCGGCGGCATTCGAGTTGCCCCCGGACATGCCGTCTTTGGCGCAGGCTCCCCAACCACCCCCGGCGTAATTGCCCGCCTTGACCTAAAAACAGGTCAAACCGAAGTACTGCGTCGCTCCAGCGAAACAAAAATTGATCCAGGCTACCTCTCCACTCCCGAAACCGTCGAGTTTCCCACCGAAAACGGACTGACGGCCCACGCCTTTTACTACGCACCCAAAAATCGAGACTACCAGGCTCCCACCGATGAA
This sequence comes from Leptolyngbya sp. FACHB-541, assembly GCF_014695875.1. Lineage (NCBI taxonomy): Bacteria > Bacillati > Cyanobacteriota > Cyanophyceae > Leptolyngbyales > Leptolyngbyaceae > Leptolyngbya > Leptolyngbya sp. FACHB-541. The sequence goes on along the minus strand of NZ_JACJPC010000135.1, from coordinate 197,295 downwards.
CGTCCGCCCCTGCTCGTCAAAATTCACGGCGGTCCTACCGCTGCCACCTCCGCCACCTTCAACCTTGGCATTCAGTACTGGACAAGCCGCGGCATTGCCATTCTCGATGTCAACTATGGTGGCAGCACAGGCTACGGACGCGACTACCGAGAACGGCTCAAAGGTAACTGGGGCATCGTCGATGTCGATGATTGCGTCAACGGCGCAAAATATCTAGTCGAACGAGGAGAAGTTGATGGCGATCGCCTCACCATCGACGGCGGCAGCGCCGGAGGCTACACCACCCTTGCCGTCCTTGCCTTTCGCGATACCTTTAAAGCCGGAGCCAGCTACTACGGTGTCAGCGATGCCGCAGCTCTAGCAGAAGACACCCACAAATTTGAATCCCGCTACCTCGACGGATTGATCGGACCTTACCCCGAACGCCAAGACCTATATCGAGAGCGATCGCCCATCCACCACACCGACCAACTGTCCTGCCCCGTCATCTTCTTCCAGGGCGACGAAGACAAAATCGTGCCTCCTAATCAAGCAGAAATGATGGTCGAAGCCCTCAAAGCCAAAGGCATCCCCGTCGCCTACGTCCTCTTCGAGGGTGAACAACATGGTTTCAGAAAAGCCGAAAATATCAAGCGATCGCTCGACACCGAACTCTACTTCTACTCCAGAGTCTTCGGCTTCGAGCTAGCCGACCCCGTAGAACCCGTAGAAATCGCCAACCTACCTCATTAAACAAAGATGGGCGTTGTTGGTTTGGTGCATAAATCTCGTAAGGGCGTTTCGCAAAACGCCCCTACAGTGGGGTGAATGACCATAGATCGTAGCCACACCCAGCAACAATCCAAAAGTGTGAGCGGGGAACCCTCGCCACCTACCGATGCGAAGCGCTCCATGCCACTCACCCACAATTCCTTGCGGAGGGGGTCTGGGGGACGCGCTTCGTCCCCCAGTGGGGGTTCGGGGGCAAAGCCCCTGAAAGAGATCTCAATTGAGACACAGAATCCAAAAACACATTCAAGATAAGATTCAAACGATATCAATCAAGCTGATGTAAGTTTGAAATAGCCCGAAATTAGCATTGCTTTACATTCAACCCCTATGATCGCTGCGGTTTGTCTTCAGAGCGTTCACAAAGTTTACAACAACACCTCCGTTGTCAACGACCTCACCCTAACCATCCCATCAGGCGAAATATTTGGACTACTCGGCCCCAACGGAGCAGGCAAATCCACAACGATTCGAATGCTCACCACCCTCACCCAACCCACCCAGGGAGAGATCGTCGTTGCCGGATGTGACGTAGTACGACATCCCTTCGGCGTAAAAAAACAGATTGGCGTAGTCCTTCAGCAAACCAGCGTTGATGGTGACCTAACCGTTTGGGAAAACATGGAATTCCATGCCCGAATGCACCACATTCCCAACGCTCGACGGCAACACGAAATCAACCGCTGGCTAGAATACGTCGAGTTAATCGATCGCAGCAACGACCTGGTCAAAACCCTATCCGGCGGCATGAAACGACGACTTCAGATCGCCAGAGCCTTACTACACCAACCGCAAATCCTATTCCTAGACGAACCCACCGTCGGACTCGACCCCCAAACCCGCCGTCGCCTCTGGGAGATCATCAAAGGACTCAACCAACAGGGCATGACCATCCTGCTAACCACCCATTACATGGAAGAAGTTGAGTATTTGTGCGATCGCATCGGCATCATGGACAGCGGCAAACTGATTGAAGTCGGCACCTTACCAGAACTGCGCCAAAAACACGGTGAAGGACTACTGATGAAGCAGATTGGTGATCGCTGGGAATACAAATTTTTTCCTGACATGGATCAAGCCAACACCTACCTCGAACAGCAGCCCGACAAAACCGGCATGATGATCCGCCCCTCTAACTTAGAAGACATCTTCGTTGAACTAACCGGACGGAATCTAGATTAAACCTGTTAACGAAGCTGCACGAGCGTGTAGGGTAGTAAGAATTCAAAATTCAAAACTTTTCCCTCATGCCTCGTCTCGCCAGCAAAATCGAAGCGATTCTCTATCTCAAAGCTCAGCCCCTGCCGATCGCCAAACTTGTTGAATATGCAGGGTGCGATCGCAAAGAGATCGAAGAAGCCCTGATCGAGCTAATCACCGACTATGCTCATCGAGACAGCGCCCTGGAAGTCGTAGAAACCTCAGAAGGCTACTGTCTACAGCTACGTGATTCATTTCACGATCTAGTGCAAAGCCTGATTCCGCTGGACTTAGGAGTAGGAGCTTTGCGGACACTGGCGGCGATCGCCCTAAAAGGACCGATCAGCCAAACCGAACTGGTCGAACTGCGCGGCTCTGGAGTTTATCAGCACGTTCCAGAACTGGTGGGACTAGGCTTCGTTCGCAAACGAAGACAGGCTGACGGGCGATCCTACTGGCTACAGGTGACCGAAAAGTTTTACCAATACTTCCAGGTTGATAAATTACCCCAGCCCTTTGACTCACCTGCTTCACCGAGTTAACGTCGTGGAGCTACGTTGCTGAAAATCAAATTATGCTGTCGCGCTTCAATAAGAATCGACTGATTGCTTGGGTAAGTCTGTCGCTGAGCCTGGGGTTACTTCCTGCTTGTGCAAGCAAGGTTAAAAGCTTCTATATTCCGTCAGAGTCAATGGCTCCGACACTTGCTGTGGGCGATCGCATCTTCGCCGATCTATCCATTTACGAAACAGAGCAACCTCAACGGGGAGACGTCATCCTGTTTCGTCCTACCGATACTATGATTGCCGAAGGTGCCGCTGATCCAGATGTCCCCTTCATTGCACGAGCCGTTGGTTTACCTGGAGAAACCATCGAAGTGAGAGAGGGCAGCGTTTACATCAATAGCCAGCCAATTCAGGAAGACTATATTGCCGAGCCACCTGCTTACATCTGGGGTCCAGTTACAATTCCTGCCAATTCCTATGCCGTCCTGGGAGACAACCGCAACAACTCCTACGACAGTCAATTTTGGGGATTTGTCCCTCAAGACCATCTACTCGGAAAAATTACCAGTCGATATTGGCCGCCTGGAAAAATGGGGAATATCGAGTAAATAATACCGAACCCTCTATGGAGTAGCGCTATACCCCTCTTTCATCACTTTTGGAGAAGAAAATTCTCTCAATCCGTCTCGTTCCTGGCTTCTAGCTAGGAATGCAGTTTCTGGAGGCTCTGCCTCCGCTTCATTGTAAATGGAGGCAGAGCCTCCGAAGTGGCACTTCCGGGCAAAGCTTGGAAACGAGACGCTTATAGAATTTTTGTACTGGGAAAGTGATGGAAGAGGGATACACAAAGATAGTGTCTCTTTACCAAGCAGATTCCCTATGAAAACCCAGAGCAGTAGTTTTGGTGCAAAGACGGAAAAGAGGAGACAAACAAAGCTTGCCTCCTCTACCAATAACAAATTGAAAGCTGTACTAGCGATCGACCGATCCCATAATCACGTCGATGCTACCTAGAATTGCCACAATGTCAGCCACCTTCACGCCACGCAGCAGGTAGGGAAGAACTTGCAGATTGTTGAAATCTGCCGCCCGAATCTTCCAGCGCCAGGGAAACACACTATCGTCTCCGATGATGTAGATTCCTAGCTCGCCCTTGCCGCTTTCCACACGAACATAGTGTTCGCCTTTAGGAATCTTGAAGGTAGGAGCAATCTTCTTACCAATGAACTGGTAGTCAGGATTCTTAGCCCATTCAGACTTAGGTCCTTCCGCTACACGCTTCGCTTCCAGGTTCTCAAATGGGCCACCCGGTAACCCTTTGAGTGCCTGACGAACAATCTTGACCGACTCACGCATTTCGCGAATACGGACGAGATAGCGGGCAAAGCAGTCGCCTGCCGTTTCCCACTGTACTTCCCAGTCAAAATCGTCGTAGCACTCGTAGTGGTCAACCTTACGTAAATCCCACTTCACTCCAGACGCTCTTAGCATCGGGCCAGAAAGCCCCCAATTGATCGCATCTTCACGACCAATCGTGCCTACGCCTTCAACCCGCCGCCGGAAAATCGGGTTGTCAGTAATTAGACGCTCATATTCATCAACTTTGGGTAGGAAGTAATCACAAAAGTCTTCACACTTGTCTACCCAACCATAGGGCAAGTCAGCCGCGACCCCACCAATGCGGAAATAGTTGTTGTTGACCATGCGATAACCCGATACAGCTTCCCACAGGTCATAGATCATTTCCCGTTCCCGGAAAATGTAGAAGAAAGGCGTTTGGGCACCCACGTCTGCCATGAACGGGCCAAGCCACAGCAAGTGGTTGGCGATCCGGTTCAGTTCCAGCATGATTACGCGAATGTAGCTAGCGCGTCTGGGAACTGGAATGTCTGCTAGTTTTTCGGGAGCATTAACGGTAATTGCCTCGTTAAACATGCCCTCAGCGTAGTCCCATCGGCTGACGTAAGGGACATACATCGTATTGGTGCGGTTTTCGGCAATCTTTTCCATGCCCCGATGCAGATAGCCAATGACGGGTTCGCAATCGATTACGTCTTCACCGTCCAGGGTGACAATTAGGCGCAACACCCCGTGCATAGAAGGGTGATGCGGACCCATGTTTAGCACCATGGGTTCGGTTTTGGTTTCAATCATTGCCATAGACAAGCAATCTCCCGATTAAAAATCGTTAAGCAGCCACGCATCATGCCGCACCTTACGACGTTGACTTTTGTTGCACTGCCTTTTCATTATATTGGCCCAAGTCCCGTCTACCGGCGCAAACTACACTAAAAATCTAGAGAATTTTCTGATGCGATCGCCCTAATTATCCTTATGGGCAAAACGGACAGAACAGACAAATAGACCTATCTGCAATGTCATTAGACTTTTGTTAAGAAGTTAGACTATACTAAGCGTAGTCGTTATGAGTTTATCTAGATCTATGACAAACCCAGCGGTAGAAAACTTAGTCATTATCGGTTCTGGTCCGGCTGGATACACGGCTGCCATTTATGCTGCGAGAGCAAATCTAAAGCCGTTTGTATTTGAAGGATTCCAGGCAGGTGGGCTACCGGGCGGACAGCTCATGACCACTACTGAAGTTGAGAACTTCCCTGGTTTCCCTAGTGGCATCACCGGGCCCCAACTGATGGATCAAATGAAGGCGCAAGCCGTGCGCTGGGGCGCGGAGTTAGTAACAGAGGACGTTACTTCAGTTGATTTTAGTCAGCGTCCGTTTGTGATTCGCTCTGAAGAGCGAGAAGTTAGAGCACACAGCATTGTGATCGCTACTGGAGCAACCGCAAGGCGGTTAGGCTTGCCTTACGAAAACCAGTTTTGGAGCCGAGGAATTTCCGCCTGTGCGATTTGTGATGGCGCAACGCCGATTTTCCGCAGTGCCGAGTTAGCAGTTGTCGGTGGCGGTGACTCAGCTGCAGAAGAAGCAGTTTACCTGACAAAATACGGTTCTCATGTGCACTTGCTGGTGCGAGGCGAAAAGATGCGAGCTAGCAAAGCCATGCAAGACCGTGTTTTAAGTAATCCCAAAATCACCGTTCACTGGAATACCGAGACGCTCGACGTGTTTGGTGAAGAAGACCACATGAAGGGGGTCAGAATCAGAAATGCCCAAACCGGAGAGGAAGACGAACTTCACGTTAGAGGTTTGTTCTACGCGATCGGTCACACTCCAAATACATCCTTATTTAAAGGACAACTAGAACTGGATGACATAGGTTACGTTGTGACCAAACCTGGCTCAGTAGAAACCAGCATAGAGGGAGTTTACGCGGCTGGTGATGTGCAGGATCATGAATTCCGTCAGGCCATTACAGCAGCAGGTACGGGCTGTATGGCGGCAATGCTAGCTGAGCGCTGGCTCTCTGTAAACGGCTTAGTGCAGGAGTTTCATCAGACCGAAGCATCCGAAAAACCTGCGGCTGAAGCGGCTCACAAAAAAACTGAAGATGAGCAGGCAGCAGAGTTTGACGTTAATAGAACTCGTCATGAAGGGGGGTATGCCCTGCGTAAGCTATACCATGACAGCGATCGCCTAATCGTAGTCAAGTATGCTTCCCCCACTTGCGGACCTTGCCATACACTCAAGCCCATCCTGAGCAAAGTCGTGGATGAATTCGACGGTCAGATTCACTATGTAGAGATCGACATCGAAGCAGACCCAGATATTGCCGAGTCAGCCGGAGTGACTGGTACTCCAACCGTTCAATTCTTTAAGGACAAAGCTCTAGTTGAGCAGCTTAAAGGAATGAAGCAAAAGAGCCAGTACCGGGAAGTGATGCAGAAGTATGTTGCAGCTGCTGTTCCTGTTAGTTAGGCGATCGCTCTTACAAAACTCAGTTTGATTCATTAGTGGAAGTGCGGCTAAGCTGCGCTTCCGCTTTGCATAATCTGGGCTTTATTTGGGCTTTAATAGATCTGCGATCCTAAAAAACGGGTTTGGAATACTCTCATGCTTCAGATTCAGCGCAGTTCTCTTGGCATGATTTTGTTACTTCTGAGTAGTGTCAGCGTTGCACCAGCCCTGGCACTGCCACCTGCGGAAGATGTGCCTGAAGAGGTGTTGCGAACGGAGATTATTACAGAGGCGCGATCGCCCGTTGATGGCACTCCCCTTACGGCAGCTGAGTATGCTGAGCTACAGGCACAGCTTGAGGCAGGCCCCGATACTCGTCCCCAACTTTCGCCCCGAGTTGAGAACACGATTATATTGCTACGCGTCCGCAGAGCCATTCGCAGCGTTTTCCCATTCCTGCTTGAATAAAACACTGATCAAATCAGGTATACCTTCCTATCGGGTATACCTTTCTCAATTCTTAGGACAAGAAGAAGGGCACAGGGCGAAGCCCTGTGCCCTTCTTCTTGTCCTAACCTGTATGGCTATAGCTATAAAGCTGCTTTAGCTAATCGGGATCTCGTTTGTTCCACCGAGGATTTTTGCGGTTTAGAGCACTCGCTTGCTGCTGATACCAGCTTTGCCACACGCCCGAACTACGAATTGCTAACCAGAGCAACAGCAGCGCAATCAGCCCACCTTGTTCGGGTGCGTCAAACGCAAGCAGCACCAGCGCAATACACAAAAAGTCTTGCAAAAAAATTACCCAGGTCGGGAGTCCTCGCAAGCGGTAAAACCAGCCCACCTGCACCAATTGCAGCACAAAAGCAAATAGTCCACCCACCAGACCGAGCAACATTGCCATCGCTTCAGGTACCTCAGCAGAACGGGCAACCGTAATTCCGGCGATCGCCCCTACAAAAGGGCTAAACAGCAACTGCACGATTTGCAAAAAACGCTGTCCCAGACGTTCTTTAGAAATTAGTAGCTCAACCGAAGACCAACTTACCAACACTCCCAGCACAATCCGTGGGGGAATGTGGGACAAGACAGGTACATCTGCCCAGAGATTATCGCTATAAAGTAGCCCAATCATCAAAAGAGGTAGGGCAATTCTCATTCCCACTGCTGCAGATGCTGAGAGCGCGGCAAGGAGCTCAATCATAATGGCGGCTTTCTCTAAGCTTGCAGCCTGTATGGTCCCTCTTTCAGTTTGACATTTTCCCCACTATTCAATCTGAATTGAGAATTACAGGCGCTTTATACCAAACCGGCACAACCAAACTGACCCATCAGGAACGGATTACTCTACACGAATGATGTCCTTCATACCCAGCCAGTTATATCGCTGGATTCCCCAAGGCAGTCCCACAAACAAGATTAGGAACAAACTAGCCATAATTCCTAACATTGTTTTGTTTAGTGTGAAAGCTGCCCCTAAGTGCGTCAAAAAGAAGTTGCAGGGAAATGCCCCTAACAAGCTGGCACTGGCATAGATTGGCAAAGAGAGTTTAGCTAAACCTGCTCCATAACTCATGAAGTCAAATGGAAGCACTGGAAAAAGACGGGCAAAGAACATGATTAGCCCTAGATAAACCTCTCCTCGATGTTTAGAGAAATAGATAATTTTACCTGTTAAGACTTTAACTGCCGATCGCCCTAACGTTCTACCAATAAAGTAAGCAATTAGCCCTCCCACAAAGCTACCAATTGTTGCATAGATAGCAGCAGGAACCGGACCCCAAATTGCCCCAGCTGCAATAGTCAAAGGTGTTCCAGGAATAGGGCTAATAACAATAGCAATAATAATAGAGAGGATATAAATCAGAATTGCTGAAACCCCCATTTCTCGGGCAGCTTGAGCCAACCCTTCTGGGGTGAATATATTGATTTCTAGCGATGTAAAGAGCCACCAGCAACCCAGCAAACACAGCAGGAAAATGGATAAAGCAAGAATATTTTTTTTGCTGATGCGATCGCCAACCCGACTGAGTAAGATACGAAGCTTCCTTGAACGTCTTCTTGGTCTATTCATGAGGCGTTTCAGATCTTTAGCATTCCAATTTAGGACTTACAAGTTCAGTTTTTGAAAACTTACTCTCCTAATAGAAGATAACTTTTCAAAAATCAGACGGATTTCCAACAAGACAAGTCCATTAAACCTCGTTTTTCTCCGTTACGCTTCACCCTGGCGGGTCGAACACCTGTTCGCCACCCTGCTTGAGTCCACACAGGCTGCTGAGCGCAGCAGTCAAGAAACTCAACAACATGCTCCTAATGCTCTTAACACGGGCGTAGATCTTAAAAACGGGAAAACCAGGAACAGACTGTCTTATCCCTTAACTTCAGTGATTAAAACAACTGAGTGTCGGAAAACCAGAAAAACTGTAAAGTAATTGTAAACTTTATGTAAAGTTTCCGAAAACTATCCTGACTCCCCAAGCTCTTGGGAAAACTTCGATTCAAGCAAGTTGTCCTCGAAATACTGATATGAAGTTTGTGTAAAGTTGTAAGGGGTTTTTGCTCAACCCTGATCCCCAACCCAAAAAGTTCGTGTTACTCTGTTGCAGTTCCACAACCATAACGTGAACACGTAACGAGTACGAGTTAGGCGTTCGCAGGACCGCATCTACGTGGCCCCAATCAAGTCCTGGCTCTAGCTTTCAGTGACCTTCACAATGGACGTATGAATCAACAACTTTGGAGCGGTCTAACCGCTGCCTTGATTATTGCGAGTCTCGGTACAGCGTCTTCTAGCTACGCTGACCAGCCCCCGGGAGACCAACTTACGACAACAGACGAAAGCTTGGAAGCAGATGTTTCCGTCAACGAGCCTCAACCTCAGCAAACTGCCTCCGGTTTAGCTCCATCTGAGCCATCCGAACCAGTCAATCCGGTTGAAGCAGCATCGTCAGATTCTTCCCTTGAAGCAGTCAAAGTCGGAGAGCATCAATCTCAAGCAGAGGTTGACACGGTCGAGGAAACAGTCGCCAGCATTCATCCCCATGAGATGGATGGACGGCAAGCGGCTACGCTTTATGTTCGAGGCATTCCTGTTCTCACCTTCTTAGGTTCCGATGCAGCTGAACAACCTGCTCAATCCAGCAGTTCTACTGGTTCAGAGGTCAAGGTTGCAGCTACCCAAAGCAGCGACTCAGCTGAATCTTCGGCTAACCAGGCGACTGAGGCATCAGCAAATGCCGATTCTGATGACTACACCTCTGATCCAGTTTGGCGAGCTACCTCAGTTGCTGCTCGACTCAACCAAATGCATCGGGACAGCGTCAACGCTGAAGACATCACAGTTAGCTGGGATGCTGACCAAGAGCGCTACCTCATCAAGGTCAATGATGAAGAATTGGTCGAAATCAATCCTGAAACGCTTCTCCCTGGTTCCACGAACGATTTAGCGGAAGACGCCCTGCAAGTTACTAACCGCTTGCGCCGACAAATGGGCGATGCGCCTCCACTCCGTGAGGTCGCAGGTCGGCCCCGCCCGGCTCCTCAAGAAGCTTCCGTTGGACCTATCCAGTTCAGTATGCGAGGAATGGCATCCTGGTATGGCCCTGGTTTTCATGGCAATCGTAGTGCTAGCGGTGAAGTCTTCAACCAAAATGCACTCACTGCTGCCCATCGCAATCTGCCCTTCGGTACCCAGGTTCGGGTAACGAATTTAAACAACGGACAATCGGTTGTTGTGCGAATTAACGACCGAGGGCCCTACAGCGGCGGACGTGTTATCGATCTGTCTGCGGCGGCTGCCCGAGCAGTCGGATTAATTCAGGCAGGAGTGGCTCCGGTTAGCGTTGATGTATTGGGCGTTGCCCAAACTGCTGCCAGCCAAAACTAGCGAAAACTGACAACTAACGAAAACCAATAGAGCGTCAAAATGCTGTTTTCATAATTTGGGGTGAAGAGATGGAGGCACAATGCGTCTCCATCTCTTTGTGAGGATTGGGTATCAGGCTTTGAGGGTGAGGAAGCGCCTATTGCAACATTTCCTCACCCTCAAAAATTTGTTTTTATCTGATGGAGCTAAGGTATAAGCAGGTGGTTTGTGGAATTTTGTAAACTACTAGGCGGGAGTAGAGTCAAACCCGGGAGATGGTAGTGCGCCTGTTTACAACGGTTGCTGGATTACGCTGTTATTTGAACTTCAAACGGTCTGAGCAGGGGCTAGCTGAGCAAAAGCTGGCTGCTATGAAGCCCGTAGCAGTGGGGCCCGTAACAGGGGGGGGCGTAACAGTGGGACTAGTGCCAACAATGGGAGCGCTGCACCCAGGGCACCTAAGCCTGATTCATCGGGCCCGGCAAGATAACCATCTGGTTATTGTCAGTATTTTTGTTAACCCGCTGCAATTTGGACCCACTGAAGATTTTCAAAAATATCCTCGGACATTATTGCAAGACCAGCAGCAGTGTGAACAGGAAGGCGTTGATGTAATTTTTGCCCCGACTGCTGCCGAGCTATATGGTACAGTTCCCCCTATAAGTGAAGCTCTGACTCAGGTGCTGCCTCCTGCGACAGCGATCGCCCGTCTGTGTGGACGCTTTCGCCCTGGACATTTTGAGGGGGTAGCAACGGTAGTCGCCAAGCTACTCAATCTGGTACAACCTGATCGAGCTTACTTTGGGCAAAAAGATGCTCAACAGTTAGCAATTTTGCAGCAGATGGTAGCAGATTTGAATATTCCCGTAGAGATTGTGGGTTGTCCGATTGTGCGAGAAGCAAATGGACTGGCGTTGAGTTCACGCAATCAGTATTTGACAGATGCAGAGCGATCGCAGGCAACCGTTCTTTACCGCAGTTTGCAGAAGGCTGAACAACTGTTTCGGTCAGGCAATCTAGAGTCCGCTGCTTTGCTAGCAGCGGTTGAAGCAGAGCTAGCGACTGAGCCCGCCGTCAAACCTCAATATGCGGAGCTAGTTGACCCAGTCACCCTAGCGCCATTAGAACGGGTGGAGGAGTCAGGACTGCTGGCGATCGCTGCTTATCTTGGCTCAACCCGACTGATCGATAATCTTGTGCTGCGAAATCGTCAACCCATTTTGGCGATTGATGGTCCAGCCGGGGTCGGTAAATCTACTGTAGTCCGCCAAGTGGCTCAAAATTTGGGGCTACTTTATCTAGATACGGGAGCGATGTATCGAGCAGTAACCTGGCTCGTGCTGCAATCGGGTATTGCCTTAGGTGATCAGCCCGCAATCGCCGAGTTAGTTAGCCAGTGTCAGATTGAGTTAGAAAACCAAGTCAAAAATTTGCCATCTACACCTAGAGTTTGGGTGAACGGGCAGGATGTGACTCAGGAAATTCGCAGTGCAGAAGTGACCGCCCACGTCTCGACCGTTGCAGCTCAACCCGCTGTGCGCCGATCGCTGGTAAAGCAGCAGCAGCAGTATGGGCGCAAAGGTGGAATTGTGATGGATGGTCGCGACATCGGCACTCATGTGTTTCCCGATGCCGAGCTAAAAATCTTCTTAACTGCTTCAGTGCAGGAGCGGGCACGACGGCGACAGCTTGACCTAAAGAATCAGGGACAACCAGGAGCCAGCCTAGAAGAATTAGAACGCGCTATCTACGAGCGAGATCACAAAGACAGCACTCGTAGCATTGCCCCTTTACGGAAGGCAGAAGATGCGATCGAAATTCAAACTGACGAACTCACCATTGATGAGGTTGTTGCTAAGATCGTCAGCCTTTATCACCAGAAATTGGGGTAGCTTCCGAAGATTCACTGAGTACTAAATCAGGGATATCTCTGATGTGAATGAAAGGTTTTATAAATTACAACAAAATAGCTGCAACTACTGAAGAACTCTTTCGGCAGAGAAGAATCTAGCAAGACCAATCTCACAGTTGAAAGAGCATCGTCAAGCAAAATAGAGTGCATTTAACCTAGAGTAAATTTTGCTGCATAGTGCTGTGGCTATTTGATAGCGGCTTTGGAGAAGGAGCTTTTTTCGATGGCATTGTCCAAAAGATGGAATCTCAAAAATATCTTCGGGAACATTCTCCCTCCAAAGTAAGACTCAACTCATGAGGCGAAAATTACGCCTGGGGTGTTGAAGCCAGCAGCGTTAGATCAGGTCTGAGATCACGGCTGAGTCTAGACCCAACAAGCCAAGCATTTACCGATTCTTCTAAAGCGCTAGCTATTAGCATCGCTGCCAAACCCAGAGGTGATCTTGCCTCATGAGTTTGGAGAAAGTTTGTTGTGCGCTCATAGCCCTGATATCACCGACAAGTTTTGTCAAGACTGACTCACCTGCCTGCTTTTTCAAAGTGTTCAGGGTCATGCCTTTCGTAAATCTTTTGGCATTTAACATCCAACAAACTTGGAGGTATAACCTTGTTTTCTACGGAATCTGATACAGCTCAAACCCCTAATTTAGCTCAGATCCCCAATACGCTGACCCCTAAAAACGAGATTGCTTCCATCCTCAGCGTCAATGGTGCAGGCAACGCCATTACTCGCGCCGATTATGACAACATTGACAATTGGATCAAAGGTGGTTCGGGTAACGACACCCTCACTGGCAACGACAGTAGCAACTCCATTTTTGGAGACAAAGGCAACGATACCCTATCAGGTCGGGGTGGCAATGACCTAATAAAAGGTGGCGAAGGACACGATCGCCTCTATGGAGATGCTGGAAACGATCAGCTTATCGGTGACAGTGGCAATGATGCCTTGGTGGGCAGTGATGGTCGAGATATCTTGGAAGGCGGCAGCGGTCGAGAGCAGCTGGATGGCGGCAAAGACAAAGACGTTCTGACAGGCGGCGGTGACCGAGATAAATTTGTTTTTAGCTCGGCTGATAGTGCCTCAAGGTTAGAAGATGCTGACGTTGTCACCGACTTTGAAAACGGTCGCGACAAGATTAAAGTGACAGGTGGTGTTACGTTTGAGCAACTCAACATTGCTCAAGGAAGCGGTAGTTTTGCTGAAGACACCGTTATTCAAGAGAAGCGCTCCGGCAAATTTGTCGCAGTGCTGAAGGAAGTCAGCAGTAGTGTCATTAATCGAGATGATTTCACGGGTCTAGCTGCTTTCATGCCCAAGCCCACTCCTGCCCCTATTTCTAGCCCAACTCCCAGTCCAACCACAATTCAGCCTCGTAGCAGCGGTGACACGATTCGCATCGAAGCGGAAAGTATGAACTTAAGCACTTACCGCAAAGAGTCAAACTGGGCTGTTTCAAAAGACTCCCTCATTACTCTAAAGGGAGGAAGCAGCAGCGAGTCAGGTAAGGCGACTCGCAGCTTTAGTGGTCCTTCAGGTACTTACAAGGTTGTTGTCGGTTATGTTGACGAAACCGATGGAGTGAGCCAACTGCAAACTCGCGTTGCTGGGAAAACGCTCAATACCTGGAATCTGGATAAAAACTTGGGCAGCGACGCAATTAGCAGCAGAAACTTAGTGCGCCGCACGGTTGCTGAGAGGGTTTCTGTGAAGCAGGGCGACCTGATTGAGATTCTGGGTAAGGAAAATAAAGGCGAACATGCTCGCGTAGACTACATCGAGTTCATTCAGACTGAAAATAGCTCATCTCCCACGCCTACTCCAGCGCCCACACCTGCTCCGGTTCCAGGTCCCACTCCAGCGCCCGCGCCCACGCCTACTCCAGTTCCGACGCCCGCGCCCACTCCTGCCCCTTCGTTGAGCAAGGGAACTTTAGCCTTTAGCTCAACTAACTTCAGTGTGAACGAGGATGCCGGAACAGCAACCATCACCGTCAACCGTACAGGTGGTGACGATGGCGAAGTTCGCATCAACTACGCAACTGTAAGCGGTGGCACTGCTAAAGCGGGAGAAGACTATAGCGGCACTTCTGGCACTTTAGTCTTTGCCGATGGTCAGACTAGTAAGAGCTTCACCATTAGCATGAGGGATGATGATGGCGTTGAGGGCAATGAAACCGTCAAGCTGTCTCTTACCAATGTGATTGGGGCGAAGCTAGGTGATGCGAAGGAGGCGACGCTAACAATCGCAAATGATGACAAGCCTGCGGACAATGGCGGCTCAGGTGGCGGGCCTATCGGCGGCGGCCAATCTTCGGTAAACAACAAGACGGTCAAGTTTAGCGGTTCGGATGGTCAGGCGGCGATCGCCTCTAGCGGTGCAGCCAAAGTCACTATCGGTAGCCAAACTATCTATATTGGCTCTCAGCAAGTCACCAGCATCAACCAAAACCCGATCATCGCTAGCTTTGACAGTCAAAACCCCGGCAACAACTGGGTCAAAACCAACTACGAGACAACGGGCGCTGACGGTCGCGGTTATGGACTCTTCTGGGACGGCAGTTCGCTCTACGGCGTTTTTAGCGTAGACGGCACGCAAGGTTCATCTAGCCAAGATTTCCGCCGTGCTTCTTCTGATGCTACTCAACAGTGGCTGAGAAGCTATGGGCAGGGTGGTGGATCTAAAGTTGCCGTGCTAGCGCGGATCGATCCCAAGACAGGCGACATGGTGGATGCAGCTTATCTTTCGGCTGTGTTGAGCAGCGGCAAGAGTAACTCACTCGCCGTTACTGGCATCTCTACTAACTCGAAGGGCAATCTGGTTGTCAAAGCACAATCCTACTTTGCTCCTCGTCGTCCCGACGGAAAAGCCATGACTCAGACAGGTTCAGTTGGTTCACCGTTTGACTATACGGTTGAAATCACTCGCGACCTGAAGACTGTAGTTAACACTTCGGCTAACGGTTGGCGTTAGGAATTTGCTTTAGTCGCTCAGTGAAGTGAAATTGCCATCAGATTGCTAAAAGCCATCAGGTTGCTAAAAAAGGGCAAGGAGCTTAAGCTCCTTGCCCTTTCGCACTGGGTCTCGTTCACTTGTCCAAATCCTTACGAAGAAATGGTATGTCCAGCGGCAACAATTAACTGTTTAAATGTTTCCTCAGATGCTTGAGAGTTAATGGTAACGGTCTTGGTGTCCACGCTCACTTCAACATCAGCATCAGGTTCTGTGGTCAAAATTGTCTCCTTAAGCTGTTCCGCAGAATCAGGACTATCAATAGATGGAACGTGTAATTTCAGCGCCATAATATCTCTCGTAATTTTACTATGGCTATTTTTTACCGTTTGCCCTCGTCTAGGTAGTAGCTAGAGACAGATTTTTGTAGTGCGATCGCCCCTTCCCTAAGCCGTAGGAACCCCTAAGGCGTGGGAAAGTGAATCATCACATCATAGTTGTCCCAAAAAGATTTTAGATCCCAGCGAAAGTTGTATGCAGTAGGGGCGATCGCTTTCGTATCAGGAAATGCCAGTAGTTGGTCATCTAACCCGATCCTTCGCATTGTTAGGGCAAACAGATTTGTTTGTTTCGCAGAAATAATTAGCGCACTCTTCATTTGCTCTCGCGCCGTCAAAACACCTGCCAGGTGCAAGAAGAAAGGACGTGAATTGCCCAAACCCACGTCGTAGAGCGAACAGTGACTTCCACCAAACAATGCCACATGCCGCGAACCAGGGCGAAACTGTTGACGAATATTTTGGGCAATAAACCCATCGCGGCTGAGTCGCTGACGCTCGGCGTGAACTTCTTCCAGATTTTTCCAGGCGGTTTGCTGCGCTGTTTCGTCTACACCTAGAACCTGTACATTAGGATTTCTGGCTTGCACTGCACGGATCACAGCAGCAATATCGGCACCAAACAGGCTAATAGAGGGAATTCCTGCTTCTACTTGACTTAGGAATTGTTCAACCTGGGGTGGGTCTGCCTCCAGCATCAGCACATCCACATCAAGTTGCGAAAAGATATCCTGTGCCAAAAACTGGCGGAATGCCTGGTTATGGATTTCGCCTAGACAAAGAAATTCAAGATTTGATCGATTGATCGATTCAATCCATTCACTCAAAGCAACTTGGTGAGCATTGAGTTCTGCCTGCAGGTCAAGCGTATCGGCTAGCCAAAACCTGGGGTCGAGATTTTCTGCTGGAGAAACTGCCTCAGAGGAAGGTGAAGCCGGGACAGAATTTAATCCAAATCCTGGTCTAGCAAAAATCACAACCAGCGTCAGAACAAGCAGAAATAAAGCGTTCTGGACCGTCTTAGGCATGTGTCCTCTGGATAAGCCAGGTTTACCTCAAGGGCTTGTTTTCAGGACTGGACTTGGTCAGTCTAAGGTTGAAGCGTTTGAGTATTGCGCTGCTGTAGGTCGAGTTTAGCCCGCAATTCACCTTTGATGCGGCTTAAGATAGAAGCCTCATCCAGGGAAGCCAGAATTTTGGTGACGACTGCTTTAGGTCCGTCCGGTCCCCAAGAGGCTCCATTCGCTAAATAAGCTTTGGTAACTTGCCCAATGCCGTAGGAGGAAACTCCGGCAACTCCAGCTTGGGTCAACGCAACCGAGAGGTAGGGTAGCAGGGAAGCTCCTCCAGTTGCAGGCGCAGAAAGCCCTAATAGTCCCTTAAGCGAACTGAGTCCAAAGGTGGCGACGAGTTCACTGGCAGTGATGCCACCCATGCTGACAGCAATTTTTTGTAGCAAGCTGACTGCGCCCTGCTGAGTCATGACGATGCCATATAGTTTTGACAGGGTCAAAATCATTGCTACATCGATTACAGTGCCGCTGAGTAAGTCGAGTGCTGTAACTGGGTTGAGGGCGATCGCCACTGCCTTTGTCATCACCCCATTCCAGATAATTTGATTGGCACTGCGATCGCGAATTTCCATCTTGCGCTGCACCAGTTGCTCATTCACATCATCGGCGTAGAGCATCGTGTTCAACGCCACGAGTGCTTTACCTTCGCGGTGCAAAATCTCCAAAATTTTCAGTTTCAGTTCATCAACCTGGGGCATACCCTGACTGAGATTTGCTACTACTTTACCGTCAGGACGACGAACTGCCCTGGCAATCAGGGGGGAGGCTGCCGTCATCACAATTTCGTCGGGCGAAAGCAGTTCACGCACCCGCTCATCTCGAATTTTGTGGTAAATCGCCAATCGGTCAGCCTGAGGATACTGGTCGATTTTGTTTAATACCAGGAGAATTGGCTTGCTGGCTTGACGCAGTTCCGAGAGAGCCGTGTACTCAACCTGGGTCATGTCTCCAGCAATCACAAACAGAATAAGATCTGCCTGTTTTGCCACCTGACGTGCCAGCGCCTCCCGACTTTCGCCATGCACCTCATCAATGCCGGGGGTGTCAATTAGCTCAACTTGGGAATTGCCCAAACCCGGTAGTGAAACTCTGAGCAGGGGGCGATCGCTTCCCTCAACTGCTTCCCGGCGTAAGTTCCAACTGGCGCTCTGCATCTGCTGCGTTACGCCATGAGTAGGTCCAGTCGTAAATACAGGTTGACCTAGGAGCGCATTAAGCAGCGAAGACTTTCCCCGTCCTACCATGCCAAACACAGCAATGTGAACAACCTGGCGATCGAGCTTATCTAACATAGATTCCAGGCTGTAGATCTCTGTTTCCAGACCAGCCCGTTCTCTCGCTGTAAGATCCAGAGTAGTCACCAGTTCACGCAAAGCCTCTTGAGCCTGCCTGTAGTGCAACTCTGCCTGGATGTCTTCAAAACTGTGAATTGTTTCTTCTAGCTCAGTATCCAGTCTCGCCTTTTGCTCAGATGATTCTGCTGCATTCACCGCCGACAAACTGGGATCTGGGGTTGAATTAAAGTCAGGATTGGACGAAGAACCAGGCAAAACCGAACCTCCAGAAGCAAAAAGCCCTAACACTCCTCATACCGTCTTCAGCAGAGCGCTGGTTCAATCCTAGCTATTTCTCCAAAACTCTTGGAATAGACAACGGCTGATTTAGGAATAAGTTTAACCACTGAAGTGATAAAAGTGCTTTTAGTCAGATGTGAGAGCCACACTCAAATCAATGCAACTCTCACAACAAACCTGAAACGATAAGCCAGATTCAGACATTTCTAAGAATCAGAAGACAGCGATGCTGCAATCGCTCACTAAGAGACATCTCCTGAAGCACCAATGCCTGACAAAGAGCCTGAACCAATATTTAGCGGAAACGCCGCTTGCGACGGGCCATAACTGCCTTGCGCTTACGCTTCTCTAATGGGGTTTCAAAATGACGATGGCTCTTTACGTCTGCCAAGATTCCTGCTTTGGAAACCTGCCGCTTAAACCGTCTCAGAGCTGACTCGATACCTTCGTTCTCACCTAAGAGCACTTGGGTCATTACTTGCTTCTCCTTAAAGCTAATCTTCACTAATCATTTTACTCAACCAGGGCGATCGCTCGACCCTTCCCTACCTTGGATAAGCTCAGCTATTAGAAACAGAAGCTATACCACCTACACATTCTAAAGCTACAGCCAGTATCAGGTAAATATTAGCTCCAATGGTATCTCAAAATTTCATGTAGCTTGTCACAAGCCTTATACCAATTCTCGTTAAGGCAGCATGTTTGGAACATACCGCGTACACGCGTGCTTCAAAATATGTAGCCTCATGTAGAGCCAGTCTTAGCAAACAAAAGATAAGTCAACTGCACCAAAGTGGGTACTTAAGGCCACATTCAAATTCTCAAGCGCCTTCACCAGCCAAGCTACTGCATCACGAGTATAGGCTTCGTAGTGGCTAAATAAGATCGAAAAGCGCCGCTCTAAGGATGGCTTGACTTTACGGCATAGCAGCACAATCTTAAGCAGCAGCCCAGTCGTAAGAACTGGCCCCAAATTAGTGAGCAAATCCACAAAGACAAAATGCTGAGGACGCTGAGGACTTTCAACCACAAGGAAGTTGAGCAGTTGGCTGCAAGTCCGCACCACCAGAAAATCGTCTAGAGGTTTGGAGTTGCTGTCAGGCAACGTAGACTTGAGATGCTGATAAAGCTGATTGTTAAACTTCCGTCTTCCGTATTCTGGATCGACCGAGGAAGTCATGTATTGATAGAGATCGTCCTTAAACGTTTTGTACGTTACTGCCTGACCGCTATGTGCCAAGAAGCTATAAGCCAAATCGCGATAAGTACTCGATCCTTCAACCTTGCCAATGTAGTGTCGGATTGCTCTACCTAACTCCTGATCATTGAGCAGCGTCGGATTAGCGACGGGTTGAATGATTCGCTGGGCGGTGGGTGAAGATAAGCGAGACGCGATTTGCGATCGCCGCATTTGGTAAGTCACATACTGCGACAGATCAATCTCAAACTGCCGCTGTACTCTGAACTGGATCTGTTTGACAGTATGCTGATGCTCTTGAGTGCTATCTTCACTCAAAAGGCAATGTTCGTAGAGATAGGGGTAGCGTCTAATTAGCGTACCGAGAGGGCGATTTCCTGCATTGGCGTTGTTTTCGGCTTCCTGCACTACCTGAGCTAAGCGACGCAGTGTCAGGTATTGTTCAGTTTCAGTAAAAAGTTTGACGAGTTCTCGCAATCGGCGAACAGAGCGCGATCGCTTGATGCCGGTGACGGGCTCAGCCGGAATTGTTTCAAATAGCCCAACTAACTCAGGAATGGCCATTTGAAACTGCGAGCGTGCCTGCCAGCGGTTGATCAGAATGTGACAGCAGCGGTTTAGGACGTACCGAAATTCCTCAGAAGCCAACCCTGACGCTGTCACAGCATCAAGACTGGCTGCAATGTCAGCATCAGGATACCCTGTGCCATCAATAAATAGACAGCGAAAGCGTTTGATCAGTCGATCGGGAGGCTCCAGTTCGATCCAGTGGAGCAAATGATCGTAGATTTCCTGCTCGTGCCGCGTGATTTGTCTGTTATTGCAGCCTGTCCATGTAGTCACAACAGTTGGCGCTCCTCAGCCCAATCACCAACAGTAAATCCAACCCAATGTCTATCTAATAGAACCATTCTGTCAAGGTAGAAAACCCTAAACCAGAAAACCGACCAACAGAGATATGGATTTAACAGCTTCTTGTATATATGTCTCCAATACTACTTAAGCTGCGTCCTGGAAAATTGTGATTTCAATCACTTTTACTTTAAAACTTTGATGAACTTCCCAAAGAACAAGACTCGGCTGAAATCTAAAAGTAGACTTCTTACTGACGTTTGTACGCATATTTACTTGATCGCCTGTATAAAGATATGCATTCCGAAACTTGGTGAATAGATCCCTTTAAGAAAATATATTAGGTTGAGCGGTTTGAGCAGCGTTTCACTTTACTAAATCTTTAACTTGCCTCCCATTAATTTGACAAATTCTCAGGACAGTGTAAGGCATGGCGCGAGCAACATCATCCGACACCTTTCAGCCGCATTTCGGGTGATTGAATGGTGCTATCGAACCTCCATCAACTTAAATAACCATCTTTCCGGTGCTGCACTGTGGCTAGTCTTGAGAGATTCGAGCTTGCAAGCTTTCTAACTCTGCTTGCTGTGCTTGCGTTGTTGATTCTGTCATTGGCGGACAGGCTGTTGAGGATTCGGTTTAAAACTATAAGAAAATTAATTCAATCTGCTGACGCACTTTCAGACCAGTAGGAGGTCAATCTGCCAAATCAACCTGCTAGATTGCGTAGATTTAGCAGTTTATGAATCACATTTCCGGGCGAAGACAAGCATAAAGTTGTGGCATTCTGGATCATACGCCAACCACTACATATTCCTGGCAGACAACTCACACAGGTAGGGCAGATTGATGGACGATAAGTTGATGTTGATGATTCCTGGACCGACTCCTGTGCCGGAACAGGTTTTGCTGGCGCTGGCCAAGCATCCAATTGGGCATCGCAGCGGTGATTTCAATAAGGTGATGGCGGAGGTGACGCAAGGGTTGAAGTGGCTGCACCAAACCCAAAATGATGTTTTGGTCTTAGCGGCTAGTGGTACGGGGGCGATGGAAGCGGGAATGATCAATTTCCTGAGTCCGGGCGATCGCATTTTAGTAGGCTGCAACGGCAAGTTTGGCGAGCGTTGGGCAGAGGTAGGCAAGGCTTACGGACTGAATGTAGAGACAATTACATCTGAGTGGGGCAAACCGCTGAACCCGGATGAGTTTCGCGTCAAGTTAGAAGCTGATACCGACAAGCAAATCAAGGCTGTCGTTGTCACTCATAGCGAAACTTCAACAGGTGTGTTGAACGATTTAGAGACGATCAATCGCTATGTTAAAGGACACGGCGAAGCGCTGATCATTGTTGATGCCGTAACCAGTATTGGAGCTGTACACTTGCCCATAGATGAATGGGGCTTGGACGTGGTGGCTTCCGGTTCCCAAAAAGGTTTTATGATTCCACCAGGTTTGGGATTTGTTGCCGTTAGTCCAAAAGCCTGGGAGGCTTACGCTCACGCCAAGTTACCGCGTTTTTACCTTGATTTGGGCAAATATCGCAAGGATGCTGCCAAAAATAGCACTCCCTTTACACCGCCTGTAAACCTATTTTTTGCGCTTCAGACTGCGCTGAAAATGATGCAAGCAGAGGGTTTAGAGAATATTTTTGCTCGTCACCAGCGTCATATGCACGCTACTCGTGCTGCGATGAAGGCGCTGAGTCTACCGTTGTTTGCGGCTGATCAGGCAGCGAGTCCAGCGATTACGGCGATCGCTCCCGCCAACATCGATTCTGAACAGATTCGCGGCATACTCAGGAAACAGTTTGATATTGCGGTTGCAGGTGGGCAAGACCATCTCAAGGGCAAGATTTTCCGTATTGGGCATCTTGGCTTTGTCAGCGATCGCGACATTCTCACTGCCGTTGGTGCTTTAGAGTCGGCGCTCCAATCTTTGGGGTACGACAGCTTTACGCCTGGTGCAGGCATCGCAGCGGCAGCAGCAGTCTTTGCTCATTAGGTGACTACCGCTCATTAGGTGACTATGAGCTTCAGGCGTCCTAATCTCCTAATTAGTTCACTAATATAAAGAGCGGGTCGATAGTTGACCCGCTCTTTTGCGTTGAGATATTAAGCTGTAATCGCTCCAGGTTATTCGATTGTCTGTCCAACTGATGCCGCAGTGCCACAGATTTAAAGTCATGCATTCCTTGGAGTTGATTTAAGCTTGAGTCGTCTCCATCCAATCAAAAATGCGATCGAGTTGTTCTAGCGTCACCAGACCGTATTGCCACAAAATCATGGGCAATGGTCCAGGGTCTTGCTCACGATGTCGCAGAGCGATCGCAATAGAAGAAGCAGAGAGCGCTAAATCTTCTTGTAAAAAGTGAATAAATCGAGAGTGGGTTGTGGGTGTCATATTGTGAGTTCACCTCCTTGCTGTGACCTATTGTGAAATTTGTATTTGAATCTGTGAGCAGCCGATAGCCACTCTTTCGTCTGTCCTCTGCCCAATTTGACTGAGTTTCCTAACTAACCTAACTAGATTTAGCAAGTCAACAAACGACTTTTGGCAATTTGTTGTTTACTCTACTCGTTTTGCAGTCAACACCCGGTCAATCTGGATAATTCAGCTGAAAGTTTAACAATTTACCTCTTTAGGCTGGCTATCGCTGAATTAAGACAACTAAACCTTGAGTGCTACCTTATACCTTCCGCAAGAGTACTCTATTTTCCTAATACAGACGTAAAGAACACTCGTAGAAACCAGGAGATTTTGTAAACGTTATATAAGTATCCCTGCCGCTTTAAAGCTTCAGGGAAGAATAAACTATCAAATCCAGATGAGCTTGTACAGATGTATTCACCCTAGATTTAGCAATCAGGGCAATAAGTTTTGTGAAATCGCGGAACTTTAGTGAATGGGCTAATTTGCTTCGCTTTGCAGAAACTCGATCGCAACCTGATCGCCGACCTGTAATCCTAGCTCTGCTGCACGTCCGCCTCGCAACTCGAGCACTTGATTAACAGAACCTTCTGGTCCGTAGGTGGGGCAAGTCTGAGTGGTGCAGGGAGGGACGTTGGAGGCGATCGCCTGCACTTCCCCATTTAGCAAAAAAACCATGTCTAGCGGAATTAGCACATTCCGCATCCAGAAATTAACTGGGCGGGGAGGCTCAAATTCAAACAGCATTCCCCGGTCATCTGCCAGTTCGCTTCTAAACATCAGCCCGGTCGCCTGTTGCTGAGGAGTGCGAGCCACTTCGAGCTGGATCTGCTGATCGCCAACAGTAGCTTGAGCTGAGATAGGCAAAGATTGTCCTGAGTTAGACTGCGAGGTTTCAACGGGGGTGGGCGGCTGAGCTGATTCTGAGGGGCTGCTAGTCTCCGGTGAAGTGGAGGGATAAGTGCAGCTCATAAGCAGCACACTCAACCCAATGGTGAATGTGCTAACTAAACACAAACGATTCATAAAAAATTTGGCGATCGCCATCTAAACTTCTCTTAAAACGTAACCAACCCCGCGTACGGTCTGAATTAGGCGCTTTTCGCCTTCGTCTTCGATTTTTAAGCGCAGATAGCGAATGTAGACCTCAATCACGTTGGACTCGCCCATAAAGTCGTAGCCCCAAACGTTCTCTAAAATCTGTTCGCGGGTCAGCACCTCACGCGGATGCTCCATTAAATATTTTAGTAGCTCAAATTCTTTCATCGTCAGGTCAATTGCCCGTCCATACCGCAGCGCCCGACGAGTTGCCAGATCCAGCACCAGTTCGCCAAATCGCAGTTGCTCAGCACTCACGGTATCTGGCTGCAAGTAGAGCTGCACCAGCTTTAAAAATTCCTCAGTCCGGTAGGGCTTAAGAAAATAGTCATCTGCCCCAGCTTCCAGGCAAGCGACGCGGTCATCCACCGTGTCGCGCGCCATCAGCAACACTACAGGCATTCGCACTCCAGCCGCTCTCAAGTTGTTGCAGAGCCACAGCCCAGACTCGCCCGCTAGCATCCGGTCGATCACAATCAGCGACGGTTGAAACTCGTTCGCTTGATGCAAGCCACTTACTGCGTCGTAGGCGATCGCTGTTTCATAACCAGACTCTCTCAGATCCGCGCTGACGTGCTGAGCCAGAGATTCATCTGTCTCAACGAGCAGCACGCGAGGGCTGTGGTCAGGAGTTGCTGTGTTCATAAGATGCGATAAGCATTAATACCCTGTTTTAGCACGTTCAGGACAGAATGACTTCACCGCTTTGGGTAGTGCTTAAGGTAACTCAACAGAAGTGGGCTTAGCGATGTGTGGCAGCCCCCAGCCTAACTTTTCGCGCAGGACGTGGAAAAACTCGGTCGGCTGAAGGCGAATGAAACGGGCGGAATGGGGCGATCGCTGCACTTGCACCCGATCTTCAGGCGAAACGTAGCAGCCTGCATTCCCATCCACTACCATTACCAGGCGATCGGGATTGGCTGGGTAAATAGTCACAGGCTCGTTGTCCGCAAACACCAGCGCACGCGAGGCTAAAGAGTGCGGACAAATTGGCACAAGCTGTAGGGCTGGAACACCCGGTGCGACAACCGGCCCACCCGCCGACAGTGAATAAGCAGTGGAGCCTGTTGGCGTAGAAATCATCACCCCATCTGCGGCAATGTCAATTGGGGCGTGTTTGCCAATCTCAATCTCAAAATGGCACATGCTGGTCAGGGGTTCCCGGTGGATCACCATTTCGTTCAGACAAAGCGCTTCCCAGGTCAGTCCATCCCGGCCCTGGAACACCTGCACAGCAAGCATGGCTCGCTCTTCGACTTCGTAGTTTCCCTCGACCAAAGCTTCGATCGCCTGAGGCAATTGGCTGATGTAAACCTCAGTCAAAAAGCCCATGTGCCCCGTATTTACGGTTAGTAGGGGAATACGACTGGGAGCAACCTGACGAAAGGCCGACAAAACCGTGCCATCGCCTCCTAAAACGATCGCGAAAGCCATTTCCTGGTCAAACCCAGGCGGAACAAGCTGATCAATCGGGGTGTGGCAGATGGGACGATCAGGGCTAGAGTAGCCCAAGATGCCGCCAGCACCCGTTGTCAGGTAAACATCCCAGCCGCACGTTACCAGCTTGGCTCTTAACTCCTCGGCAACGCGACAGGCAACGGGCTTGATATCGTTGTAAATAATGCCAGCTTTGGGCACACTCAGCGTCCAGATTCAGGGTTCAAAATTGCAAAAGCTGCAACTGATGCAGAAGAGGGCGATCGCCAGGATTGCCCTTTTCATAGCTTAGTGTGTTGAGCAATTCTTGAACAGCAGCGAATGCAGATTGACCTGTGTTGAGCAGGATTTCTGCCGATTTTTTTGTTAGAGCCGACAACTTTTGCCTTATGAACACCCTATTTGCCTTTCCCAACTCCTTCACGTTCTCGATGGGACAAGCCGCAGCAATGCAGTGATCAACAGTAATGCAGTGATAAAGTGGAAGACTAACGTTCCTTCGATCTACCTACTCAAGTCAGAGAGGAAAACTGTCAGCATGGGCAAAACGATTCGAGGTTTGATTTTTGTTGTAGATGACAACATCGATACCGACCAAATCATTCCAGCGGAATATCTGACCCTGGTCCCCTCAAAGCCCGATGAGTATGAAAAGCTGGGCAGCTATGCGCTGATTGGCTTGCCCGATCGCTACGGCAAATTTATTGCCGAGGGCGAGATGAAAACTATATACCCGATCATCATCGCTGGGGAAAACTTTGGCTGTGGCTCTTCTCGTGAACATGCACCGATCGCCTTAGGAGCAGCAGGGGTAGAGGCAGTCGTGGCTCAGTCCTACGCCCGCATCTTTTTCCGCAACTGTACGGCGACGGGTGAACTGTATCCCTGGGAAGTGGGCGATCGCCTCTGCGACCAATTTGAAACAGGGCAAGAAGTCACAATCGACTTTGAGCAGAATCGGCTGATCAACCACACGCTCAACCAGGAATATAGTCTTCAACCGTTAGGAGATGTCGGTCCTGTCATTGATGCAGGTGGAATTTTTGCCTATGCCCGTCAGACTGGAATGATTGCAACTAAAGCCTAGAAATAGCAAAGTTCAAATGCCTTCTGAAGCGGCAAAACGCTTGTCTCATCAAGGATTGAGAGATTACGCCTTGCATGAATAACCTTGTAGCTTTTCGAACATATAGGATTTTCATAAGCAAGGAATAAGTGCAACTAATCGTCATAAAAGTTATACAACGGTTGTCGAGTTCTTTATATTCTGTTACAAAGGATGAGAACTCTCGTGAACGCGCATTCGCATGTTTGGTGGTTTTACTGGTTTGACTAATCGTCCTGGCACAGACATGGGTGAGCGCATGCTCAATACTGTCGCCAGTCAGTCTATCCGCCACTTGTTCACCCAAAGTGAGTCGGTTGAAGTCGATATTCGCTGCTATCCCTCTAGCAAGCTGCTGCAAGGCAGTATTGACAGCTTTAAGATGAGCGGTCGAGGATTGACAATCCGCAGACAGTTTCAGGTCGAGGAAATGTCCTTTGAGACTGATGCTGTTTCAATTGACGTTGGCTCGATCATGGGGGGGAAGATCCGTCTGAAGCAGCCGACGCAAGCCGTTGCACAGGTCACTCTTTCGGAAGAAGCAATAAATCGGGCATTTGAGGCTGATCTGGTAGAAAAGCGTCTCAAAAACGTTGAATCAGAAACTTTAACTAACCTTTCGGGCGGGGAAGCCATTTCTTTTAGAGCAGTAAAGGTGCAACTGTTGCCTGACAACCGGGTACAAATTGCAGCGAAGACCGACCTGCCAAACAGGAGCGACGTGCCCATCAGCATGACCGCGACGCTGACAGTTGAAAAACGCCGCCGAATTTCTTTTGCCAACCCTCAATTTGAGCCAGAAGCAGTACCTGAGGACGTGCGCGGGCTGTCTGAGGTTCTGACTATGGCATTCGCCGAGATTTTGGATAGTATGGTCGATCTAGATCGATTTGACTTGGATGGCGTAATGCTCCGAGTTAATCGTCTAGAAACTCATGGAAAAAAGTTGGTCTTTAGCGGTTACGCTCAGATTGACCACTTTCCAGGAACTTGATCAGACCGAAAAAAGGCATGTCAATTAGCAACTTATTTGTCCTAGGTGGGGTCGTCATGTGGCCCCTACTAGGACTATCAATTTTAGCAACAGCGCTAATTCTAGAGCGTGTTGTCTTCTGGTTCCAGGTGGCTCGCCGCCAAGATCGGGTAATTCGCGAAATTTTAGCGCTTTATCGTCGTAGTGCTCGTACAGCCTTCCAGAAGTTAGAACAAAATGCCGATTTACCCATGGCCCGAATCTTTATAGCGGCTATGGAGCTAGAGCAAGCGACTCCAGAGGAGTTTAGGCTGGCATTGGAAAGTGCTGCACAGGCAGAACTGCCGCTGCTAAAGCGCTTTAACACAATCTTTGAAACGGTAATTAGTGTGTCCCCCCTGCTGGGGTTGCTGGGCACCATTTTAGGTTTAATCAACTCATTCGCGTCTTTGCGCGTGGGAGACCTGAGCAGCGCCCAAACAACCGGAGTCACAGCAGGGATCAGCGAAGCGCTAATTTCAACCGCTTCAGGCTTGGTTGTGGCGATATTTACGCTGCTGTTTGCCAATATGTTTCGCGGACTATATCTAAGGCAAATGGCTTTAATTCAGGAGTATGGTGGTCAGTTAGAGCTACTTTACCGTCGCCGTTACGAGCGAGGAGGTTTGCCTTATGCGCCTACCCAGTGAGCCAGACATACCGCCGCAGATTAACATCGTGCCGATGATCGATGTGATCTTTGCGATCTTGACTTTTTTTATTATGTCTACGCTATTTCTGACCCGCTCTGAAGGACTACCTGTGAATGTACCTGGAGCCGCTACTAGTGAAGCTCAGCCGCAGAATCAGATTGTAGTAACCATTAACCAGGAGGGGGAGCTTTTTCTCGATCGCCAACCTGTTGTGCTGGATGACCTAGCAACGCAAACACAGACGTTAGTAGCATCGGGACAACCCCCTCTCGTGGTGATCAACGCCGATGCAGCGGTCGATCATGGGCAGGTCGTAGCGGTAATGGATCGGCTACGGGCGATTGAGGGAGTGAGGCTGGCGATCGCGACTCAGCGTCCCTGATAGCAGGGGGAATAGGTTAAAAAACTCGTCGCTCTTATATCGGTTCATACATTGCCAGCAGTTCCGAAAGCTTGATAGGAGGTTGTCCAATTCCTTCAAGGTATACCTGCCGGTCAGAGGTTTCTGCACCGGTTAGACGAATTTGCAAATAATCTGACGGTCGCTGTTCTAGACGTTCTGCCCATTCGATCGCGACGATGCCCAATGGGTTTTCTATCCCATCCCAATAGGATTCCAGATAAAGCGCCGCAACTTCTGAGGGTTGCAACCGATAGAGGTCGAGGTGGTAGAGCGGAATTCGCCCTTCTAAATATTCATTCACCAAGGTAAAGGTGGGACTGGCGATCGCCTCTACAATTCCCAGTCCCTCACCGATCCCCTGAACTAGAGTTGTTTTGCCGCTGCCCAAATTTCCTTCTAGCAGAAGCACAGTGCCTGCTGGTAGCGATCGCCCCAGCACATTTCCCAACTTACGGGTCGCATTGGCATCAGGTAGAGAAAGTGCGATCGATGTCATCACATCCCAATAGTCACAATTCGAGCCACAACTCACTAGCAGTTATAAAAAGCAAGGGGATGCAGTAGCCTGCACCCCCATCTAAGTAATCTAAGAAACAGTACGGCTAAAGACTTGATTTCAAGACAGATCTTGAAACTAGGCTCAACCTCAGGTGTCGTATACACGACATTCGTCTGCATCAGGGTTAGCGTCGCAGTACTGCTCCAGGGAGTTTTTCTGAGAACCCTTTTGGCGCTGGTGAGACGCCTCAGCCTGTAGCTCTTCGACTGCATCCCAGGCAGCAGCACATTCTTGAGAATTACCACCACTTATTTCACAAGCAGCACGAGCTTGTTCACGCTCTTTTTCGATCTGGCTTTGAATATCGCTCATAGACTTTCCGGTTTCAATCAGTTTTATCGTTGAACTTTGAGTTTTCCTAACACAGATTAGCTTAACAAACTGTTT
The DNA here is from genome assembly GCF_014695875.1 of Leptolyngbya sp. FACHB-541. Lineage (NCBI taxonomy): Bacteria > Bacillati > Cyanobacteriota > Cyanophyceae > Leptolyngbyales > Leptolyngbyaceae > Leptolyngbya > Leptolyngbya sp. FACHB-541. The sequence goes on along the minus strand of NZ_JACJPC010000135.1, from coordinate 168,156 downwards.
TGTTAAACTTTCCAGAGAAACATGACTTAGAACATAACTTCTACCTTCAGTAATGCACGAGGTCAGCAGAACGAAACCAAATTAAGCCCTATTTTTTAAGGTTTGGCTCGTTGCTCCCTTGCATAAGCTATCTTTAGTCAGAATTTCCTGTGTCGCATCTCTTAAGACTGGCATAGCCATCTAATGCAGATGCTTATAGGAAAACATACTCACTCGTCTACCTTCAGTTTAGCAAGATAGTTGAGATTGCCATAGCGCATCCTAGAACAAGGGATATGTGTACTTCTTTCGGAAGGGGCTTCCAAGGCTCTCAATCCCACAAATGATTTAGGATTGCTGTGTAGCATTGATGTATGTTGGGTAACAGTAGCGCTACCAAAAGGGTAGAACTCATGACTGACCAGATGAAATGGGCTAGTGCTTTGTCAACCCGCCCGTCCTTGGAGGCAGCAGTCGGAGAAGTAGTCGAGCAGGCGCAGCGATCGCTGCAAGCTCCGGCAGATTTGGGGTTAGTATTCATCTCCTCAGCGTTTGCCAGTGAATATTCCCGGCTGTTGCCCTTACTGCAAGAACGGCTCTCTTTATCGGTTCTAATTGGCTGTAGCGGCGGCGGCGTGATTGGCATGAATCAGTCAGGTGAAGCTCAAGAAGTTGAACAAGACGCTGGCTTGAGTCTCAGTCTGGCTCATTTACCTGGCGTAAAGGTACAGCCATTTTATATTCCCTCAGATGAATTGCCTGATCTGGACAGCCCTCCGTCTGCCTGGGTCGATCTGACTGGCATTTCGCCTGAGGATGAACCTCAGTTTGTCTTGCTATCTGACCCTTTCTCTTCGGGGATCAACGATTTGCTGCAAGGGTTGGACTATGCCTATCCGGGTTCTGCGAAGGTAGGTGGCTTAGCCAGCGTTAGCTCAATTACCAACAGCAGCACGCTGTTTTTCAATGACCAAGTACTTTACGAGGGAACGGTCGGTGTAGCCTTGAGTGGCGACATTGTGATGGAAACGATTGTGGCTCAGGGCTGCCGTCCAATTGGGCAGACTTACCGTGTCGCTGAGGGTGAGCGAAATATTGTCCTGAGTATTGAGGAACAGGTTGATGCGGATGCTTTAGCTTGCGGCATGGCAAAGACTCCGCTAGAGGTGCTTCAGTCGCTATTTCAAGATTTAAGTGATGAAGATAGGGCGTTGGCGCAACATTCCTTGTTTGTGGGAATTGCTCGCAACGAATTTAAGCAGCGTCTGGAACAGGGAGATTTTTTGATTCGCAATTTGCTGGGCGTTGACCCGAAGGTGGGGGCGATCGCGATTGGCGATCGCGTCCGTCCAGGGCAGCGCATTCAGTTTCACCTGCGTGATGCCCAAGCCTCTGCCGAAGACCTGGAGATGATGCTAGAACGCTATCAGCAAAATACTCAGGCAAACTCTGAAGCAGCAGGTGCGCTGCTCTTCTCGTGCGTTGGACGAGGACAAGGACTCTATGGACAGCCCAACTTTGACTCTCACTTGTTTGGTCGCTATATCCGTAATATTCCGGTCAGTGGCTTCTTTTGCGGTGGCGAAATTGGTCCGGTTGGGGACGCGACTTTCCTACACGGGTATACTTCTGTCTTTGGTATTTGCCGTCAGCCCTAGTCCTTCCCTCCCAACACCAATGTCGTGCAGTTATCGATCAAAGCTGGACTGCCTAAGGGATCTCTGGCGCTAAACCGCTCAAAATATTGACGAGCCACACTTGGGAACTGAGGAAGGTTAAATAGCGCATCCCCGTCGGCAATGTCAGCCCAGAAGTAGCGCAAACCTGGAACTAAGGCTTCTGCTTCGGCAAGGGAAAGGCTGAGCGGTGGCTGAGTGAGGAGTTTGAGCATGAAAGAACGAGAGCGATCGCCCATCCACTCCCGTGATGAGCTCTGCAAATCTTCCCATCCAGATACAGCAGCAACGCGATCGGACTCAATCTGAAGTTGCTGTTTACCCTGTTCATCTTGTCGGAAATGCAGCACTCGGTAAGGGTGAGGATAACTAACTAAAGAGCCAGTGGTGATGTCATAGATTCCTTCATGGCAAGCAATATCCTGCACATGGAGGTGCCCTGTGAAAATTAACTGCACGCCAGCAGACCGGAGTAATTTCAGTAGCCTGGGCGCATTCTTCAACATGTAGCGGCGACCCAGCGCATCGCTAGACTGTCCTGGTAAATGTTCTACGACGTTGTGGTGAATCATCACGATGACTAATTCACCTTTGGTTCCTATCAAAGTTTGCTGAAGCCAGTCAAACTGTTCATCGTCCAGGTAGCCCGTACCAATTTGCTTTCCTTCAGAGTCAAAAAAGTTGGAGTTTAGCCCAATCAACCGAACTCCTGGCAGAATTTCATGGCTGTAGTAAACCCGCGTCGGGTCATCGTAGCCAAATTTTGGGTAATACAAAGGAAAGTCAGCTAGCCCAATTGATTGCTCCGTGGCGAACCGTTCTGGCACATCATGATTTCCTGGAATCACATAGACTGGGTAGGGCAGTTTCGCCAACCGCTCAGCTAGCCAGCTATGATTTTCTGGTTCTCCATGTTGAGTCAGATCTCCCGGCAATAGCAAAAAGTCTAGCTTTAGCTGCTCCAACCGCTCCAGCACTACCTCCAGGGCAGGAATGCTCACCTCAACCAGATGAAAGCGAGTGGGATGATCCCAAATCGTGTGGGGAAGGGCGATGTGAAGGTCGCTGGCGATCGCAAACCGAAAATCTAAACTCATAAGCTGCCTCAATCTGATTGAAGGATGAGGGATGAAGGATGAAGACAGCCCCATCCCGCAAAACTGCTAGGAAAAAAGTTTTAAGCTGGTTTCTCAACTAAACGCTCCTGCCCTGCTGAATATAGCGTTTACAGGGTCAGGTATGAATCAGGCATAAACATGCTTGCTTGGGATAAGGATCTTTGCCTCAGGGCTATGATCTATAACGATCAGAATTTGTCTGATGCTCAAATAAAGCTAAACCTATTGGAATCAGTCAGACTTTTACAGCATAGGAGTATTTGCCTTGCCCCTCGTTCGTGTGCGACAACATGTTAACCCGCTAAGCGATAAGTATCAGCAACCCGTTACCCCGCCTAACTGGGAGAAAATTTATGCTGACCTGACGCAGCCTTTGCATCTAGATATTGGCTGTGGCAAGGGTTATTTTGTGCAAGACATGGCGCAGCAGCAGCCCGACTGGAATTTTTTGGGGCTAGAAATTCGGCAACCGCTGGTCGAATATGCCAATTCGCGGCGAGAGGAACTAGGTCTTACGAACCTGCACTATTTGTTCTGCAACGTGAATACTTCCTTGCATCTGCTACTCAGTTCGCTGCCGCCGAACACGTTGAAGGGGGTAACGATTCAGTTTCCCGATCCCTGGTTTAAGAAGCGGCACCAGAAGCGTCGCATGGTGCAGCCAGAGGTAGTAGAAGAATTGGCAAAAAATTTGGTCAGCGGTGGCTTAGTGCTGCTCCAGTCAGACATTGAGGCAGTTGCAATCGAAATGCGCGATCGCTTCTTAGAACATCCTGCCTTTACTCCACAGAATGACGAGTGGCTTCCTACCAACCCGCTCCCCGTCATGACTGAGCGTGAGCAGTCTACCCTATCGCGAGGAGAGCCAGTCTACCGCGTCCTGTTTCAACGCCAATAGTCTTCAATCCCTTAAATCCAAGAATCAAGCCAGCGACGTAATTCCAATCCTTCCATCGAAAGCGGTAACCCCAGATAAAGTGGTAACCAGAACACAAACGCCAGCGCAATTAAGAAAATTGCTGTAATGCCTGCGGCTCTAAAAACTGCTTGGGGATGCCAGAGCCAGCGATCGCTGAGATAGGCGATCGCCAGCAGCCCAAACACCGACGCTCCCATGTAGTGGTAGATAAACACACAGCGAGTCACCTTCGCCCAAGGGAGCCAATTCGCACTATAGTTGAGCAGCAAATAAAGGGCAATGAGGTAAGGCGCAGGGGAGGGGTGAGAGCGAAGGAAGGATGGGAGGGGTGGAGGAGTAGAAGGATTGCTGGGGTGAAGCTTTAAATTAAGAGCAGTGAGCCATTTCCAGGCTTGATAAACTAGTACGCCGATCAGAAAAACTAGTGCGGCTGTCGAAAGCCACCAGAGAATCGGATTTCCAAGGGCGTGGACATCGTAAATCACGGTTCCCGTCCCGTCCGGGAGGGGCGGACCTACAACCAGAACGGGTTCACTGGCAGTTTGAGCAGCTTTGTAAAAATAGGCGACCGGACGTAGCATGAGCGGCCAGGTATACCAGGGCGAACAGTACGGATGGGCATCCATGCCGCCAACCCGCCCGTGATATTCCAGAATGGTAGACTGCCACTGCCAGAAGTTGGTGCTGGGATCAAGCCGGATAAAGGGAATCCAACTGACGTAATAAATCAGGAAGGGAATCAGCGTTAGGTTCGGCAAAATGTGCCAAAGTTTTAGCTGTGTTAAATGTTCTAAAGCAGTCTGGTAGGTAGCTTTAGGCGAAAAGGCTTTTGGAAACAACTGGTTGATCCACTGAAGCACCCAGGCTGCACTCCAGGTCAGGTAAGCACCAAGCAAAAAGCCCAACCCATTCCACTTAACGGCAACCGAGGCTCCAAAAAATGCGCCTGCGATCGCCAACCTCAGCCAGCGTCGGTAAGACTGGACCTTCAGCGCCATGAGCAAAAATAGCTGCCCCAGTAGCCCAAAAATTACCAGGTAAACGTTGATCAGGGCGTAGCGGGACTCGACTAGAAACAAACCGTCTAGCGCTGCAAACAGACCCGCGACCAGAGCAAAACTGCGGCGATCGCTTAGTTGATAGGCGATCGCTGCCACCACCAGCGGGATTAGCGACCCTATCAGCGCATTGAACCAACGGTAGCTCACAGGCGATAGCACTAGCCCCGTTAGCCCATTTCTCAGATTGCCATCCCCGATTGGCGTGTGACTCGCAATCCAGATGCCCAGCGCAATCAAGTAGGTACTCAGGGGTGGATGTCCTTCAAATAGCGGAATTCCCCTCAAGTAACCGCTGGCAAACTTAGCAAAATAAACCTCATCAAACACTAGCGTGTTGAACCGACCCAAGCCCCAAAAGCGCAGCAAGACTGAAAGTAAAAACACCCCAGCCAAACTAAACCAAAACCAGGGGAAACGGTCGATGGGTTTACGGTGCAGAATCATACGCCATTCGAACCTGCAACAGGCACACAAATTGCTATAGCTTAAACGCCCAAGCCAGAAAAATGTAGCCGCAAAAGGATTTTGGGTTTCTCCCGTTACTTTCTCTCGTTACAGGGCTCTGCCTTGTAATGCCAGATCAGAGGCTCTGCCCCCTGTACCGTCCACGAGGCTAAAGAAGAGTACCCTGCAACGAGAAAAGCTTTAAACCGTCTACCCTATGGGACCTAAACCGACTGCACCTGCATACAGCGCTTGTTCTCCCAATTCATCCTCAATTCGCAACAAGCGGTTGTATTTGGCAACTCGTTCGCTACGACAGAGGGAACCCGTTTTGATCTGTCCGGCACGAGTCGCAACTGCAAGATCGGCGATCGTGGTGTCTTCCGTTTCGCCAGAACGGTGGCTGATCACAGAAGTGAATGCATTGCGTGTTGCCAAATCAATGGTTTCCAGCGTTTCTGTTAAAGAGCCAATCTGATTCAGCTTGATCAGAATGGAGTTAGCTGAAATTTGCTCAATCCCCTTCTTCAAGCGTTCGGGATTCGTGACAAACAAGTCATCCCCGACCAGTTGAACGGTATTTCCCAATCTCTCAGTCAGCAGTTGCCAATGTTCCCAGTCGTCTTCGTGTAGCCCGTCTTCAATGGAGACAATAGGATATTGGCTAACCAAGTTTTCCAGGTAATCAATCATTTCGGTCGGAGAATGGACAGAACCGTCGTAAGTATACTGTCCATCCTTGTAAAGCTCAGTTGCAGCAACATCCAGCGCCAAAGCAACCTCTTCTCCTGGCTTGTAACCTGCCTGTTCGATCGCCGCAATCAGCAAATCAAGGGCAGCCTGGTTAGACTCCAGGTTAGGCGCAAATCCACCTTCGTCTCCTACGCCCGTCAATAGTTTTTTGCCCTTCAAGACTTTGCTCAAGCAGGCAAACACTTCTGCCCCCCAGCGCAGTGCCTCCCGAAACGATGAGGCTCCCACTGGCACAATCATGAATTCCTGGATATCCACGTTGTTGTCAGCGTGGGCACCGCCATTGATCACGTTCATTAAAGGGACGGGCAACAGGTTAGATAGTGGTCCGCCCAGATATCGATATAGCGGAAGTTCTAGCGCATTCGCGGCTGCTTTTGCTGTCGCCAGAGAAACTGCGAGGATTGCGTTTGCGCCTAAGTTGGACTTATTAGCAGAGCCATCCAGAGCAATCATGGTGCGATCAATTAGGGACTGATTAAGGGCATCTAATCCCAATAGCTCAGAGGAGATCTTTTCTTCGACGTTTTCTACTGCTTTGAGTACGCCTTTGCCGTCGTAGCGATCGCCATCTCCATCTCGCAGTTCATGTGCCTCAAAGCTGCCCGTAGAAGCACCACTCGGCACTTGAGCCAGGCCCATTGCGCCACTCGCTAAATAGACTTCAGCCTCAACCGTTGGACGACCTCTCGAATCCAGAATTTCCCTTGCCCGAATTTCTTCAATCGTCGTATCCGAGATGTCAATCATCCCTTTCTCCCCTACTTGGAATTACTCACAGGCTTAATCCTATAGCAGTTCCTTGTTCCCTGAAGCGCAGTTCGGGGATTTTTCTGATGGGTTGCTGGTCATTGGTTGTGAACTGCTGACGAAGGGCAAATGGCGAATGACGGATTACAAAAGTCTGCTTCAAAATAAAGGGGACAATGAGAAACAAATGGGAGAACACAATGCGATTACTCCACACGATGTTGCGGGTTGGCAATCTGGAAGAGTCCCTCAAGTTCTACTGCGATGTTCTGGGAATGAAGCTACTGCGGCAGAAGGACTATCCGGGCGGCAAATTTACGCTGGCATTTGTAGGCTACGGTGAGGAATCAGATCACACGGTTTTGGAACTGACCTATAACTGGGACACTGACCGCTACGATTTAGGGGATGCTTACGGGCATATTGCGATCGGCGTGGATGATATCTATGCCACCTGTGACCATATTAAGCAGTTGGGCGGTAAGGTGGTACGCGAACCCGGACCGATGAAGCACGGCTCTACTGTAATCGCCTTTGTGGAAGACCCGAATGGCTACAAGGTTGAGCTAATTCAACTGGGAACGCAAGGAACACCTGCCCCTCAGCAGGAATCAACGCCTCAAGTGGCTTCTCGTTGACGTTAGCAGGGGCGCGATCGCTCCTAAAAATAGCCGCAAACAAAGACTGAGATTCAACTTTGGCAATTCATTTGCCAGAAACAAAATCAATTAAGTCAAAGCCTCCAGCAAGTTCAAATTGCTGGAGGCTTTAATTCTCGCTGTGGCTAACCATGCCTCAGACGCAGACATGACGATTTTGCGGGTTCGTTGAACTGACCGTCTAATTCATCTGTCGAGGATAACGAGGACGGCAGGGTGTCCCCAAGCAAACCTGCTGAGTCGGAATGTTGCTAAAGACGCTGCTGCGGGCACCAATCACAGCATTTGCACCAATTTTCACACCAGGAGCAACAAAGCAGTCAGACGCAACCCAGGCTCCGTTTCCGATCGCAATCGGTGCAGTTTTTAGCTTAAAGGACGGGTCGCTGATGTCATGACTACCTGTGCAAAGGTAAGTTTTTTGGGAAATTACACAGTGTTGACCAATCTCAATCTGGTCTAGGCTATACAGCACCACATCGTCTCCGATCCAGCTATAGTCGCCGATGCTGACCTTCCAGGGGTAGGTAAAGCGGGCGGTAGGGCGAATCAAAACGCCTTTGCCAATTTGAGCGCCAAATCGTCGCAGTAGCCAAACCCGGATACCGCTAAAAGGGTGAGGGCTAAGCGGGAAGGCGATCGCCTGCACCAGCCACCACAGCAAAATAAACCAGCCTGATCGCCCCCGGTCAAACCACGATTGGTCATACAAGCGCAGGTCTGCTAGAGGCGCAGCATCGAGAATTGGATTTTCGGCGTTGGAGGTTGATGCGGACGTTGCAGGAAGGCGATCGCCCGCATCAGTGTTGAGTTGTGGAGCAGTCATAGCCTGGGAAGAATCCTGGGAAGAGTTTAAGAATCGCCAGGGTTGAAGGAAATCAGGAATGGGTAAGAATTCAGGCATCAGGTTGAGGAACAGGTTCAGGGGCACTGGTTGGTGCAGGGGTGGTGTTTAACCGTCCCCCAAACTGCCGTAGTTCAAACAGTTTGACCCCGATTTGATACTCATACTGGCTCAGCAGACGGCCGTAGATATATCCTGCTTTGCCATCTAAGAAGCCCAAGCGGATGAAATAGAACAACACAAAGCGCAGCAAAGGCTTGAATGGCAGGCGTACCCACACTTTCTTGAGGAATCGCTTGCGCTGCACCGAGTCCCCAAACAGGTTTGCGCCAATTGTGCCGCTTTCACCCATGCCAGTCAGTAGGTTGTAGTAAACTCTAGCTTCCCAGTTGGAGTAGCGGTTGTGGCGCTCTAGCCAGTGGAACAGGTCACGGAAGTCGATGTGCAGCATATCTTCCTTGAGATAGCCGACCTTGCCTTCTAACACGACATGTTCGTGGACTTCGTTGTCGCCCGTATTGCGAATTTCCTCAGTGCCCAGGTTTTCGTAGCGACCTTTTTGATGGCGGAACAGGCGCAGGTTCCAGTCAGGATATTTGCCGCCATGCCGAATCCATTTGCCCAGGAAGAAGACGCGACGGTTGAGGTAGTAGCCGTTAAAGTCTGGATTTTCGATGGCTTCCGCAATCTCGTCCCACAGTTCAGGCGTAATCCGTTCATCGCAATCGACGATCAGTACCCACTCGTTGCGGAAGGGCAAATTTTCTAGTGACCAGTTTTTCTTTTTAGGCCAGCGACCGTTGAAGTGAAACTGAACGACGTTAGCCCCCAAGTTTTCGGAAATCTCGACGGAGCGATCGCTACTTTGGGAATCGACTACAAACACCTCATCCGCACGGGCAACGCTAGCAAGGCAAGCGGGCAAATTTTCTTGCTCATTCTTAGCGGGAATGAGAACCGACACGGGAAGTTTAGAGGTCATAGTCATCTCGAGTCAAAGCGGGTTAACAACTGAAACAGAGGGAAAAAGGAAAGTTAAACGGGCCAAACGAATAACCAGACGGAATTTTTATCTGAAAGTTACAAAAGCTTGAATGACAATCGAGCTAGGAACTTGTACAGGCTGTCATCAGCGGGTCAGGAGGATTGCTGCGATCGCTTAGACCATTCAGGGGCAGACACCATTCCTTGAATCGCAGATTTGAGATAGCCAATTTGCCCATAAGCATAAACGAAGTTGTCAAACCGCTGCGCCGGATCGCCAATGTATTTTACAGAGCGAACAAGTCCGCGCAGGAAACGTTCACCACCGCGATTTAGCTGCCCCAATCCAGCTCGTCCGGCTAGCTGTTCTCGGTAGCATTCGCTGATCCCCTGCCACCAACCCCGATTTAGGAACCAGGAGCGCTGTAGCCTCTCTGGAGCGACATTGTGAGCCACCAGTGCATCGGGTAGGTAAGCAACCTGCCAGCCTGTTGACAGGGCCAGTTCCGTCACGTGCAGTTCTTCGTTAGATAGCAGGTTCTTGCCGACTCGCCCCAAATTCACATCAAATCCGCCAATCTGGTCTAAGAACGAGCGGCGAATGGAATAGTTTAAGCCCCGGGGAGTCAGTCCGGGTTTGTCGATGTAAACAACCTCATCTCCCAAGTCATAGGCTCCTAAATTACCTGCCAAACCGGGAGAAAGCCAGCGGGGAGGTTCCACTCCGGGTGGCCACAGCAGCGTCACTTTGCCGCCTGAAATGGCTAGTTTTTCGTTGGCTTCGTAAGCGTTGTACAGCACTTGCAGCCAACCTTTGCTGGCAACAGCATCGTCATCTAGATAGGTGAGAATGGCGCCGCGAGCAGCTTTGGCTCCCGTGTTGCGGGCAACCGACAAGCCCGTAACAGATTCGTAAATGTAGTGCAGGCGAGGGTGAGGCAGACGGGCTTCGACGACTTCACGGGTGCGATCGCTCGATGCATTATCGACCACGATCACCTCAAAGTCGCCTGCAAACTCTTGCTCCAGCAAACTATCGATCGCGGCACCGAGGTAAGCATCGCGGTTGTGGGTGCAGATAATAGCAGAAATCTGCGGCTCAGACATAGGTTTGAGTTCTGATAAATCAGCGGCTCAGGCTGCTGTGGACTAGCTCAACCAAGCTACTCTTTATTTAGCCCATAAACCTATAGAGCCTCATCAATTTTCTATGAAGAAGCCGAGAATGAAAATAAATTTCTCGGTATTCTTACGTCCGTAACCTAGTAGCTTTGCTGGAGTTATACCAATTCCAAAAATTAGGGCTACAGAAATTAGGGCACCCCGCGGAGCGGGGTGCCCTAATTTCTGAGATTGGGATTTAAGTATGTTTTGGAGCGCAACTCTTTGATTTCATATTCCAAAACTTGTCTAACTTCACTCTTTGAGAGCAGGGTCGTGTAGGTGTCCGTGCAGCGCAATTAGCGTTTTGGCAAGTTGACTCAGACGTGCTTCTAGGTATTGTTTGCGTGCCAGTAATTGCCGCAGTTTTTGGTAACGGGCGATCGCCAAGCTAACCTGGGCAATTTGATCGGGTGGGCAAGGACGTGACCAAGACTGCCCATCTTCCCCCAGCCCACACAGCCGATAGCCTGTGCGTGGAGATTCACAGGTGACAGTCTGTTCGGTTCCAGGCTGCACGTTACAAATTTCCTGCACATAATCCATCAAGCGGTCAACTTCGGCATGACGAATAACGGCTGAAGTGTCTGTAGCTAAGGGATTCGATTGAGGCTCATGGGGATGGGATTCTAGCCATCCATCTACAATCGGACCTTCCAGGTAAAGTGCCTGAATTTGCAGCAAAATTTGCTGGAGCTCTGTTTGCCAGCCTTCTACGGTGCCCTCTAGTTCTTTGAGCAATCCCATTGCCAGCGCAGGATTGGCGACATGACGGTGGCTGCTAAAGCTCGGCAACTTGAACTTTGGCAGATTAGGGATTTCAGCACTGCTTTTCTGAGCGGGGAAGGGGCGCACCTGCTTAGCCGTCATCCCTGAACGGCTGGATGGCGTTGCAGCGGAAAGCTTGAAGGAGAATGCGCGATCGCCAGCCTGGTCAGTGGTAGCAACACGCTGGGTTTGAAGTTGTTCCAGGGTTGACTCGATCCGTTGCAGACCTGGTTTTCTCATCGGCTACTTCCCTCTAGGAGATTAAAAAACTATAAGCAATCAGACTACAAGCGATCAAATGTAGAGATACAAAATTAGTGCAACCTGAAATTTTTACTGGCTTTCTAACCGAGGTATTTCTAAGTAGTACTCGTGAAACTACCACCAGTGATAATACCCCGATAGATACCCTGTTTCAACAGGTTAAAATACTTTCGTAAAGTGCAATCTTATCAGTTGCAAACTGTGTCATCTAACCTAAGGCAGTTGATTTTGGTGACTGGACCTGCTCGTTCAGGCAAAAGTGAATGGGCTGAGCATTTAGCGGAGAAATCGGACAAATCAGTTGTGTATGTTGCTACAGCCCAAGAGCTTGCAGATGATGCAGAGTGGCGAGCCCGAATCGAGCGACATCAGCAACGCCGTCCTGCCTCCTGGCAGACCCGACTCGTTCCCATAGAGTTAAGCAAAGCAATTTGCGCTGCTGCCCCAACAGAATGTTTGCTAATTGATTCTTTAGGTACCTGGTTAGCAAATTTGTTAGAGCAAGATGAAATTCTCTGGGAGCAAACTTTAAAGGAACTGTTGACGAGTTTAATCAACACAACAAGTGACGTAATTCTTGTCTCTGAAGAAACAGGCTGGGGAGTTGTACCTGCCTATCCAATCGGGCGAACTTTTCGCGATCGCCTGGGCAAATTGACCCGCGAAATTGGGGCGATCGCCACCTCAACCTACCTGGTAACAGCAGGACACGTGCTAAACCTGAGCCAGTTAGGTTCGCCCTTGCCTAGATTCCACCCTGTTGGAGATGAAACTGACTCCGCAAAACCTTAACAATAGATGCAGATTCTAAATTGATAGTGCTCCTTGCTGCCCTGTAGCATTGATTGTAGAGGGGTGGGTTAATTGCGTTAGGTAACGGGTTCGACTAAAAGCTATGGCATCCCAAGATCAAGTCAGACAATATCTCGCCTATTGGTTTCAGTTGGGCAAAAAGGTGTTAATTAAGAATGGGCAAACAGCACTTTTGCCTCAGCCAGTGATTCGGGGCGATCGCTACAGCGCCGAATTTGAGGAGTGCTGGCAGCAAATTGTGTCGCCCGACTCAAAGGACTGCTATTTGGAAGGAACGCATCAAACCATTGCTGAACTGCTCAGCCCATCTTGGGAGATCGACCCCTGTGCCCGTTGTGCCATGCCTGTCCCGGTGCCGAACATGGGAATGCCTGCGCTAACTTGCCCTTGCGTCGATCTGCCAACTTGGCCGGATACTGCAATGCCTCAGCCGCGAGCGCCCATCAGCACTCAGAGCCAACTCATTCAAATACGCGATCGCCTGATGCAGGCTGGTAAGCGAGCCAATACCAAAGCCGAGGAATAACCGAAGAATTAATGGCGGGGATGATACAGCCTACCGTTGCGAATTTGCACAACCGGATGGTTAGATAGCCGCACAAGATGCTCGTCGTGAGTCGTCACAACCACCGTAATCCCGATTCCATTCAGCTTTCTGAGAATCTTGATTACCTGCCAGGAATTGTCAGGATCAAGGTTTCCAGTTGGCTCATCAGCTAGCAAAATTGGCGGAGTGCTGACAATTGCTCTAGCAATGCTGACGCGCTGCTGTTCGCCGCCCGAAAGCTCGTCTGGGAAACAGTTTGCCTTATCCTGCAAGCCAACCATCTTCAGCGTGGGCAGCAGGCGACGATGAATTTCCTTGCGGGTAAAGCCCTGCGCCCAAAGGACAAAGGCAACATTCTCAGAAACAGTGCGACGTGGGATCAGCTTGTAGTCTTGAAAAACAACTCCGATGCGTCTTCTGAGCATCGACAGATCGTTTCCTTTGAGCTGCGACAGGTTACAGTCATTGACCATAACCTCGCCCTGGTTCACCTTTTCCTCGCCATACAAAAGCTTGAGCAGCGTTGATTTACCAGAACCAGACGGACCCGTAATGAATAAAAAATCTCCCTGCCGGATTTGCAAACTCACGTCTACCAGCGCTCGGCTGCCATTTCGATAGACCTTGTTGACTCGTTGTAGGCTAACGATGACTTTAGCAGTGTTATTTGAGTGAGACGGAGATGCAGCCGTGACGGGATCACTAGGAGAGTCAGAGGAGCCAAAGCCCGAATTCAAAGGTGGTTCGGTAGTGACGTGAGCCATAGAGCAGGTCTATAGAAATGAGTAGATTATTGGGATAGAGCGGGAAGCTGAACCAAAATGCTCTGATGGTTGACTGGAAGCCAGGACTGCTCCACGAGGGCTAATTGTAATAGCTGTTGCGACTAGAGTCACTACTTTGCCAGACATTCGTCAGAAATACAAGTCAGTAGCGCTCCAAGCACCTGTCTGACTCAACTGGGCGAGAAGGTGGCAATGCTAGTGGGGGGAGGAGTAATTTTGGAGAGATCGGCGGAGGGGCAAAGGTCAGCCAGTGAGCAGCGATCGCAAGCCGGGTTTCGTGCCATGCACACCGCTCGCCCGTGATAAATTAACCGAATTGACCAATTTTCCCAATCGGGCTGGGGCAGCAGCTTCATTAGATCCCGCTCAATTTTGACGGGATCAGTTTCGGTCGTTAAGCCTAGCCGTCCACTCAGCCGCTTGACGTGAGTATCTACTGTAACGCCAGCGTTGATGCCATAGGCATGAGCCAGCACAACGTTAGCCGTTTTGCGGGCCACTCCCGGCAGTTTCAGCAACTCTGCCATCATCTTTGGCACCTGTCCCTCAAAGTCCGAAACAATCATGCGGCAAGCTGCCTGAATATTTTTTGCTTTGTTGCGGTAAAAGCCGGTTGAGCGAATCAGGGTTTCGATATCATCGAGTTCGGCTGAGGCTAGAGCAACTGCATCGGGAAAGCGGCGAAATAGCTCTGGCGTAACCTTATTCACCCGCTCGTCGGTGCATTGCGCTGAAAGAATCGTAGCAACTAGGAGCTGTACAGGAGTTGCGTAGTCAAGCGAACAGGTTGCGTCAGGATAGAGACGTTTCAGACGCACCAAAATTTCTAAAGTCAGCTTTCGTTTAGCTGCAATTTTGCGAGGTGTACTCACAGAAGCAAGTGAGAAGGGGTAGAGGGAATTGAATTGTAAGAGGTTTGTTTTTTCCTGCCTGGACGGGCAAGATGCCCATCCCACAGGAATCCATAGCCTATGTACGCTACTGAAACAGCTTTTGAAACACCTCTAGCTGGGTTGTATCCCGGACAATCAGAAAAATGCCTAAGCCTAGCAGCAGTACTAATCCGGTCTGCATCACGTTTTCCTGGAGACGGTTGGGTAGGGGTTTGCCCCGCAGCCCTTCGATCAGTAGGAAGGTCAACTGTCCACCGTCCAGTGCAGGCAGCGGCAGGATGTTGATGATGGCCAGGTTGATGCTGATGATGGCGGTGAAGGGGAAGAGGCTAGCACTATCGGAAGCGGCAAGTCCTGCACCCTGCTCAACGATTTTGACGGGACCGGCAACCTGTCCTGCAACTTCAGAGAAGTTGGTGATGAGCATAACGAATCCTTCAACAATTCTGACGAAGGTTCTCTGAAACTCTTGAGCAGCAAGACTAAAGACCTCAAGTATTCCTCTTGGACGGCGGTATTCGGGAGTGCCGTTTGGATAAAGCTGTACGCCAATTTTGGCTTTGCCGTCGGCTCCTGGCTCTGGAACAACGGTGAGGTCAAGCTGGCGATCGCCCCGCTGCACGGTCAAATCTATTGCTTCATCAGGGCTATCTTGAATGGTTCGCATCAGTGTGGTGAGCGCTGCTTCAGAAGAGCCGAGCGGTTCACCATCTACAGCTAAAACAATATCGCCTGAGCGAATTCCAGCTTGGGCAGCGGGTGAACTTTGAGAAATTACCTGGGGCACCAGTACACCAGGCTGAAAATTGATGCCGTCTGGAATCCCTACTGTCGTAAACTGAGTCAGAAACACCAGGTAGGCAAACACCAAGTTGGCAATCACCCCAGCACTGATCACAATGGCACGGTCAAGAATGGGGCGATTGTGCAGCAGGTTGGGGTCATCTTCGGGAATGTCACTTTCGGGGTCGTCATCCGGGAAACCTACAAAACCGCCCAGGGGAATTGCCCGAATCGCGTACTCGGTCTGGCTGCCCTGATATTTCCAAAGAATGGGGCCAAAGCCAATCGAGAAGCGATTAGCGTAAATTCCTTGAAGACGGGCTGCCATGAAGTGCCCCGTTTCGTGTACCACAATCAAAATCGCCAAAACTGCGATCGCCGCCAAAACTGACATAGGTAAATTCTGCTGAAGTTTAGCTAGGTATCTTCTCTATTCTAGGCGTTTGTATCCGTCGTAGAAACGCAATCACTGGTGTCTTATCGCGCCCACAGGACTTTACGCTTCTGTAGGGGAGTGTCCTAGCAGATCGGCGATGGTCTGAAGCAGTCTTTCGGGCTCAATGGGTTTAGAGAAATGGCTTTGAAAGCCTTCAGCAAGGATGCGATCGCTGCTCTCTTGTCTGGCGTAACTGGTCAGGGCGATCGCCGGAATCTGCCCCCCTTGAGCCGCCGGTAAATCTCGTACATAGCGAATCAATGCATAGTCTGCTTCGCCCGGCATCATCATATTACTGATCAACACTTCTGGATCAAACTGTCCGAACAGCTCGATCGCTTCAGACAGGGAGGTCGTCGTTCTAATTTCTAATTCACACTGCCCCAAGACCAGGGCCAGCAATTCGCAGGTATCTGGCTCGTCATCCACGACTAGGACACGCGCTCCGCTGAGCGTGCGAGAGCCTGGTAGATCAGGACAGATGCCGGTATCGAGGTTCTGAGCGATCGGACTGCTGACTGTATCCTCCCGCACTCGGGGCAGGCTAACTGTAAAAGTGCTGCCCTGTCCAGTTCCGGCGCTTTCTACCTGCACTGTGCCGCCATGTAGCTCGACCAGGTGACGCACAATCGCTAGCCCCAATCCTAGTCCGCTCTGCCGTCGAGTGATAGAACTGTCGGCTTGTCGAAAGCGGTCAAACACATAAGGAATGAAGTCGGGACTAATGCCCTGCCCGGTGTCACGCACAACCACATTCATCATGGTTTCGGTTCGCGTCAAATTCACTTCGACTCGCCCTCCTTCGGGCGTAAATTTGACCGCATTAGAAAGCAAGTTCCACATGATTTGCTGAAGCCGCATTGAATCGCCAACAACGGGTTCAGCTTGGGGATCAAGCCACAACTGTAGGGCGATCGCCTTTGCCGCTGCCGCTGGACGAATGCTGTTCATCGCGGCTCTAATTACGGTAGCCAAATCGGTTGGCTGCATGAGCAGTTGCAGCTTACCTGTGATGATGCGCGAAACATCTAGTAAGTCTTCGATGAGCCGTGTCAGGGCTTGAGTGTTGCGCTCAATCGTCTTCACCGCACGCGCATGATTAACTTCATCAATGTTGCCCATTCGCAAAAGCTGCACCCAGCCCAACATTGCATTTAGCGGCGTTCTTAACTCATGGGACAGGGTTGCTAGAAACTCATCTTTGAGACGATTGGCAGTTTCAGCCTCAGTACGGGCAGTCCGTTCTTGCTCTAGAAGCTGCGATCGCTCTGCCTCAAGCCGAATTTTGGCACGACGAGATTCAGCCCGTTCTAGAGCAATGTTCACTGCAACAGGGACTCGCATATAGCGGTTTGGTGCTTTCACAATGTAGTCATCTAACCCCGACTTCATCGCCTCTACCGCGATTTCTTCATTGCCGGTGTTGGTAAACATCACCACTGGGCAATCTGGAAATCGGCTTTTAACAGCGTGCAGTAACTCAATTCCGGTACTCCAACCCAACTGGTAGTCGGTAATCACCAGGTCAAATTCCCACTGATTCAATGCTTCTTCAAAACCTTTGGCATCTAGAATTTCTCTGACTTCAAGGTCAGAAAACTTGCGCCTCAGCTCACGCAGGGTTAAAAAGCGATCGTCTTGATTATCGTCAATTAAGAGAATATGTAGTGGTTGACTCACAAGCTATTTCTGAAATGAGGTTTAAAAGGATTCGGGGTTAGAGATTGAGGATTGGAGAAGGGTTAGAGGTTGAAAGTTTTGAAATTTGTGCGACGCAGTTCCATCGGCGCTCGTCTCTTCAACGAACCTTGGGGGACAACCACCCTTTATCGTTGCTCTACAGCCGCTTCAGCCGTTCTCAACATTTGGCTTTTCATTCAGCGTTAGCCAATAGAGGTCAAGCATTTTCACCATTTCGAGCAGTGCATCTGGGGCAACAGGTTTAACCAGATAGGAGTTAGCGTTCAAGTCGTAAGCGCGGTTAATGTCGATGTTTTCTCTGGAAGAAGTCAGAACGACAACCGGTAAGCGACGCAGTTCGGGTTGCTGTTTGAGCCATTCCAGTACTTCTAAGCCTGAGCGCCGAGGTAGTTTGAGGTCGAGCAAGATTAGTGCAGGCAGGGGATGGCGATCGCGATCGCCATATTGGTCCACACCCGCAAGGTAATCTATTGCGCTGTCTCCGTCGTTCACGATGTGCAGTGGGTTGAGCAGCTTTGCCCGACTAAATGCGCGCCGAATCAACAGAACGTCATTCGGATCATCCTCGACTAACAAAACGTCGGATTGCGCCAGGTTGATCATCAAGTTCCTCTCCGTAATTCAATCCAAAATTGGCTGCCTTCCCCGATTTGGGACTCTAGTCCCACCTGTCCGTCCATTCGTTCTACACCTTTGCACACAATAGCTAAGCCGATGCCCGTACCAGGATAGACTTCTACTCCATGCAGCCGTTCGAAGATTTGAAAGATGCGGTTTTGGTGCTGGGGTGCGATGCCAATGCCGTTATCTGCAACCCAAAGGCGCACCTGATCCTCTCGCAATTCTGTCCAGATTCTGATTTGAGGAGTTCTTTCAGGTGGAACGAACTTGGCTGCATTGCTGATGAGGTTGCTGACAATTTGCACCAGGGTGGAACGATGACCCAGGACGGACAGCAAAGGCTTTTCGACGATGACCTGAGCCTGCTGCTCTTGCAAGCTAGCTCCTAGCTGCGTCAGGACATCTTCTACAACAGCAGTTAAGTTGATCGGTTGAAGCTGTAAGTCGGTGCGACTAACGCGACTGTAGTTCAACAAGTCTTGGATCAGGGTGTCGAGTCGGGCTGCAGCTGTAACGATACGTTGGGCATATTCCTGTCCCAAATTGTCCAGGCGATCGCCATAGTCTTCTAAAAAAGCCTGAGCAAAGCCTTGAATGGCCCGCAGAGGTGCCCGCAAATCGTGGGAAATGGAATAGGCAAAAGATTCCAACTCCTGGTTAGCTGCTTGCAATTTAAGCGTGCGCTCAATCACACGCTGTTCCAGTTCATCAGCTTTTTGCTGAATCTGATTCCTGAGTTGAGACTGACGGAGGGCGATCGCCAGTTGGTTTGCCACTTCAGCCACGATGTCCTGATATTCGTCGCTCCACTCTGTAGTCGCAGTCACAAACAGCGTTAGCTCACCCATCAGAATTCCGTCAGACACTAAGGGAACTCGAATACAGCTTCCTTGCGCTGACAGCGATCGGATGAGGGAAACTGGACAGGTTTGAGCAGCCGTTATGTATTCAACTTTTTGCTGTAGGTCTTGTTGGAAAACCCGCTCGGGCAGGAAGAAGTCCAGGGGTACAACTTCAGAGTTAGCGCCTTCACTCCTAGCTTCCTGGAGAATCTGAGCGGTGTTTGTCTCAAAGTCGAATAGGGTAGCGATCGCCCGCTCACAAGGCACTAGTTGACTCACCCGGTCCAGGGCAGTACCAATCGGTTCTCCACCAAACTCAGTAGCTAAAATAGCACGGTCAATTTCATGCAGTGCCTCCAGACGGTGAGCAGAACGAATCAAAGACTCTTCTGCCTGTTTGCGCTCAGTGATGTCACGCGTGATCCTGGAGAATCCACGCAGATTTCTGGTTTCATCTCGCAAACCCGTTGTCACAATGCTCGCCCAAAACAAAGAACCATCTTTGCGCTGCTGCCAGTCTTCACTGACGAAACGCCCTTCGGTGGTGGCAATTTGCAGTTCTTGCTGAGGCTTTAAGTGATCAGCCGCTTCTGAAGCCTGAGCGGACAAGGGATAGAGAATTATCAGGTGCCGCCCTAAAATTTCACCCGCTCCATAACCTGTGATTCGCTGAGCTCCGTCATTCCAGGTGACAATGCGTCCATCTAAATCAAGCATGAAGATGGCATAATCTTGCACACCTTCAATAATTAAACGAGACTGCTCTTCACTCCGCTTAAGCGACAGAGCAGTTGCCTCAGATCGCTGCTTACTGCGCCTCAAAGACTCATTCAAGGCGCTAATCGAGATCCCTTCGACCAAAAATATGCTGCATCGAATCGCGTCTGCTAAGTCGGTAGGGACAAAGCTGAATATGGGTGGAATAAAAAAGTAGCTCCCTACCAGGGCACTCAAAATAGTTGCCAATATTCCAGGCTTAAAACCTCCGTACCAGGCACTCACCATGACTGGCAAGATAAAAAGCAACAGCGGTGCTTCACCCTGTAGGATTGGCTCTAGCAGTAGGCGAAACAGTAGTGCCAGTAAGCTGGCTAGTACAGCTACGCCATAGTGAATTAGCGGTAAACGGTTTACCCTCAGCATGTTTAGTTTTGCCAAGAAGGTGATTGCTAGCTTTGATTAGAAAGGTAGCGATCGCCCATCAACAACCTCAGTAAACTGCGACATCACTGCTACAGGCTAGGTTAGGCCTGTCGAAAAGACGACCAACAGCCCCTCTGTTGGCTTACTCCTAATTGATTAACTATGTCGAGTTTAAGCTTTGCTCTACTTGCCTCTTATATATAGGTGGACATAGTCAGAAGGGTAGATATCTGTTTCGCGTCAAGGGTCAGGTTGAGGCTTCGCAGCTCAAAAAATGGAAATTGTCCCTATTGTCTAGAGCAATTCCCTAACTAAGAGTAGAGGTGAAATGTACCAATCACCTCTCTACTTCTGTTTAATTCAAACTATGAGAATTGCAGCTTTAGAGCAGTCAAGTTCCTACAGGTTGGGCTTCGCGCTCGGTAGACTCGGCAAATTGAATCACATCTTGCCGGGGGTCCGCATAAGTTACTTTCACGTCCAGGCGATCGCCCGGTTCAATCGGACGGTTAAACCGCATCGCTAGCTCTAAGCCCAATTCTTCAAGCAAGACTAGCCCAAGGTTTTCATGTTCCCGTAGCCAGCGCAGCATCAACGCCTGCCAGATTTCGTTGGGATGGCGGCGTAAATACTCTAGTCCCCAATAGCGATTGGTCTGACGTTCAACCAGCGTTGCCTCATAAGCAGCCGTACTCACGGATAGCATCAGCTCTTTCATCGTCTCTGCTGAGAAGGGCAGCGCATCTCCACGCAAATGCGCTTTGATTTGAAAGTGCGCCAGCAGATCGGTGTAGCGCCGAATGGGAGAGGTTACTTGAGTATAGGTATCTAAACCCAGACTGGCGTGACGCAGCGGCGTAATGCTCATTTCGCTGCGCGGCATACAGCGTCGTATCGCACAATATCGAACGGGTCCCGCTGGCAACAGCAGGAGCTCTTCTTCAGAAGGCAATTCTGGCTGAGCTTGTCCCCGGTAGGGCAGAGGTAGCCCGTGTTCGCGTCCATAACGACCTGCAACCTCACCCGCCAAAATCATCATCTCTGCGACAAGCTGACGGGAGATCGAGTTGTCCAGGACATCGATGGTGATCTCATCGTCCTGCACTTTAATCGACGATTCGGGCATGAGAATTGTGATTGCCCCCTGGGACTGCCGCCAAATTTGACGACGTTTTGCAGATCGGGCAAGTGCCTCTAGTTCTGGCTCTGCTTGCACGCCCAGTTCTAAAATTTCATCTACATCTTCGTAGGTGAGGCGATAGGTCGGCTTCACCTGACTGGCATGAATGCTGTAGTCCTCGATCGCCCCCTCTGAGTCAAGCACCACTCCAAAACTCAGTGCCGTACAAATTCGTCCCTGGGTGAGGCTCATTGGCCCAGTTGCTAGCTCCTGCGGAAACATTGGAATCATTCCAGTCGGCAGGTAGAGCGTTGTGCAACGCCGACGAGCTTCTAAGTCAAGCTCATCTTCTGGGGTAATCCAGCGAGTTGGGTCAGCAATATGGATCCACAAGCGCTGCTTGCCAAGCTCCAAAAACTCAACGCTCAGCCCATCGTCAATTTCACGAGTACTCTCATCGTCAATGGTGTAGACCTTGAGATGGGTCAAGTCCAGACGCTCGGGATCAAGGTCAAGTGGAGGATCGGCTAAGCGGCATTGAGCCATTTCTAGTACCCTGCTGGAGAACTGTGTAGGAATTTGACTCCGCCGCAGAAATAGGTTTTCGTGAGGACTCCAGAGTCCAAGGTCTACCAATAGCTGAAAGGCGGCTTGGGTCGTCTCAGCTCGTCCAAAAGCGGTTAAAACTTCCAGGGCAGGAGTCCGATTTTTGGCTTCTTCCCCAAAGGCAGCAAACCTTTCCAAGGCTTCAAGACGAGGGCGATCGCTATTCTGCCATTCTACCTGTTCTCCCTGGAGAGCCTGGTTGACTCGCTGCAAGAAGCCTTGCCATTCTTGAATTCGCTGACCCTCTACAGTTAGCTGGTGTTTCAGCTCTGCAACCTGAGCTTTTGAGCGAGGTTCATAAGAATCAGACTTCTGTTTGAAATAAATCTTATCTTCCGAGAGCAAGCAGTGCGCTGCGTAACACAGCGCTGGGCTTTGGTCAGAAAATAGCAGTAACGCCATGCCAGAGGGGTCAGCTAATTCGCTGTCCTCCACAAGCAGTTCCCAGGCAACTTCCAGACTAGAAGGATCAAGATACGGCTGAATTTCTGCTCGAAAGCTAGAGATGTCTCCTGACTTAAAGGCTTGCCCCGTGACGACGTAGGTAACCTGGCGAGGATGTAGCGTGTAAGGCTGCCCCCGCTCATCAACCACAACCCAGTGTTTTTTTCCCTCTGGGCGGTCTACTACTGCCAGACGGCGATCGCCATTCAGCCGAAATTCAACAAGTGTTCCCTTCTCCATTGAGGCCTGGGGGTAATGTTATGGGTCAGAGGTTGAGAGGTGCGGCTACAGGTGAAACTAAGTTTCCATGCACTGCCCCAGCACCCCAGCCTCTTAACCTTCTTGGTTGACAAAAGGAAGCAAAGCCAAAATTCGTGCCCGCTTAATGGCTTGCGTCAAATCGCGCTGCTGCTTTGCGGTTAAGCCGGTAATGCGACGGGGCAAAATCTTACCACGCTCGGTAATAAACTTGCGCAGCAGGTCAACGTCTTTGTAGTCAATGGGGTCTTCCGGTTTGATCGGTGAAACACGACGACGATAGTAGGTCATAGTTCGAGAGTTAAATCTTTGAAACTTTGCAAGTCAGATTGGAAATCAAGTCAGGCTGAACCTACTTGATTTCTTTGTGGGAAGTATGTTTGTTGCAATGGGTACAGAACTTGTTGAGCTCTATCCTTGCGGTCGTGTTGCGACGGTTTTTGGTGGTCGTATAGCGAGAAACCCCTGGCGATCGCTTGTCAGGGTTGGTACGACATTCCGTACACTCTAGCGTGATGATAATCCGAACGCCCTTAGCCATAATTCTACAAAATCAAATTTGCGGTAAAGAGTTAAGCACAAACCCTAATTATTTCACACGACGCTTCGCTTCAGCAACCAACCGTTTAATTTTTAGGTCTAAAGAATAGCCCCGTCGCGTCTGCACGACTAAAGTTCGGCTAATTTGGTCGTGAAAGGCTTGACGCTTTACCCGATCTGAAAAAGCGAGGCTACAGTCGGCTGGCAGCGGAAGAAACAGTATCAGTGCCCAAGCTGCCCCAGAACCCAACGTGAGCAAACTGACTAACCCTACATAAAACAGCATTGCACCCGCTCCAACCAGGGCTTCTCGCTTCACAAGTTCCTGCAAACCAGGGGTGCCGCCCACTCGCGCATCCACCACTTTCATATCCAGCGCCCATCTGCCCAGGCTTTGCCCATGATTTTTAGACACCCAAATGACGCGCATTCCCAGCCAAGCCACGATAAATACAAAAGCCACTGCGGTGATGCTGCCTCCAATCAAGGAGCTAACAATGCCGACAGCAAACAAGTCAATTAATAGAGCGGCTCCTCTTCGTTCGATTGGAACTTTAGGATAAGGAGGTGGAGAAGGATCTGGGCGCATGGGAGGATTGAGATTGGGGTTTGGGAGCTAGGGGCTAGGGTTTGGGGACTAGGGGCTAGGGGCAAATCCTATTTCAATACTAGGGTTTTAGGTTTAATCAGACTTTTGCAACGCGATGGATCATGCGTTGCCAAAGATGTTGCCAGGGAAAAGCGCATCTTTGCGGGATATTGCAGAATGCAGGCTGGTAATCTTACACGGTGGTAGTCCTACAATTTGAATCAGCCTTTCAGTCACTTGTTTCAGGACTACTCATTAAATCAGGACCATCCATTAAACATTATGCTGCCCGCGCAACAAGCAGAAGACCTTATTTTGAGCTTGGTGAAACCGCTAGATGCCCAGCAGGATAGCGAAATGGTGAATTTGCTGGCAGCTTCGGGACGAATTTTGGCAGAGGCAGTTACAAGTCAGCTTGATTTTCCGCACTGGGACAATTCCGCGATGGATGGCTATGCGGTGCGGTTTGCTGATGTGAAAACCTGTAGCGCTGAGTCGCCTGCTGAGTTGCAGGTGATTGAAGAAATTCCGGCAGGCTATATGCCTCAGAAAACGGTGCAGGCAGGGCAGGCAGCCCGGATCTTGACGGGATCGATGATGCCAACGGGAGCGGATACAGTGGTGATTCAGGAGGTGACGAAACGGGAAGGCGATCGCCTCTCCATCTTTTCTGCACCTCAACCCCAGGAATTTGTTCGGCATCGAGCAGCTTTCTACAAGGCGGGAACTCCGCTGATGCCTACTGGCTTAACATTATCTGCTCCAGAAATTGCGGTTTTGGCAGCGGCTCAATGTACGCAGGTGAAAGTTTATCGCCGTCCACGGGTGGCAATCTTATCAACTGGAAGTGAGCTGGTTGAACCCGATCAGCCCTTGCAGCCCGGACAAATCGTGGACTCCAATCAGTATGCGCTAGCGGCACTGGTTGCTCAGTCTGGTGCAGAGCCGATTTTGCTGGGAATTGTGCCCGACCAGCCGGAGGAGTTGAAAGGGGCGATCGCCCATGCCATCTCTACCGCAGATCTAGTGTTGTCTTCGGGCGGTGTTTCTGTAGGTGACTATGACTATGTCGATCGCATTCTTGCTGACTTGGGGGCACAGATTCATATTCGTGCGGTTGCGGTCAGACCTGGTAAACCTTTGACGGTGGCAACTTTCCAGAGAAACGAAAACTCTGCACCCGACGTATTCCCAATTCTCTACTTTGGTTTACCTGGAAATCCGGTTTCAGCTCTGGTTAGCTTTTGGCGTTTTGTGCAGCCTGCATTGCGAAAGCTATCTGGACACCCCAATGGATGGCAACCTCTATTTGTAGAGGGGCGATCGCTCCACCCACTCAAATCTGACGGCAAGCGTGAAAGTTACATTTGGGGGCAACTGCATCTGGTGAATGGCACTTACGAATTTCACCTGGCAGGTGGCAGTCATAGCTCTGGCAACCTCATCAATCTGGCTCAAACCAATGCTCTTGCTGTTGTGCCTGTAGGTCAAAAACTGATTTCAGTCGGAGAACCCATTCAAATCATGCAGGTTGCTCCCCTACGCTAATTCTTCACGCAAATTTTTCTGAGGAAAGAATTAGGGAACTAATTCTAACCAGCGGTGGTCTTTTTATCCTGATTAAGCTTCGGAATTTAAGTAGGCTTTGCTCATGGAATTGCTAGTAAGTTCATGCAATTCCAAAGACCTCAATAAAGAGCAAGGATGCAATGGTAAGATACCCGAAGGTTAAGCCCATCACATTTTTTGTAACATTTCAAAGTCGCTTCATGGTATTCCCTGGAACTGCCCGCTCTTCATCCTTTGTTTGTCTGCTGGCGCTGTCCACTATGGCGGCTTTGACATTGCTGCCTGTTTCAGCACAGGCACAATCCACCTCTTCGCCAGACGAAGTTGAGCAACCCATTGATGCAATTGAGGAGGGAGTAACTCCTGAATCAGACCCCAGTTCACCTGATGATCTGGAAGAATTGCGTCCTCTTTCTCAAGACGGTAGCTTGCTCAGCATTGCTGGAGGGCAGCGCTTGATGACCGAGGCAAATGATGCGATCGCCTCTCAAGACTATGCTCTCGCTACTCGCAAGCTTCAAGAAGCCCGTCAGGTTTTCAATCAGCTTTCTAATTTTTATCAAGAGTTAGCCGCTAGCTTTTCCGGCATCGACAATCGCATTGCTGATAGCCAGCGTACTCAGGCATTAGAAACTGCTCAAATGCGCGACCAGGCGACCTATCAGCTTGCCCTGGTTCATCGCGCTCAAAATCAGCCTGAGCTAGCAGTTCCGCTGCTCGTACAAATCATCCGCAGCCAGCAGCCAACACGTGAGCTAGGTCAAAGAGCTTACCGACAACTGTTTGAACTTGGGTTCGTGGATTCTCCCTATCCCAGAAACTCAGACGAGCCAACTTCCGCTACTCCTACTCCCAACGTCAACAACTAAACGCTAGATTGAACTTAGGGATTCTCCATTTTCCTGTTTAAGACTGGTTTTTAACGCGTTGGTAAGGAGGGTGAATGATTAGCCCAAGTCAAGTTGAAGCAATGATCAAAGCTGGGCTGCCCGATGCTCAGGTACAGGTTCAAGACCTCACGGGTGGCGGCGATCACTATCAGGTTACGGTAATTTCATCCCAATTTGAGGGAAAAGGGCTGGTTCAACAGCATCAGCTTGTGTATGGCGCTGTGCGGCAAGCGATGTCTTCTGAGGCGATTCATGCGTTGTCCCTGAAAACCTACACTCCTCAAACTTGGGAGTCTTCGCGGCAAGTAGTGTAAATTCGCGGCAGATAAGAATTAAGTTCCCGCTAGTATAGAACCAAGTAGTTATCCCTCCAAAGCAATATGACTCCAGAACTGCAAGAGCGCATTGACAATCTGGTAAACCAGAACAAGATCATGGTTTTCATGAAAGGCAGCAAACTGATGCCTCAGTGCGGCTTTTCTAACAACGTGGTACAAATCCTAAATATGCTGGCTGTTCCCTATGAAACGGTCGATGTATTGGCAGACCACGACATTCGCAATGGCATCAAGGAATATTCAAGCTGGCCCACCATTCCCCAGGTTTACGTTAATGGTCAGTTCGTTGGTGGCTCGGACATCTTGATTGAGCTATATCAAAAAGGCGAACTTCAGCAAATGGTTGAGGTAGCGTTAGCTTCCTAGCCTGTGAGCAGTTGCTTCAGGAAAAGACGTTAATCGTAGAGCTAGAGCTAGTCGTTTTAAGTCCCAGCAATCCACCTTGCGAAAGTGTTTGAGATAGACACGAGCCTCAACAATGGGAGGGGCGATCGCAAGGAATTTAAAAATGGGACGAAAACTTCTGCTCTGGCTAATATGGCTTAGCTTCATCGTTTATGTTTTGGTGTTTGCCCCACCGCTACAGTCGGACACTTTTCAACCCATTCAGACCCTACTTGCAGGGCAAATCCCTACCATCAATCCGGTCATCGTGTCGCTGTTCAGCCTGATTGGTATTTGGCTGTTGATTTACAGTTGTCTGGTTTTTGCAGATGGTAGGGTGCAAAATCTGCTAGCCTGGGTTTTCATGCTGGCATCCGTGGGAACGGGAGTCATTGCCTTGATTCCCTATCTTGCTCTGCGCGAACCCAATCAAAGCTTTTCAGGTGAAAAGGATGCCTGGTTGAAGCTTTTGGATGCTAAATCAACCGGAATCATTCTGTTGTTTAGCACTCTTGTTCTGCTCATTTATGCTCTGGTATTCGGGGATTGGTCTGCCTTCGTGCAGGAGTTTCTCACTAATCGGTTTATTCACGGCATGTCTTTGGCGTTTTGTTTGCTGTGCTTACTGTTTCCATATCCGACCTTGCTGAGTGATGATATGGCACGACATGGTTTGACTAGCGACTCTCAACTGTTTTGGTTCGTTGCATTGGTACCGCTGTTTGGTCCACTCGCGTACCTTTGCTTGCGTCCCCCGCTATTGTCATTTAGAAGTACTAACTCGTAGACCTTCTGCGTGAATGGTAGCGCGACTCAGCCGCGCTACCATTCACGCTTTAAGCTACCATTCACGCTTTAAAAAGTGATCCATTTCCCCGAACAAGAGGTATTGGGTTAGTTTGGATATTGGAAATTACTTAAGGAACACCTCCTATGCCAACCTACACCGGGATCTCCAGTGAAGCCTTTCGCCACCCGTTGGACTATCAGGCAGAGCAGGCATTGCGAAGCGTTCCCGGATTTGACATTGTTGCCCGTAAGTTTGTGGAATTCATCTACGAACGTCCTCGTTACGTTTACTTGATGGGCAACAGCATTGAAGTAGGGCCGCGCCAATATTCTACTGTTTACGGCATTTTTCGAGAATGCGTGCGCGATCTTGACGTGCATCCAGAGCCAGTGCTGTTTGTTTCGCAGGCTCCGATGATTAATGCTTATGCACTGGGGCAGGAACGTCCGTGCATCGTGTTGAACACTGCTCTGCTGGATTTGTTGAATGAGGCAGAACTGAGATCGGTGATTGCCCACGAGTTAGGACATATTAAATGTGGGCATACAATTCTGACTCAGATGGCACTTTGGGCAATCAATTTAGTATTTGGTTTGGCAGGAGCAACCTTTGGGTTGAGTAGTTTGGTCACAACGGGTTTGCTACTTGCGTTTTATGAATGGCTCCGCAAAGCAGAACTGTCTGCCGATCGCGCTGCTCTATTGGTCATGGATAATCTGACTCCGGTGATGCAAAACATGATGCAGCTTGCAGGCGGCAGCACTCGGTACTCCAATGAGTTGAGCCTAGACGAATTTATCCGTCAGTCGGAGCGCTATCAGGAACTTGATCAGGACAGTCTCAACCAGGTCTATAAATTCCTGCTCTATAACAACCTGTCTCAGGGAATTTTTCTAACTCATCCCTTCACTGTTGAGCGGGTTCACTATTTGCGGGAGTGGTCTACTTCTGAGGAATATCGCCAGATTCGGGGTGGAAACTATCGCCGCACAGGGCAGGGAGCTGTTAATGTCCCGGCAGACGCTCCACCTAGCGAAGTGGAAAGACTACGTCGAGAAATTGAAGATTTGCAGCAGGAGATCGATCGCATTCGGCGATCGCAATCTGACGATTAATACTGAATCAAGCTGGTTTCCAGGTGCCGTGGAAACTAAGCGGAATAACGCTTGGTAGCGCCAAACGGCAGACAGGCTCGTCATCAAGGCGATCGCCATCAAACACCCATACTTCGCTGCAACCCTGATTGCCATCAAATACGACGGTCAGTACCCAGCCTTTTGTGGGGTCTTCTGCATCGGGTGCGTAAATGGGTTCAGAGGGATAACAGTTTTCCTTCAAATGAGTTGTGGTGAAAGTGCCTGTTTGGTGGTCAAAGCGGGCGATCGCCCCAAAAAATTCCTGACTGATATCAACTCCTGGGTGATGCACGTTCAAGTAGGTGAAGCGTGACGGTTGCCCCACCTGCTGCGGATGAACGACCGGAAACTCACAGCCTCGATCCAGCAGTTCAACTGTTTCTAGCAATTGCCCAGATTGAGGATTGAGCCGTAGCCGCCACAGGGTTCCTTTTGCTGCGGTGTGCGTCTTTCCGGTGGTGACTTCTTGAAGGTATCGATTAGTCTGAAAATCGCGATAACGCACCAGATCTACTACTACAGCGCCGTCAGCATCGACGTAGCCATTGCCAAAATGCCACTGATACCAGGATTCAACCTCGCTGCGGCTGACAACCTCCAGGCTTTCCCGGTCAAGCACCAAAACCTGAGTGCCTTTTTCGGGTTGCCAGGTGAGTGATTCGCTATAGGTTTTGAATCTGAGCAACACCGGAAACGGATTAAGGTGAACCGGAGGTGCAAAAAAGACTAGATAGCGACCTGCCAGGACAAAATCGTGAATCATCGGCAGACCTTCAAGGGCGATCGCATTTTGCTTCACAATCTGCCCTGAAGCATTGCTGCGATAGACGTTCAGCACACCTGTCTTGCCGTAGGAGATGCCAAAGTTATAAATTTCCCCTGTATGCGGATCGCGTTTAGGGTGAGCGGAGTAGCGCAGATCTCGGTGCAGTTCGCCCAGGTCATCTTCTCCAAAGGTATCCAGGGTTTGCAAATCTAGCGCGTGAGGTTTGCCGCCTTCCCATAGCGCCAGCAGTTTGTCGGGGAGAGCCAACACAGACGTGTTTCCAGCATTTTTTGCGTCACGGAGAAACCGTTGCCAAAAGCCACCCGATGGCATACTGCCGTAGCCTCCAAACAGCCACTTGCCAGCCTTTTCTTCTGCCTTGTAAGCTTCGGTCTGGACAAAGCGATAAGTTCCGGTTGCGCCTGCGGGGGTAAAGTGAATACCCAGAATTGCACCATCTCCGTCAAACCAGTGTCCTGCCTGGTATTCCCCTCTTGCTAGGCGACCTGGGCCGTTGCGGTAAAGGGAACCGTGTAACCCTGGAGGAAGTTTGCCTGATAACACTTCCAAAGGAGTGAGTGGAAATTCTGAAATGGGAGAGGCGATCGCATTTTCAGCCGTTTGAGGAATTGCCTTAGCCCAGGCGCGAGTCTGTGTTCGGGGAGCAGTGCTAACCATGCCAGTTCCAATCATTACGATGTAACCAAAGCTTTTTTAACCAAAGCTTTCTACAGTGGCAGTCTGACCCTAAAGGTCGTGCCTACATTTAGTGTACTCTCTACTTCAATTTGACCGTTGTGTAGAGCAACGCAGCGCTTGGCGATCGCCAAACCCAGCCCTGTACCTTGAATGTTGATTACATTTTTGGCGCGATGAAACGACTCAAATAGACGCGGCTGGTCTTCTGGTGGAATGCCAATGCCCCAATCTTGCACTTCCAGCACAACTTGCGTCTCCTGATAAGTTAGCCTGACTTGAACTGTGCTGTCTGACGAGGAGTACTTGAGCGCATTGGATAGCAGGTTGCTTAAGACTGAGCGAAACAGCTTTTTGTCTAACCCGATAGAGGCAGACAAACCTTGGCAGGTAAACTCAATAGCTCGCCCAGCACCAATGCTGCCCTGAACTTCTTCGATCAGGTCGCGACAAAACTCCTCTAAATGAATCAGCTCTAAACTTAGCTTGGCTTTTCCACCCTCGACTTGTCCTAATAGGGACACATCATCTAATAGGTAAACAATGTGAGCGATCGCCGTTTTGAGGCGACGAAAGTGCTTTTGCTTCTTTTCTTCAGTTAAGAATTGGCTGTAATTTTCTAACATCTCAGCAGACAGCAAAATCGTACTCATTGGAGTGCGAAACTCATGAGATGTCATGGAAATGAAGCGAGATTTGAGTTCGTTGAGTTCCCGTTCTCTGGTTAGCGCCTTGCGAATTTCTTGCTCTACCTGCTTGCGGGCAGTGATATCTCGGCTAATTCCCCGATAGCCCTGTAACTTTCCCTGCGCGTTAAAGATCGGCGAACCGCTGGTTTCTAACACAACGGATTGTCCAGCTCTGTGTAAGAGCCTCTCCTCCAGGTTGGTAAACGGCTCCTGCCTGGTAACGTAAAAGTTGATCAGAGTGGCAAATCGTTTCGCTTCATCTGGTTGCATCAGATCAAAGGCTGTTTTGCCGAGCAGTTCTTCTGGCTCGTAGCCCAACACCTGGTTGACTTTAGGGTTGATATAAACAAAGCACTGGTTGAGGTCAACTTCCCATACCCAATCGCTGGTTTGCTCGACCAGATTCCGAAACTTTTCCTCGCTTTGTTGCAGAGCGGCGATCGCCTGTCTGCGTTCGGCGATCGCTGCCGGATATTGAACTAAATCGTGTTGCTGTTGCTGAATTTGTTGGGTGTAGATTGAGAAAAAATCACCTAAACCTGGAGCTTCTGTTAACAAAACATCGAGATGGTCCTGCGCTCGCTTATCCATTTCGTAACTAACTTCAGGATGTGCCTCCATCCAGAGGTGACATGTTTTTACATACGCAATGAATGTAATTAAGTTTTGGTAGTCCCCTGCTCTCAAAAGGTGACGCAATGTGCTGTAACAAAGGGCTGCTTGGTCCCGTTTTAAGAAAATTGTGACCGAACACCAGAGCACACCCTTCTCCAAAGCAGAATTAGATTCTGGAAAGTTTGACAGTTTCGGCTGGGCTAACAAGAACTCTAAATGCTGGTTGATTTCAGCCTCAGTTGGAATTGGAGAGGCTAGCAGTTCTAGAATCTGCTGCGCTTGCCAGCCCAAGAGTCGCAAGGCGCAACTGTGACAGACCATGCAGTAGGGCACGATGCAGTAGCGCGACAGGTAAGCAAACAATTTTTCCTTGAACAAAACAGGCAGGGGATTGTCCAGGTAGAACACTAAGGTTTGCTGCCAAAGAGTTGACAAAACCTGGGAATCGTTTTGAGCAGGGAAAAAAAAAGGCGGGACAAATCCTAGCTTTTCGGCAATCTCAATCTGGATTGCTTCAATAGTGGAACTGTGATCAACTGATTCGGATGAATCTAGACACAACCTTTCAGACAATCGGGCTGGCGGCTCCTCAGAGACTCGAAAAATGCACAACCTTTCTGCATCTGTGGTAGAGCTAATGTGAATCTCAACGGTGTTGTTGTCCTGTTGTCTAACGGTTAAAACGACTTCAGAAGTTGCTTGCACAGCTTGCTCAAACTGCTGGCAGTCTTCTAAAGACCAGTTTCCCTGAACCGCTAGCTCAGAGAGAAGCTGTTGACACTGGGGCTGAGTTTGCAACCAGCTATCGGAAATTTTCCAAAGCTGGGTCAGCTTTGAGTTAAATAGCGTTAGCGTGCTAGATGAATCAAATAAAGCGATCGCATTGTCTACCTGCTCTAAAATCAGGTTGAAACTGGGGGAAAGGGGCGATCGCATAACGTTACCTGAAGTTCAAATTTTAATGGCAAGTGAAGCTGCCCGCTTTATGAATCACTTTCAAGACACGAGGTCCTGAAAATGGCTTTTTATAGGAAGATAGCCTGTAGAAGAGGGAATAATAGACCGCCAAAATACTCAAGTTTTACCAGCGATATGTGTAGACTCAGTTAAGAGTCAGTGCTTCTGCGGAGGGAAATCCAAGCGGTTCTAGCCAATAGCAGATCGCCTCAACTTCTAAGGGTAACGGGCAAATCTCTAGTTGGCTTTGCTGTGACTGTCATAGGACAATGAGCAAAACAATCGTGGCAGGCTTTCATCCATTGACGATTGGAGATTGGCTGAAGCGAATAATTGCACTCGATCGCCCTATTGCTGGACTACTGTTACCCGTTCGCTTTCACCGCTAGTGGAGCAATTCCTGCCAGATCTAGAATTTGTGGAATCAAATCTTCGCGTTTGACGGACATCATGTGAACGCCTTGACAAAGCTGACGAGCAAGCTTTACTTGCTCTGCGGCGATCGCCACACCTTCTTGCAGCGGATCAGCCGCTTGCTCCAACCGATCAATAACTGCGTCGGGAATCTGTACGCCCGGTACGTTGCGGTTGATAAATCGAGCATTCTTGGCTGATTTCAGCAGGAAAATACCCGCCAAAACTGGCTTGTTGCAGCTCACTGCAACCTGATCCATAAACTTTTCCAGGCGATCGAAATCTGAAATCAACTGGCTCTGGAAAAACTGCGCTCCTGACTCTAGCTTGCGCTCAAACCGCCGCTGTAGCCCTGACCAACTGCCACACTGAGGGTCGATCGCCGCTCCTGCAAATAGCTCCGTCGCGCCATCAGGTAGCGGTTTCTCATTAAAATCCAATCCCTGGTTGAGCTTATCAATCAGCTTCAACAAACGCACCGATTCCAGGTCAAACACGCCCTTTGCAGTGGGATGATCGCCCGCTTTGATCGGGTCGCCCGTTAGCGCTAAAACGTTGCGAATACCGAGGGCCTGTGCGCCCATCAGGTCTGCTTGCAGGGCAATGCAGTTGCGATCGCGGCAGGCCATCTGACAAACTGGCTCAATCCCCTGCTGGAGTAAAACCACCGACGAAGCCAGCGACGACATTCGCAAAACTGCCCGACTACCATCGGTGATATTGACAGCATGAACGCGATCGCGTAGTAACTTTGCCATCTCAATCATGTGCGCCGGATTTCCACCCTTGGGCGGCATCACCTCAGCCGTAATCAGAAATTCTTTGGCTTGAGCAGCAGCGCGAAGTCGGGAGCTAGGGGTTGGGGATTGAGGGTTAGGGTATGGGCGATCGGACATTGCAGCAGTCAGAGGGGTAGGGAGCAGGGGAGAGAGGCGAAGAGTTGTAGTTTTACGCTAAAGTCGGTCGCCTACAAGGGGGTAGAGTAGCCCAGAGCAGACTTGACTTTTGCCAGGGTGACATTGGCGATCGCCTCTGCCTGTTCTCGCCCCTGACGCAATACCGACTCCAGATACCCCTTATCTGCCATGATTGCATGATATTTGTCCTGAATTGGCTTTAGGGCGGCGATCGCTGTCTCGGTCAACAGCGGTTTGAACTGTCCCCAACCCATTTCCCGGCACTCTTCTGCGACGGCTTCCTTGGTTTGGTTGGAAAGAATCGTGTAAAGCGTCAGTAGATTGTTGCACTCGGGACGCTCTGGATCATCGAAGGTCAGCCCGCGAATGGGGTCAGTTTTGCAGCGCTTAATTTTGTGCTGAATTTCCTCTGGCGAATCTAGCAGGTTAATCCGGCTTAGCTCCGACGGGTCAGACTTTGACATCTTCCGGGTGCCGTCTGTCAGACTCATTACCCGTGCCCCTTCCTTACGAATCATCGGGTCAGGCAATTTTAGAATCGGCTGGTTTTCCTTGCCAAACTGATAGTTGAGTCGCGCCGCAATGTCTCGCGTTAGTTCTAGGTGTTGCTTTTGGTCTTCACCGACGGGCACCTTGTCTGGCTCGTAGAGCAAAATGTCTGCCGCTTGCAGTACCGGGTAGCACAGCAGCCCTGCCCCGACATTTTCGCCTTGTTTAATCGCTTTCTCACGATACTGCACCATGTCATAGAGCCAGTTTAGCGGCGTGATGCAGGTCAGCAGCCACGACAAGTCGGTGTGAGCAGGGACGTGTGACTGCACAAAAATCGTGGCGCAGTCCAAGTCAATCCCACAGGCTAAGTAGGTTGCTGCCACTTTGTAGGTGCTTTCAGCTAAAGCTGCCGGATCGTGAGGGACGGTCATGGCGTGCAGATCAGCCATGAACAAAAAACTGTCGTAGTCGCGCTGGATTTCTACCCAGTTGCGAATTGCGCCAAGGTAATTCCCCAAATGGAGATCGCCAGTGGGTTGAATTCCAGAAAGAACGCGCTG
This sequence comes from Leptolyngbya sp. FACHB-541, assembly GCF_014695875.1. Lineage (NCBI taxonomy): Bacteria > Bacillati > Cyanobacteriota > Cyanophyceae > Leptolyngbyales > Leptolyngbyaceae > Leptolyngbya > Leptolyngbya sp. FACHB-541. Next base: position 133,442 of record NZ_JACJPC010000135.1, on the reverse strand, counting down.
TTTGCCCATAGGTATAAAGTGAATCCGGCTGAGGAGCCTGCTAATTGATCAAGCCCTTACTTTTCTATCACTACCCACGCTGCAAACTCAACTGGATATGTAGCAATTCTAAATGGGTTGTGAGAGACACACCCCTCTGAGATGCGCCTCTCACAATCTGCTCGTCTGACAACTAATTTCTGATACCAATTCTCTTTAAGTTCTCTTTAAGGCTGCATATTTTGGAGCATGCCCCGCTCCAAAATATGCAGCTTCATGTAGAAACGGTATGACAACTAAATTGTAGGACTGATATCTAATTGATATCTACTGATATCTATGGTGTTCTAAAAATACCAATTTAATAATAGGTTGCTTCACCAGCATTGACAGCAGGTTGACTGCGAGTTGTCACAAAAAATTCAATCTTCAGGCTACCAATTTGAATTAGGTCACCGTCTTGAAGCGATCGCCGCTCCATCACCGGAATGCGCCGTCGATTGACCAAGGTGCCGTTGCTGCTGCCAATGTCAGTAATGCTAAATCCTTCATTGCGGTGGTGGCTAATCACGGCATGACAGCGAGACGCAGAAGGGTCTTGAACTGTAATCGCGCAGGTTAAACTTCTGCCGATTAGCCAGCTAGAAGCGATCGCCGTGTTGTGGCTAATTTCAGACTGCATCAAGTTGGTGATCAGAAAAGACGTTCGCCCGATGGCAACTGCCTGAATGTAGCAAGATGATAGCTGACAGCGTTGTTGAGCCTGTAAAACGGGTCTAATCAGCGTCGCAACTTGGTCAATATTGAAGTCGCAGTCTGCACAAAGAGAGTCGGACAGCGACGGATTTTGCTCTAAAAAAAGGAGAGGACAAGGATTAGACACGACAGAAGATTGCAAAGGTGACATGTTTGCTAGCCAATTCTGCTCAATTTGAGTTGAAGAGAATCATCGAATTTCACGACTTATCTGTAAATCTCTTACAAACTAAATTGCCCCCTATCTAGTGTGATCAACTATGCAAGAAATTCTCCCCTGAAATAAAAGATGCAGTTTGATTGGTTAAAAGTATTTATTTGATATTTTAAGTATGAATTAGTTGATAGGTAGACCTTAAAACACACCTTTTATCAAGTAATTGCTCAGGATAATCAGATAGTTGCATAGTCCAGAACAAAGCTTTAGCTCCTAAGCTTCAGGACAATTTGCGATCGCCATAATATGAGCAATTTCTACTTCATGCCTGAACCGTTAATTGAGTAATTTAGTCTTCTCTGTAGTTGTACTGATGCACAGGCTATGGAGCATTAAATGCCAGAATCACGGGATTTGGCAATCCTAACTTGTAGCAAGTTCATCGAAACTTTACAGATATTCTGTATCTTTGGATTTTCTTAAAGCTGCTTTGAATAAAATCTCTTGAGGATAAAACGAGAGAATACGTATTAGTAAATAGCTCAATCTTGTATAACAATTCTAAAAAGTTTTGAGAAAGGATCTCAACTTCAACTGTAATTCTTCCATTGCTCTTTAATAGCTCTACGGATCAAATTTTCAATGCCTTCTAAGCTTTGAGGATTTCTTGATATTTAAGCAGCCACTATGCTCTCTAAAGTAGTTTCTGTAAAAGCTTTTTTAGGTTTTAAGAGAATTTTATCTCTGTCGATCGCCAACAATTCCTGCCCTGCTTCCCACCGATGAGCTTCTCGTCAAGCTTGAGGGATAATCACTTGACCTGCATGGGTTAGCTTAGGTGTTTCTATTTTTTATGCGATCAAGATTGACTAAATACCCGGAGATAAGATTTAATTCTGCAATGCGACTTTGACAGAGTGAGTTCTTGTCAGTTGCAGACCCAAAAATTTAGTCGCGCTACCGAAAGTTGCGTCAACAACTCTCGATAGCTAACCCTTTCGACTGTTCACGGCAGTCTGGGGGCTGAAGGTATTTTATCCCTATTTTCAGCCGCCCCAGCTTGCAATGGAAACGCATCGGGGCGGCTTAATTTTTGGGTTTTCCTGCCGTTGTTTAGTTCAAGGAAAACCCCATGCATTCCAACTTAATCACCCAGCCAGTAGCGTTCACTGGGACGCTACAGCCCATTCCCTTATCTGTTGCGCCACGACTGCAACCTACTGCAAATGGGCAGCCCTGCCGCGAACCAATTCGACATTTGCTAATTGGCTCACCTACGCTGGTGCAACACACGATTCACCAGCTCCACAATTTGCACTACGCCGAAGCAGGGCTATGGAGTCCGGCGATCGCCCTCCCCAATGCCGAAACCACGATCACGCTTAACCCCGGTGAGGTGTTGAGGATTTTGCTGCGCTATGTGGCGATCGGGGATGTGGTGGAATAGAGCTTAACCCTCTTTGGTGAAGCAGGGGATGCTTGAGCAATAGCCAATGTCCTCTGTAGGGGCGTGGCATTCGGGCAAAAGCCCTCGGTTGTTTTCAGGGTTTACCTGCCGAATGCTATGCCCTTACGCAGTCCTGCGGAGAGGCAACGAATTGCGTTTTCACATTGCCCAATACTTTCCACAGCTTATTGTGGAAGGAGCGATCGCCCTGCCCATCGCACCAATCTGACTGCTATCAAACATTCACAAGTGATGGTTCGTATACAAGCACCATTAAGCTGTCTGAAGGAACTGTTTCCATCGCATATGTTTTGCCTTCAGCGTCGGAAAAATCAATTAAATAAGCCTGATCTTTGAAGCTTGTAAGCACAGTGCCAACTTGTCCACGTTTAAGTAGAATTGATTGCTTTGTTTCTTTGTGAATGGCTTGAATTTCGTCCGTTAAGGCAACTACGTCGTATCCTTTAATCATTATTACTTGTATTGCTGTAATGCTTTCCTGAGGTCTGGCTTGAGAATATCCCGATCCAGTTGGTCTAGCAGCTTGCCGCCTCTAGATTTAATCACGTCGGTGATGATGCCTGTTAAGCCTGCGGTCGCTGCTATTACAAAGGGTTCAAATCCAGTCATGGAAGGATGGGGATGGGGAGAAATTGTTTACTCGAATCGTAGTCACAAAAGCAGCAATCTGCCTACCCGCTCGTTAAATTCCTATACTCATACATCGAATTCACGAACCTGTTTATTGAATTTGCGAACCCATTTCTTGAATTCGTGTACCCGCTTGTTGAATTTCTATACCCACTCGTTGAATTTGCGAACCCGTTTATTGAATTCACTAACCCATTTCTTGAATTTGCAAACCCATTTATTGAATTTGAATAGGCTACGTCCTTGATCAAGAGAAGTGACGACCGCAGTTTTACGGTTATTTTCTACGAGAGACAAAATTAGCAGAAGTTTTCGGGTAAATCACCAGTGACAAAGGGCGATCGCCTCTCTTACCTTGGCAATGTCAACCAACTATTCGGGGTGTTAATTGTGCCACGCTTAAAGCGCAGTTCCATTGTTTTAAATAAAGCCGAGCGCCGAGCCGCCGCACTGAAATCAATTAGTTTCTCTCTCGATTTGGGTAACGGGTTAACGCTTGAAACCTTCAGCGAGTTGATTCAGGATATGCAAGACAAGCTAGAAGCTTACAATATGGCTCTTTCTGCGGTCGACGCAGCCCACAGCAAAGTGGAAGAAGTAGAGCGATCGCTACGAGATTTGTGTGAGCTATGCTATTGGGCGTTGCGGTTAAATATGGTAAAAACAGCGTTGAGTATGAGATGGCAGGCGGCACCCGCAGGGGCGAGCGCAAGCGCCCTGTGCGGAAAGCAAAAGTAGTGGCGATCGGTTCTGACGCCGTTTAGGAAGTCGCGGTCTTTCAAAATCAAACGCAAATAACCCGTAATCGTTTTTGAGAGAAGCGCGGAAACCATCTTTCTCTCGAAAACGATTTTGTTTTTCAAAATACAGAATGATCTGTTTGAGTACTCGTAATATTGCTGCTACTCAAGGATATATGTTCAAAAGCTCATATTTTTCTTGATAGCAAATCTTGCATGGATTGGGTTTGTAAAAGGGTTAACAATCCGATAGCTTGAATCTTCAAAAAGCTGGGCTTTAGCTCATCAATTGATGTTCAAGCTATCTATCTTTGAACCGTATTTCATCCTCATCCAAAAACCATTTATTTAAGGGAATGTTTGGAAAGATTGATTCGTAGCCTAAAGGCTTGTAGGGGCGTGGCATTCGGGCAAAAAAATTGGGTTTCTACCGAAGTTTATCTACGAATGCTACGCTCTCACAGGGAATCCGCTATACCCCTACAAAGAATATTTACTGCTTTCCAAACTTTCCTCAAAAGAATCTAATCCAAACAGCATTGCTGTCTGCTTTAGGGTGCTAACCCTGGCATTTCGTCAGGCTTTGTGTGTTTATTTTCCTGTGTATCCCTGTAAAGGACTTTGCGATGAAAGTGCACCGAAAAGGAACTCGCCAGAAATGGTGGAATCGTTCTAAACAAATAGGATTTGCTTGCCTGAGTGCGTTGTTGATTGTAGGAATCTGGGGACTCAAATCCCTGGCTCAAGGTCCAGTTCCCACCAATGGCAGCGGCGAATCGTCTTATGTGTTGTTGGCAACGCCAGAAACGACCCATTTAGGATTTTTTAGCGTCGATTTGCCGCCTGTGCTGCGGGTGAAATCGGGCGACACGGTGACTTTCTCCACCTTTCCCAACGTCGGAGAAGAAGCACGACCGGGGCGATCGATTGAGGAATTGGTGGCATCAGCCGATGCATTGGCAAACGAACGCAAGCTGATCGGACCCCACTCCCTCACTGGTCCGGTTTACGTCGAAGGGGCTGAACCGGGTGATGCGCTGGAGATCAAAGTTAAAGAGGTCGTGCCTTCAATTTATGCGGGGCAGATCGTGTTTCCGGGCGATCGCAGCCTGGGGCTTTTGCCCGAAGAATTTCCGCAGGGCACCATCAGTCACCTGTATGTAGATTTGGCGAACGAGACAACCAGTTTTGCTGAGAATGTAACCCTTCCCGTTAAACCTTTCATGGGAATCATGGGCATTGCGCCGCCTCCAGATTTTTCTGCCAGCAATCCAGAAGCAGGCGATGCCTGGGAAATTCGCCCCGAACGGATTGACACATTAGATGGATTGCGCCGCGTCTCCAGCGTTCCGCCTGACCTGTGGGGCGGCAACATGGACAATAAAGAGTTGACGGCTGGCACTTCTCTGTTTGTCCCGGTGTTTAATTCGGGGGCGCTGTTCTCAACCGGAGATGGTCACGTCAATCAAGGCAATGGTGAAGTCGGCTTGACTGCATCCGAAACGGCAATGCGAAGTGTGACGGTGCAGTTTGTCGTCCACAAAAACCTGGATTTAATTCGCCCGATCGCTGAAACGCCAACTCACTTCATGACAATGGGCTTTGACCCAGATGTAGATAAGGCGATGAAGATTGCGACTCGTGACATGGTGGATTTGTTGGTCAAGAGTACGGGTTTGACTCGCTTGCAGTCCTATTCTTTGTCCAGCCTGGCAATGGATTTGAACATCACGCAGGTAGTGGACATCAACCGGGGCGTTCACGCGCTGGTGCCCAAGTCGATTTTTACCAACTACACCCCGATTGCTGAGCTACAGGGAATGGTTCAAACGGAGCAGCCATAGAGCAACTTTGAACTGTGAAATAAAGGAATACGTAGGATGGGTGGAGCAAAGCGAAACCCATGCGGGCATTGGGCTTTGCGCTAATTCATTTAACCTATGAGCTAGGCAGAATCAGGCTCAAGATGGGGTGGCGTAATGGAATCGATGTGGGTGTTGGGTTCCGCTTTGCTTCACCCAACCTACTTTTAAGTCGGTGTTAGTTGATGTGTAGGAGAGATCTTCATGAAAATGGCTTTTTCGTCGTTTACCGTTCCCGCTCTGGAGTCCCCGATCGCCGGAATTAAATCGGCATTATTCAAAGCAGGGACAGTAGCAACTGCGGTGATGGTTGTGGTCACGCTGATTTGTGTTGGAATCTGGGTTACGCCTCTGCAAATTCCGTCACTGGCGCAGCTCCATCTGCCTGTTGGAAATGGATTGCCAGCAACCTATCATCAGGCAATGCAATTGCGGCAGCAGGGGGACTTAATCGGAGCATTGAATTACCTGGAGCAGGCAGCGATCGCCTCTCCCCAATCGGTTCCTGTCCTCTATGAATTGGGACGAGCTGAGTTTCAACTGAGTCAGGTAGAAGATGCGATCGCCCACTATCGCGAAGCGCTTGCCCAAGATCCAGACCATGCCGCTTCTGCTTATCGGCTAGGCAGCATCTTAGTCACGCTAGGCAGCGTTGATGAGGGAATTGAATATCTCCAGCATTCTGTTGCCATTGCACCAACTGCGCTGACCTACTACGACTTAGGAATTTCGCTAGGGCGACGGGGCGATCGCCAGGGAGAGATTGAGAATTTGAAACAGGCGATCGCCCTTCAGCCTGACTACGCAGATGCTCATTTGAACTTGGGCATCACCTACGCTCGTTTGAATGACGTTCCCCATGCCAAGCAATCTCTTCAAATAGCACGAGATCTCTATCAGGCAGAGATCGAGAAACTTGAACACGCCCATTTAGGACAAAACAGCCTGGATGCGCGTATTATCGATCAGATGATTGCGGCGCTTGATTCAGGCTGCGATGTTCAATGCTGGCAACAAGGCGTTCATGGTGCATAATTTTGGAGAGATGGGGTGAATCACGTCTTTCCAGAGGAAGACGCACAATCCTGCAAAGACGCGATCAATCAAGTCTTTCAAGGAAATATGAACAAAGACGCAATTCATCGCGTCTGGACGATCGGGATCAGGATCATTAATGGTTTGGTGCTATGCAGTGGTGTGAATGTACAACGTGTGATCCGCTTCAGGGGAAGTTGCCTGACCCTACTCCCCAACCGCCATCTAGCAAGCTGCGGCTGTTGGGGCTTGGGCTGTTGCTAACAGGTGGCTTTGCCCTGGCAGAATACGGCATGAGCTGGTTGAGCCACAGTTTGGCGTTGGTGGTTGACTCGGGGCATATGTTCTCAGACTGTTTGGCGATGGCGCTGTCTCTGGGTGCAACCTGGTTAGCCCGGTTTGCTGCCAGTCGGCAAATGACGCTTGGCTCCCAACGAGCAGAACTACTGGCTGCATTGGCAAACGGAATTGGGCTGGTGGTGTTGGCAGTCTGGGTTGCCTGGGAAGCGATCATTCGGTTTCAGAGTGAGCATCCCGCAATTATTAGTGAAATGATGCTGCTGACGGCGATCGTCGGGTTGGGCTTCAATCTGGTCACGGCTTCGCTGTTGCACAACCACAGCCACGCTGATTTAAATATCCGAGGTGCGTTTCTGCACGTATTGGCAGATACCGTTAGCTCGGTAGGCGTGATTTTAGCAGCGCTGTTAATCTGGCTGCTGCACTGGGATTGGGCAGATGAAGTGATCAGTCTGATTACGGCTGGGCTGATTGCACTTGGAGCATTGCCGCTGATTCGGGAAAGCCTGCGATCGCTGCGCCAGCCTTCTCTTTAAGGGGATCCAAAGGCGAAGTTGAATGTGAATGCATAACCTCTAACCTCGCCCCTAGGTAGAACCTGGGAATGTCTTTAGTAAGGTTCTGCCTTTGCAAGCTAAAAGGCAGAGCCTCGCAACGAGGAGAAGTTACACCGAATCCGTCTGTAGAGTAGCGGTATTGGTAGGGGCGAAGCATTCGGTTACAATCCCTGCCGCTGGAGCACAATTCCTTTGCCGAATGCTTCGCCCGTACACCAAACAGCGCTTCTTTACGAATAGTGCTTCTTTACGAAACGAATTCCGTATTAGTTCTTAGTTTGAAACTAACTCCGAAATCGTAGCCCACGATCCTCGCGTGTCGAGGTAGCTGGATGCATAGTTTTGGCAGAGCAGTTCTTCACTTAAAAACGGATCGTATTTCTCGCTGATCTTGTTTCTCACCGTTGCAGCTAGCGCAACAGGATTAACGGGAGGTTTAGCGGCGATCGCCCTCAATTCCTTCAACACCTTCGCAGGCGTTGTCTCTTCAATAGTGAGGGCGATCGCATCCCTTCCCACCCGCAACCCCTTTGACTGGAGCTGCACCAGGATTGTATTCATCACCAGGTCGCCTTTCCAGCAAAACAATAGTGTTTGCTGCCCGTTGGATAACAAAGGTGTATTCGCAAGGTGAAAGCGATGGAAGTTAGTTCTAGCTTCGCTGAGCAGATCGTGGGCGATTGCATCTAAAAAGATAGGCGCTTCTTTGGAAACATAGAGCCTGTACATCTCCTCTCGAATGCGATTGTGAATCCAGCCGCGATTGCCACTAAAACTGGGAACCCGCCCAGCGGCAGCGCGTTCTACATCGACAATGCGACGTTCCTGATCGACTGCCAAAACGCGCCAGCGATGTCCAGCAAAAATGAGGTAGAGTCCCTCAGTTAAAGGATATTCAACGGGCAAGGTGCCTAATGTTTTGCCGTGAGTCACGATGCGGTATTCTTCGGGCGTTTGAAAGGCAGTGAAAAAACTGTAGTGATTCACTAGTTTTTCCCCTTTCAAACCCAAAAGAAGTAACCCTTCCTGAGTTTGCTGAATCAGATCTTGCGCCCCCAAACAGCGCAACAGTTGAATAAATAAAGCCTGATCAACAGCGGTAAAAGCTCCCTTCTGGCAAAGTGTTTCCCATGCCTGTTTTGCTCTCACACCTCCTCTTTCGGCAATGAGTGATAAAACTTGTTGAATGAGGGTTGAGAGATGCAATTTACTCACAACAGGCGGTTCACACCAGCGCTCTAGCAGCAGATTGACAATGGCGATCGCCTGCATCAGTTCGGGGTGCAGTGAGTCTTGAGGAGAAGTGTAAGGAGTCACTTCGGGCTCTGAAATGTAGAAACGCATGATTGCCGCATCACCTTCTCGCCGTCCCGATCGCCCTAACCGCTGACGAGTACTGGTGACAGAAAAAGGCGCACCCACTTGAGCAATCGAGGTCATGGAACCGATGTCAATTCCCATCTCTAATGTGGTGGTGCAAACAACAGTAGTAGGGCGATCGCCCTTCAACGCTTGCTCTGCTTCTTCCCGCAAATCTTTAGAGAGACTGCCGTGATGAGGTAAAAACTCATTGGGGAGTTTTTGCTGTTCACATAATCGACGCAGGCGATCGGCGTATGCTTCCACATCAGCCCGACGATTAATAAAAATGAGATTGTTTGTACCGCGCAACACCTTAAACAAATGGGCTGCAATATCTGACTTATCTTTGGATTCAGCAGTTTGAGTTGCTTCTGTATCGACTTCAGTTTCTTCCTCATCCTCCAAGTCGAAGAGATCGGGTGCAAGTTCGCGATAGCCGCGCACCTGAATCTTGAGTTCCTGCCCCTCATCGTCCTTCGGTTGAATCAGCAAGACCTTCTCACCTTCACCGGAACGGATAAACTCTGCTGCCAGTCCCATATCGCCTAGCGTCGCACTCAAGCCAATGCGGGGAACGGCATGTCCTGCAACTTGTTCCACTCGATGCATCAGGCTTTGCAGTTGTTTGCCTCGCTCTACACCAATAAAGGAGTGCAATTCATCAATTACGAGATAGCGCAATGCCTGAAAGATTCCTGCCAATTCGTATCCCCGTCTCACAAACAGTGCTTCTAAAGACTCTGGGGTAATTAGCACCACGCCAGACGGATGCTTGAGCGCCCGCAGCTTTCGCCCTGCATCAATATCTCCGTGCCAGGGGTGAATCGGAATCTCTAACAGTTCTCCCATTGCAGAAAGGCGACGATATTGGTCGTTGATCAGGGCTTTTAGCGGACTAATGTAGAGAAGCTGAATTCCGCTGCCAGTCTTATCCATTAACTTGGAAAAGATGGGCAGAAATGCCGCTTCTGTTTTGCCGCCTGCGGTTGCAGCCGAGATAATTACATCGCGTTGGGCGGAAAGAATGGGGGCGATCGCCTGTTCCTGAATATCGCGCAACTCCATCCACTGTTGCTGCCAAATCCAGCGCTGCACCCGTTCATGCAGTTGGTCAAATCCAGAGGAAATGGGGTGATCGGAGGAAGACATTTGCAGCTATCTCATTAGTGATGCATCGAGCAGTACGATAGAGCATGTTAACTAGCCAGCACTTTAGTCAAAGTTTAATTTTGACTGGTTTTCGTCAATATGATTTCTTCATGGTGGATGAAATATTGGTCGATTATGACCCTCATGATATGAGCGGCAAGCCAAATAATATTCGTTTATTCTGTGCAAAAGAAAACCAAGCAAATTACTTCAATCAAGTGAAGAATGCTTTTTGGATTAATTTATGGATCTTCTAAAATACCAAATCCAGTTAGTTCTGTCCTGGTTTCCCTAACTGAACTGTTTCTGAATTGTAGTAGCGCTGCAAGGTTAAAGCGTTGGGTTTCGCTCTGCTCCACCCAACCTACAGTTAACTGAATGTCTCTAAGTTGTAGGTTGGGGCAGAGGTATGAAACCCAACACCCGAAGAGATCCTTTTCAAAGGCGTAGTATTTCTTAGAAATGTCTCACCAGCTATTAGTCAATCTTGCGTTTTTGCTGTCTCGTCCTACAGGTACGAGTACTTATGCGTTAAACCTTTTGTCTCACTTAAAGTTACTCAATCCTTTACTCCTTACGGCTCAAACGGTCGAAGGGCAAGAGTGCTATCCAATTCCAGCAGGGCAAACTGCAGAGCAAGGGTTTCGAGGGCATCTCAAGCGACTAATTTGGACTCAGCAGCAGTTGCCCAAGATTTATCAGGAGTGGCGATCGCCCCTGATCTTCTCCCCTATTCCAGAAGCTCCTTTATTTACAAACTGCCGCTTCGTCGTCACAGTTCACGATTTGATTCCGATTCGATTTCCTAAACGATTTTCTCCCCTGATCCCCTATTACCGTTATTACGTGCCCCAGGTTTTGCAGCAGGCACAGCATTTGATCTGTGATTCTGTTGCGACGGCTGAGGATTTGACTCACTTTTTTCAAATTCCAGCCAAAAAAATTACGCCCATCCTCCTTGCCCACAATGCTGAACACTTTCGGTTTTTAGATTTACCTACCCGCAATTATTTTCTTTACTTGGGTCGGAGCGATTCTTATAAAAACCTTCAGCGCTTAATTGCTGCATTTGCTGCCTTGCCAACTTGTAAGGACTACGAACTGTGGCTAGCAGGACCAACCGATAAGCGCTACACACCTCAACTCATTGCTCAAATCGACCAATTAAATCTCTCTGCTCAGGTCAAGTTTTTGAACTACGTTGACTATGCAGAATTACCCAAGGTGATTAATCAGGCGATCGCCCTCGTCTTTCCCAGCCTGTGGGAAGGATTTGGGCTACCCGTCTTAGAGGCAATGGCTTGCGGAACACCTGTGATTACTTCCAATGTGTCTTCTTTACCAGAGGTGGCAGGCGATGCAGCTATTCTGGTGAATCCTTATGAAGTGGCTGAAATCACAGAAGCAATGCAAACGGTTGCTTCGGATGCGGGAGTGCGATCGCAACTTCGTTCGGCGGGTTTAGCTAGAGCTAGTCAATTTAGCTGGGAAAAAACTGGGCAACGGACTGCTGAGGTGCTTCAGCAATTTTGTTGATTTTGGCGCAACTTATACCAATTTGATTTGAAAAGGATGCAGATGCCCGCAGGGGCGAATGGTCATTCGCCCTTACAAGGAGTTGATATGTCGTGAAATCTATTTAAATCGGTATTAGACCTGCTGCGCTTCAAAAAGTGGTTTATGCAGAAACCCTTTTGATTTGAGAAGATGATTGTTGATTTGTTGCTTAAGGAAGAAGAATGCTAGCCAAGCGAATTTTGCCCTGTTTGGATGTCAAAGCCGGACGGGTAGTTAAAGGCGTTAATTTTGTCGATTTGCGCGATGCAGGCGATCCAGTGGAGCTAGCTCAGGCGTACAACCAGGCAGGGGCAGATGAACTAGTGTTTCTCGACATCACTGCAACCCACGAGGATCGCGACATCATCTATGACGTGGTTTACCGGACTGCGGAACAGGTTTTTATTCCGCTGACGGTGGGAGGTGGCATTCAATCCTTAGAAACAATTAAAAAATTGTTAAGAGCCGGAGCCGATAAAGTCAGCATTAATTCGGCGGCAGTGCGTGACCCAGAGCTCATCGACCGAGCCAGCGATCGCTTTGGCGACCAGTGCATTGTGGTGGCGATCGATGCCCGTCGTCGCACTGATCCTGCTAATCCGGGTTGGGATGTGTTTGTCCGGGGTGGGCGAGAAAATACAGGATTGGATGCGATCGCTTGGGCTGCTGAGGTCGCGCGCCGGGGTGCTGGAGAACTGCTGGTAACCAGCATGGACGCAGACGGAACGCAGGCTGGCTATGATTTGGAGTTGACCAAGGCGATCGCCAACCAGGTTCAAATTCCCGTAATCGCGTCAGGGGGAGCGGGCAACTGCGAACACATTCACGCCGCCCTCACCGAAGGAAAAGCTGAAGCCGCTTTGCTAGCCTCACTGTTGCACTATGGACAGCTTACCGTCGCTGAGATCAAGCATCATCTGCAAGCTAATCAAGTTCCTGTCCGCCTAACATAGGTTCTGCATTTTCAGAACCGGCTTCTTAACAAGTCTTCCGTCAAAAGGAGGACACTTCCATGAGAAGCTGTTACAATACGTAAAGTATTACATTTCGTTACACTTTACGTTCTTTAGATGTTCTTTATTCTGATTGTTGTCATTGGTCTAGTCGCCTGGGCCTTGCATCTAATGCAAGAGGCAGTCGAAAGCCGCGAGTTTTCTTTGATGCTTGCTGGCTTTCTGGTCTCTGCTGCTGCTGCTGCGATGATGGCTGTCTATTTCTTGATGGGTCACTACGTGGGTTATATGTCCCAGATGGCTCAGCATGCCTACTTGCACGATCAGTTTCTAGAATCTCAGGCACAATTTGATGATTCAATTTGGACGGTCGATTTGAGTGCTGTTCTCAATGATGGCTATCCTGAGCTCCGTCCCCGTTCCTGATGTACTAGAGGGATGGAGTACGGACAACCGAGTTTTTTAGATTCAACCAAGCTTTTACGTCAATGTGGAGCAGACAAGAGGTCTGCTCCACATGAATGTTTAGAGGTGTTTTTCTTTCCTGAAGGTTGAGCTTTCAAACCAGCGTTTCAACCTTCGGACTTGAGAGTTGTAGATTAGAGAGTTTCTATTCTCCCTTCGGGCCCGTCACCATTTGCAGAATGAATGGGTGTCCACCAGCCTGGTGATAGCGGTCTGCCCAGGCTCGAATCACTTCATCTAATTCTTCGAGTGCCTGGTCGATGCGCTCAGGCGGAATGTCTAATTCCTCTAAAATTCGCACGACTTTGGGCTGTCGATCTGCCCAGTCCTTCATCAGGCGGAAATAACGGGCTGTGTCTTCCACCATGATGTAGGTGCGTTCTTCTTCATCTGCTGGAGAGTAAGAGGAACGGGTCAGCGCGTAGAAGGGCATTCCCCAGGGTGAGTCAATCCGAGTGACGGTACCAGAGTAAATTAGCCGTCGCTTGATGTGCTCTGCCAACGCTTCACTCAAGGGCATCGCGCGGTCTGCTGGCACATCTTCTTGCGATCGCGTGTGCAGAAACTCAATGATGTCCATGAACTGGAAAGAGTTAATCAACTGTGCGTCAGGCAGATTGTCTGGCAGCTTCTCTTCAATCTGACGTTTTTCGTCCGAGGTGAGGCTAGTTCCTGGGATTCTGGCCCGTCCGGGCTGCCAGGGGTATTGCTCCAGCCAAACGTAAGGCAGTTGAATCAAGTAGCGTGGCTCTTGGGAGCCAAGCATTTTTAGTAATTTGCCCTCGGTCAATGCCTGCCGCACTTCTTCAACAATCACCTTGACCCGTTTTGGCTCAATGTGATGAAGATGACCGGTCATCCGCAGGTTTTGCCCCTGCTCGAGATAGGTCATGTAGATAGCGCACTTAGCGGCAGTTGCGGCTGCGTCCAGGAAGGCACCATGTCGATGTCCACTGGTTCGCATGGCACTAAATGCCAGGTAAAGCATGATCTGATCCATGGCGCTAGGGCTGAGGCGTTTGATCAGATCTATGTCGTTGCTCATCTTAAAGGCGATCGCGCAGTGTGTGGACAATGAATTGATTGACTTAAGCTAACTTCTGCCTCTGTAGCTAGGCAGATTAACCGTCAAAGCATCCTTAGCTTAAATCATCCCGATAACGTTAGGCACTGATCTTACTCACTTAAATTGGCTTTTTTTGCTCAGAAATGGGCAGAAAACCAATTCGCATTTAAGGCAAGATGGATCTACAGCAGATCAGTTGCTCTGGCACCCCTAGCATAAATGAAAGGCAGTTTAAGGTCGCTCTCTAACAGGATAGAATTTTTGACCCTGACCTGGCAGACATTGATGTATCCCTTTTCACGGTATTTCAACTGAGTTGTTTTGGCAGAGACAAATATCTCACAGAGAGAAATTAATTGCGTCAATAAATTCCGCATCTCTGACAAAACTTATTCCTAGATTAAGGGAGAACGACGAACTATTTAGGAAGTTTTTGGACAAATGCTAGGCTGACTGACAATTGGTTAGCATGTGTTAAGCGCATTGAGCTGTGTCTCTGCGTCCGCTGCCCCGATGAAAGAGTTGGACTTGAGGACGCTCAGATGTAACAGATTGATTCTCTAGAGCAGCCAAAGATGGCATAATGTGGGAGGAGTCGCAGTTATCTTCTTTAGAACTGGCAGCCACTACAGCTAGCAGAAGACTTGCTGAAATAACAGAGGCGAGGATGGACATGGGAAGTTTCCGTCTCAGAGTTTCTAGTTCTTGATACGGAAGTTTCTAGAGTGAATCAGGAAAAGTCGCTGAGGTTACCTCTAGGGGCTACCTTTAGTGATCGCCTCACTTTCTTCTACTAAAATCCAATTGCCTGCTGGATTCACTTTTCCTCTAATCCGAACAAATTGTCCAGTCGTATAAGCAGCTAGTTGTTGATTGACTTGCGGCTCCAGTGTGACCAGTGAGAAGGTTTGATTCGCGAGAGAAAGAGGGGCGATCGCAACAAACGCATAGTTTTGCTCATCCTTCCGCTCAAACTGTCCAGACAAATTCTGGGAAGAGTTACTTAGTCCAGACAGACTCGCTGCATGGGTTGAAGCCTCTGCCAGAGGACAGTCACCATCAGCCGGATAAGTATCTGGATGCTCAAGGTAATGCTGCTGCCAGGTGCGCCATTCAGGATGGCTGGGCGGCAGATTAAACAGTGGGATCACTGCAGCAGGAGCAGTTGGGTCATCTAGCAACGCCTCCTGCAAAGCCTTGACAGACAAATCTCTGGGCTGACAGTTTTGCTCAACGCAAAGCGCAGCTGCCATGCCTGCGGCTTGCCCGATCCCCAAGACAACGGGTTGCAGTCGGGTTGCTCCATTGGCGATGTGAGACACAGAAATATTTTTTTCGCAGACTAGCAGTCCATCCGCCGTTGCCGGAATTAGACAGCGATAAGGAATGGTAAAAGGCGTACCTGTCCAGCGTCCACCCCAGCGGATTGATTTGGGTTTCAGCGGAAATTCAACACCGGGATAATGGTGGTCGTTGGCGTAGTTGCCGAGGGCGATCGCCTCCACTTCCCCCTGCTCATTAATTGGCAGAGGTGCAACCTGTCCCTTTGGCAGCGGCAAAATGTCTTGCTCTATAACGGTTGCTAAGCCCTGTAGCCGACGGCTCTCCCGATAGTAAGGATGCAGCGCAAAGGCACCACCTGCTAGATCTTTGTCATCTTTTGGAAAAATATCGTCTGCCAGTCCATAGCGCCTACCCAATTTTGTTTGAATGAATCGAGCAAAGCGTTGAGTGTGCCAGCGAGCTTCCCACAAAAAGGCTTGTTTGCTCAGGGCAGATTGCACCAATCGTCCAACGCCTTCTGCATAATCATTGCCGTTTTGCGGCCAGTTGATCATGAAGCGGTTTCCCGGTAAGCGCCCGTAATTCAAAAATTTGTCTGCGCCGTAATTTGTCCAGGCATCTTCAAATTGTTCAGCCCGACGGATAGGCGGAGCCGAAATCAGCGGTACGTCTGCGCCTTCACCAAAGTCCTGCATAACCACAATCCAGGTAGGAGCCTGGACTGGATACCGCTGGGTTAAGTCATTAGGCTCGATGGGCGCACTGGGCTCTCCCCACTCTGACTGATATTCCCATCCCCAGCGATGGGGCACTTCTGCCAGGGGCAACAGGTCGCCTAGCTCCGTTCCATCTAAGGTTATTTGTGCCTGAACCGTCAGATCGCTAAATCGAACGCCTGTGACGCTCTCGCCTTGCTTGAGGACTTCTAGGGGCGATCGTCCCGTAATCCATTGCAGGTTGGGCAACTCCTGCACCCAGTCTGCAAAGATCTCGGCACCCACACGCGGATCGTAGGTGAAAAAGCTGACCCAGGCATGGTCTAATCCTTCCGGTTGCCGCCGCTGCAATTCCTGCAGAAAAGCACCCCAAATTCCGGTTTGAAATGCCGCCAGCTCATTTCCATCTGGAGCCGACACGCCTGCTGAAGTTAGCATCCCACCTAGCCAGGGAAACTCACTCACGAGAATCGTTCGCGCCCCTCGCCTTGCCGCCTGAATTGCTGCTGCTGTTCCACCCGTGCCGCCGCCGACTACGAGAATATCTGTGGTGAGGGTTTGCATAAGGGGGGAGGGACTGTCAACAATGCTAAAGTCTATCCCAGAACCAGAGGGCACTAACGATGAAGGCGCAAGTTTTTAGAGGGGTTAATCAACTGAGTTATGAAGAGGTGCCTACGCCAGAAATTGCCTCGGATGAGGTGTTGGTGCAGGTGCGAGTGGTGGGGCTTTGTCAGTCCGATATTAAGAAGATTCGCTATCCGCTGTATGAGCCGCCTCGAATTTTTGGGCATGAAACGGCA
This sequence comes from Leptolyngbya sp. FACHB-541, assembly GCF_014695875.1. Lineage (NCBI taxonomy): Bacteria > Bacillati > Cyanobacteriota > Cyanophyceae > Leptolyngbyales > Leptolyngbyaceae > Leptolyngbya > Leptolyngbya sp. FACHB-541. The sequence continues at coordinate 116,603 of NZ_JACJPC010000135.1, read as the reverse complement.
GGGATCATTGCTGCGGTTGGCTCGGAGGTAAAAGAGTGGCAGGTTGGGCAGCGGGTTGTGGTGATGCACCATATTCCCTGTATGCACTGTGGCTATTGCCTCAATGACAATTTTTCGATGTGTGACGTTTATAAGAATGTGACGACGACTGCGGGGTTCACGCCCAGTGGAGGTGGCTTTGCAGAATACGTTAAAGTGCCGGGGCACATTGTGCAGCATGGTGGACTGATCCCCATTCCCGATGACATCAGTTTTGAGCAGGCTAGCTTTGTGGAACCGACGAACTGCTGTCTGAAAGCGGTGAAAAAGGCACAGATTGCACCTGGACAAACGGTTTTGGTGACGGGAGCCGGACCGATTGGGCTGATGTTTATCATGCTGGTGAAATATTTTGGGGCAAAGGCGATTGCTACCGATCTGATCCCCAGTCGCATTGAGAAAGCCTTGAGCGTAGGCGCTGAAGCTGCCTTTGATGCGCGTGATCCCGACCTTGCCGCCAAAATCAAATCGCAAACTCAGGGAATGGGCGTTGACACCGCCCTGCTAGCAGTTCCTAGTGAAAAAGCTTTCTTTCAGGCATTAGACTGCACTCGCAAAGGCGGCAAGATTCTATTTTTTGCCGAGTTTCCTGATGAGCTGGAGATTCCGCTGAATCCCAACACGCTTTATCGGCGGGAGATTGACCTGATGGGCAGCTACAGTTCCTCGTATCGGGTGCAGGCGTTAGCGGCTGATATTGTGTTTAACCGTCGGATTGATGTGGATGCGCTAGTAAGCGATCGCTATCCACTCAAAGATCTGGCTGCTGCTGTAGAACGGGCTGTTGCCCCAACCCCAGAGACGCTGAAGATTTTGTTGTATCCCTAATAGTAAGGAGTGACATCTTCGCCACAGTCATCTGCCAGGTAGGACAATGCCCGAAAGCGGAGTCCGACAAGCTGTTCGTAGAGCGGGTTGAGCTTGCACAGTGGTGGAATATGAACGACTTTGTGCCCAAATACATTCACGTCTCGCTCAAACGGGCACTGAGATGGGATCATCTTGCACAGGAAGCGGGCCACTCTGGGGTCAGCAATTTCGAGCTGATCGAGCCATTCCCGTACTGGGCGCAAGGGAGTGATTGCCTGCTCACTGCCTCCTGGTGCAGTTGTGGCTTTGGCAGCGTTAGCCTGTGCTTCTATCTGACGTTCGGGCAGCGTCAGGCAGAGGGTTTCTAAAACGGCGGTGGGTTGCCCTAAAGCTTGGCAGAACTGCCTCAAGGTTTGGTCTTCAGGGCTGGAATAGGTGCCATCGGCGATCGCGACCATCACTGCTGTTCGGAGGAAATTTTCTGCTGTTTTAGCGTCATTCCCTAAAATGGCAGCCAGTTCATTAGCGGCGATCGGTTCTAACGCTCCTAGATCCGTTTTGGGATCTAGTTCATCCTGAGTCAGGCTAGCAATCAGGTCTTTTTCTTCCTGGTCAAAGTGTCCGTCTGCCCAGGCGATCGTCAATAGCCCTCGTAACCAAACTGAAATCTGTTCGCTTGTGTAAAGATGAGCAGCACTAGCCATAAAACCCTTGAGTAGTAAGCTTCTTGAGCGTGGTCAGATTCTAACGTTCATCGCCCACACTGCTTCATACACTAGCTGTAAACTTAAAGGCTAAAAGCAAGCCCGTTGTAAATTTAAGGATTTTTTCGAGTGCTCCGCAAGAGTTCATCCTACTTGTTGTCGCCTTAAGCTATGTCTTCTCAGTGCTGATTGGAGTGCTTTTCTTCAAAGAGGTATTGCCGCTCAGCCGCATGGTTGGAGTTGGGTTGATTATGAGCGGTGTCGTTTTAGTAGTTTGGAAGCATTAGGGAAAGGGCTAGACACTGATACACTGATTCATGGTTTTACCCGTTGGAGTGGCGATGGAAATAGGTCAGAAAGTGCGTGTGTTTCGGTTGCGCGATCGCGCCCCGCAAGTGGTGATCGCTCGGCTCGGTCAAACTGGGGCGATCGAAGGCTACAAAATGGTGGATGGTAGCGGCGTTGGCTTAATAGTCCGATTTGATGACAAGTTTGCTACCTGGTTTTTTGAGGACGAGATTAAACCTGTTCAATAATGCCAGGATTCAAACAGCCTGGGCGATTTTTAGCGTGGCTCTGTTCACCTGAAGTCGCCCAGATATGCGATATGCCTAGACTAATCTCAACTTAAACTGATCTCAACTTAATTAGATATGCATCCTACCTGACCCGGTCGGTACGATAGAACACAGGTAACAACTATTAGGTATCTGGGATAGGAATTTGGGATGGCTTTGATTTTGACGTTTCTCGGTAAAGGCGGAACGGGTCGCACGACGATGGCGATCGCCGCTGCTAAACGATTTGCCCAGCAAGGCAAGCGAGTTTTGTTAGCAGGGCAAGATTCTAGCCCTGCATTTAGTCTTTTGGTAGGTAAACCGCTAACCGCTGATCCCCAAGAAGTGTCCAGCAATTTGCAGGCGGTTCAGTTTCGTGCTACGGCTATGCTAGAGCGCAGTTGGGAGGAGCTAAAGCAGCAGGAAGCGCAGTATTTGAGAACGCCCTTCTTCAAGGCTGTGTTTGGGCAAGAGTTAGGCGTGTTGCCGGGAATGGACAGTGCTCTCGCCCTTAACGCCATTCGCGAATATGACGCAAGCGGTAAGTACGATGTGATTGTCTATGACGGCACGGGCGATCAGGCAACTCTGAGAATGCTAGGAATGCCAGAAATCGCAAGCTGGTATATTCGTCGCTTTCGTCAAGTCTTTGCCGATTCAGATTTGGGCAAAACTGTATCGCCTTTCTTGCAACCGCTCGCCAGTGCCGTTCTAAATGTGAATTGGTCAGCCGGAGGAGATGCCTTTGCTCAACCCGCTGGGCAGGTCAACAACTTGCTCGATCAGGGTAAAGAAGCGGTGGCAAATCCAAACCGCGTAGCGGCGTATCTAGTGACCTCTGGAGATGAGGGGGCGATCGCCACTGCCCGCTATCTTTGGGGCAGCGCCCAGCAGGTGGGGTTGACGGTTGGAGGCGTTCTGCTTAACCAATCCACTCCATCTGAGCGGATTCGCCAAGAATTTACGCCACTGCCTGTATCTACCATTCCGACTCGGACAGGCGACAACTGGCAACCGCTAATGGATGCTCTGCCCAATTTTGCTGACGCGACCCAAGCACCTAAACCGATTGCTGTTAACGTCGCTGATCGCAAAGTTGCCCTCTTCTTACCTGGATTTGACAAAAAGCAGGTGAAATTGACCCAATACGGCCCAGAAGTCACCATAGAAGCCGGAGATCAACGCCGTAACGTTTCTCTGCCTCCAGAATTGCGCGGTAAGCAGGTGACGGGAGCCAAATTTCAGGATGGCTATCTGATTATTTCCTTTTGAATTTGAGTCCGGTAAACAGGAATTGGAGGGCGATCGCTTTTAAGTGGGGGCGATCGCCTTTTAGTTTAGCCGTTCTGCTGGCGCTGTGCTTTGATTTGGGTAATTGCATCCTGGAGGCTGAGTTCTGATAATTGCTGTTGGCGATCGCGGGTGTAATCTCGTCTGCCCGTATCAAACTGTTGAAGAAAACGTACCATTCCAACTGGGCCAAGTGCTAGTGCTAGTGCTTCTAACCCACGATGTCTGATTTCAGTTGAGCTAGCGTTACGAATATCCATCACAGTAACCAAATAACTGAATTTTTGATTTGCATTTGGAAATTACATAATTAATTGTTAGATAGCACATTTAGCTTAGGGAAGTTATTCAAAACATTTAAAGTTCATGGAGTTTCAAGTTGGGGATATTTTGTCGGTTGAGCTATTTGCTCATACTCGTCATTTCTTCGTTTACGTTGGCAAGGGGGAGATTATTGAGTGGGGACCTTGGGACGGAATATCTTGGATAGGTGGAAAAGGCCATGTTGCTAGAAAAGAACTCTTCAACGTTGGCTCAGAGTATAAATGGATAGGGGGTAATGGAGAACTGCAAGAGATAACTCTAGAACAGCGCACTGAAGCAAGTGAAAAATTAATAGTTGAGCGGATTAATCAGATAACTAAAGGAATTGATTACCATTTGAGTCATCGCAATTGCGAACATTTTGCACACTATGTTACTGGACGCACACCACACTCTAAGCAGAGTATTTGGCATCTGTTTACAGATCATGATCCATTTACTAGTCAGCCTATGATTTACGATTTAAGCCAACTACGTGATGCATTGCTTAGGTGCAAATTCTGTGGTTCAGCTAGTTTATCAAGAGAAGATTTTGATAGAGCTGTCTTTGTTTGCGAGTTAAAAGATAGTTACTATGCATATCATTTGAACCACCCCTTAGGGGGACAGCACTTGTACGTAACCTCTGTTTCAAAGGCGGAAGATCTTGAGTCTAGCTACAACTCAGTTGTTTTGGCATACTTCGGTGCATTCTTTGGAAGAGGCGAAATTTTGAGCATTGTTCGTCAGTTGCGGGGGTGTTAATTTTCTAATCTACTTATCTCAATTTATTGAGTCAGATGATGTAGATGAAAGCGATTGCCCCTTACTCTTCCAACACTTCAACTAACTCTTCGACTGTTACATCAAAAGCGCGGGCTATTTTTAGGACTGTGGTTAAGTCAACAGTATTTAATGCGTCACGCTGGACGTAGCTTTTAAGCGTGTTGTAGTTCACTCCAGAACGGTCAGCAACATTCTTCAGCGTCCAACCTTTTGCTTGAGCCAGTTCTCGAATTCGTAGCCTAAAGTAGCCCATTGTTTGGGTTGACACAGGTGCATACGCACCCGATAATATCTGTGTACATCAAAAGCGATCGCCCTTCTAGCCTGGAAAACTTGGGAGCGATCGCCATCCAACGTATCCCACAGACGTGGGAAAGGATTTGCATATGATACCAATGTCAGAGCCTGGGTTAAAGGGTTCGGGGCGAAGATTGGCGATCGATCCGTGGTGTGTGGTGCGGATGTTGCCCAATTCCCAGCGATTTGTGGCGGCTCGGTTTCATCGGCGCAGTGATGCGGATGGCTATTTGCAGGTGTTGCGGCGACTGTTGCCGACGGCTCAGTATGAGATTGTGTTTGAAGCGATCGCACCTGAAGAGGTTGAATTGGAGTTATCTCGGCTAGAGCAAATAGTTTGAGTGGGGGCGATCGCTTCTAAGACTAAGCTAGAGATATTGAGCCCAAAAGCATGTAGGGGCTTAGCATTCGGCAGACAGACCTTGTAACAGACAAGAGTTCTTGCCCGAATGCTAAGCCCTTCCGGGAATCTGCCGTTACACAAAGATCCTCTAAAGAATTTGCCTTCCAAATTTGGGATAGAATACTGAATCGCTGACGACAGCACCTAAATTACTTCACCTTCAGAGCGATTCATGGCACACTACCGCGTTACGTTGCTTCCTGGCGATGGCATTGGTCCCGAAATTATGGCAGTCGCGGTAGACGTGCTAAAGCGAGTGGGGCAGCAGCTTGAGATTCAGTTTGAGTTTCATGAAGCGCTAATGGGCGGAGCGTCGATCGACGCAACGGGTAACCCTCTGCCTGCCGAGACGCTAGAAACTTGTCGCGACAGTGATGCCGTTCTGCTAGCGGCGATCGGCGGCACCAAATGGGATTCCTTACCCAACGATCAGCGACCCGAACGTGGACTGTTGGGTTTACGGGCGGGACTAGGACTGTTTGCAAATTTGCGTCCGGCCCAAATTTTGCCGCAGTTGGTTGATGCCTCGACTCTAAAGCGCGAAGTGGTCGAAGGCGTGGACATCATGGTTGTGCGAGAGCTAACGGGTGGAATTTACTTTGGGCAACCGAGGGGAATTTTTGCCACCGAAACGGGCGAAAAGCGCGGCGTGAATACGATGGTCTATTCTGAATCGGAGATTGACCGAATTGGACGGGTGGCATTTGAAACGGCCCGCAAGCGCAGCAAAAGGCTTTGCTCTGTCGACAAGTCAAATGTGCTGGAAGTGTCTCAACTGTGGCGCGATCGCATTACTCAACTTTCCCAGGAATACCCCGACGTAGAGCTATCTCATTTATATGTAGACAATGCCGCCATGCAGCTTTTGCGCTACCCCAAACAGTTCGACACGATTGTCACAGGCAATCTGTTTGGCGATATTCTCTCAGATGCGGCGGCAATGCTAACTGGAAGTATCGGGATGCTACCGTCAGCCAGTTTGGGAGCGTCTGGTCCCGGAGTATTTGAGCCTGTTCACGGTTCCGCGCCGGATATTGCTGGACAGGATAAGGCCAACCCGATCGCCCAGGTGCTCAGTGCTGCAATGATGTTGCGCTATGGCTTGAATGAGCCAGAAGCCGCGAATCGAATCGAGCAGGCAGTGTTGAAAGTATTAGATCAGGGCGATCGCACGGGCGATATCATGTCAGCGGGAATGAACCTGCTTGGCTGTCGAGCAATGGGAGAAGCGATCGTCAAGGCATTGGATTAAATCCTAATCGAATACCTTTACAGGGCAGAGTTTACAGAACTCTTGCTGTAAAGGTGCAAATCAACTAGAGTCTAGCTAACGAAAGTGAGGGTAGGTGGGTGGTGTACACATCACAGCAAAGTTTTGTCACGCAAAGTGTGGTTAAGCAAGGTGCAGGCACTCAAGCACCAAATCAAATTGAACCGATGGATTTTTCAGCGCTGCTTGATCCGTCGCTGTTGCAAGCAGCCCGACAGATTTATTGCACCTTTTACGAAGTTCACCCAGAGCAAGAGCGTCCGCTGGGAGTGGCGATCGACCGTTTTACCCATCGCGGCAAGCTGATTTTTACCGGAAAGCCCGTTTTACTGCCACAGGAATGCTTTGTGCCGCTCAATCAAATTGAGTCAGAGATGCGCTGATCGCAGAGTCATAAGCTGAATAGAGTTTTAAGCTGCTAAAGCGCGTTGTTTCAGAGCTTGAAATGGTAATGCGTTTCTCTAAAGTCGATTTTCTTCTGGTTACAACTCTCCTGGCTGTTAGCTTTCCCCAAGTAATTTTCCCAACGCTAGATGCTCCGGCTTTGGCTCAGGCAATTGATCCGCTTGAGGCAGAAGATGAGCGTGCGACAGAAGCCGATGGGCTGTTGCAGCTAGGTCGAGGACAGGCTGAATCACAGCCCGAAGCGGCAATTCAACTTCTGCAACAGGCGATCGCCCTCTATCAACAAATTGGCGATCGCTCCCGCCAAGCAGAGGCTCTGAGTTCGCTGAGTCAGGCTTATTACTATTCAAGCCAGGATGAGCAGGCGATCGCCGCTGCCCAAGAAGCCATATCGGTTGCCCAAGCATTGGGCGATCCTGCTCTGGAGCGATATCACTTAAGCTTCTTGAGTCAGCTTTACAACGTTTTGGAACAGCCTGAGCAGGCGATCGCAGTGGAGCAACAAACCCTGACCCTTGCGCGAGAAGAAGGCAATCGCCATCAAGAAGCAGGGACGTTGAATGCATTAGCATCGCTTTACTCACAGCTAGAACGCGATGAGGAAGCTATTGAGTTTTATCGTCAGAGCCTAACTCTCTCTCAATCAATTCATGACCGATATGAGGAGACAAAGGCGCTACAGGGGTTAATCAATGTGTACAACAGGTTGGAACAGCCTCAGCAGGTAAGGCAATTGACTCAGCAGTATGCTGGGCTTGTCCAGGGTAATGCTCTGCTGGAAAGCATCTCGGATTTTCCTCCTCAAGCTGCTCTGCTGCTCGCTCAAGAAGCGGTCAGTCTTTATCAAGAACTGGGCAATCGTTACGGAGAAGCTGAAAGCCTGAGCCGCTTGGGGTATATCCACGCAGGTTCAGGAGAATATGCTCAAGCCATTGAGATAGTCCAGCAGGCTTTAGCGTTAGCTGAAGAAATTGGCGATCGCCTCACTGAAGCAAATGCTCTAGCTACCTTAGGAGAGTCTTATACGGCACTGGGGCGATATGAAGAGGCGATCGCTGCCTATCAAAAGCGGGGAGTTTTGCTTCAGGAGAGGGGCGACCAGGCTGGATACGGATTTGTTCTGGACGACTTGATCCGAATCTATACCACTTTAGGGCAGACCGAACAAGCCCAAGCATTAGCCCAAGAACGCGGTACTCTTCCCTTTTTTCCTACATTACCTCTACCTACACCAGTGCCACCCTTCCTTTACCCGCGAATTTCTCCTGATTCACTGGCAATCCCTCCTGATTCACTGGCAATTCCTCAACCTATTCGCCTCCCTTATCCCTAACCTCAACCCCCTTCATGGAATGGCTATTCTCAGGGTTAACCAGCCTCGTTGTATTCATTTTGGGAGCCTGCATCGGTAGCTTCCTGAATGTTGTAATCTACCGAATTCCGGCTGGGCTATCGCTACTGTTTCCACCGTCTCGCTGCCCAAGCTGTCTACGTCGATTGAAAAACTACGATAATGTCCCAGTTTTGGGCTGGCTATGGCTACAGGGACGCTGCCGCTATTGCAAAACGCGCATTTCGGTTCGCTATCCGCTCGTCGAAGCGGCAACTGGACTGCTTTTTGTCTGGGTATTCTGGACATTTAATCTGCCCCTGCCTGCTCTTGGTTATTGGGCATTTTTAAGCTGGCTGCTGGCGCTATCTCTGATTGACCTGGACACAATGACGCTGCCCAACTCACTGACGCAATCTGGCTTAATTGTCGGGCTAATGTTTCAGGTGGGAGCCGGTTGGATGAATGATCCCACGCTGTCGGGCATCTCTCGCCAACTGATGACCGGAATTTTGGGAGCAGTGATTGGGTTATGGCTATTTGACCTGATCACAATTGTGGGCTCAATGGTGTTTGGTCAGACGGCGATGGGCGGCGGCGATGCCAAACTAGCTGCCATGATGGGAGCCTGGTTAGGCTGGAAACTTCTTTTACTGGCAAGCTTTTTAGCTTGTGCGGTGGGGGCATTCGTAGGGGGAGGGGCGATCGCCCTGGGCTTGCTCAGCCGCCGTCAACCCATGCCCTTCGGTCCATTCCTGGCACTCGGTGCCCTGATTGCCATCTTTTTGGGAGAAACCATTCTATCCACCTACCGCCAAATCTTCTTCCCTGTCGTCTAAATCCCCAACCCCCAATTCCCGACGACTCTGATAAAATCATCCAATGTCTTGGATTACCCTAAAAACGACAGCAACCCGCTGGGAAGCCGATCTGATGCAGCAAATGTTAGAAGCGCATCAGATCCCGGCTCGTGTGCTAAACCAGGGAGTCGCTCCTCACTTTGGCTGTGGTACTCCGGCCGTCCTTCAAGTCCTCGCCCAAGACCGGTGGACAGCCCTGCTTTTGCTCAGCCCCGTCGAAGAAAATGCGGCTACGTCAAGCGAAGTTTTAGAATAAAGTTCGCCTTATTACGCTTCAATTGCTATTAGCAGCTAAATTAAATTGGTTTTAAGAAATGTCTTTGTTCGACTGGTTCGCAAATCGTCGTAAATCAAGCCCGATCAGCAAAGAACGGCAAGAACGGGAAATTGCTGATGGACTTTGGAGTAAGTGCCCTGCCTGTGGCGTGCTCACCTACACCAAAGACCTGCGGGCAAATCAGATGGTCTGCCCCGAATGCGATCACCATATCCGCATTTTCAGTGACCAGCGGGTGCAGCAGTTAATCGATGCCAACACCTGGAAACCGCTGGATGAGAATGTAGCTCCGGTCGATCCGCTGAAGTTTCGCGATCGCAAGCCTTATGGCGATCGCCTTCGTGAAACCCAGGAAAAAACTGGATTAACCGATGCCGTCCAGACTGGATTAGGGCAGCTTGAAGGCTTACCCGTCGGGCTAGGCGTAATGGATTTTCGCTTTATGGGCGGCAGTATGGGATCGGTTGTAGGCGAGAAACTCACCCGCTTGATCGAACGAGCCACTTGGGAGCGTATTCCAGTTGTAATTGTTTGCGCTTCGGGCGGAGCGCGAATGCAAGAAGGGCTTTTGAGCCTGATGCAAATGGCTAAGATTTCAGCCGCTCTAGAACGTCACCGGGAAGCTAGTCTGCTTTATGTTCCGGTGTTGTCTCATCCGACAACGGGTGGGGTGACAGCCAGTTTTGCGATGCTGGGCGACATTATCTTGGCAGAACCTCAAGCAACGATTGGCTTTGCAGGCAGGCGAGTGATCGAGCAAACGCTACGCGAGAAGCTGCCCGATGACTTCCAAACGGCCGAATACCTGCTTGCTCACGGCTTTGTCGATGCGATCGTGCCTCGGACTCAGCTTAAGAGAACCTTGGCGCAGCTCATTCAACTGCACCAACCTGTAGATGCGACCCCTCCGCTGAGCCATATTCCTAACTCAATTCCCGACTCGCTGCCCGTCAGAACGCACATTCCTGAGTAATGGGCCTGAGTAGTGGATGGAGCGGGCGATCGCTAGCGCTAACTCATCCTACTCGTAGCATTGTACGAGGGGCGAAGCATTCGGGCAACATCTTTTGTTATTCCAGACGATTGTTTGCCGAATGCTTCGCCCCTACGTGAAACATGGGTTAGTTCTCAGGCATCCTCTCAGCAATCCTGGTTGAAGACTTTTCCATCAGGCAGGGTCGTGTGACAAAATCTGGCGCTACCAAATCTCACTCCCTTAATGTTTGCCTGACGCAGATTAGCGTTGAACAAATTCACCCCAAACACGGTGGAATTGCTCAAGTTAGCCTTGCTTAGATTTGCCTGCTGCAAATTCGCCGCCATCAGGTTTGCGCCACTTAAATTTGCGCCGCTCAGGTCGGCTCCCTTGAGGTTGACTGCCCTCAAATCTGCGTCTTGTAAATCGGCATTTTTCAGGTCACAGCCCAGACAACTCCGACTTTCTAGCAGATGACTCAGCGCATCAGAATTTGCTGCTTGCGCCGGTAGAGCAAAACAAAAAAGAGTCAAAAGAAAAGCGGCTACTCCAATGCCGAGTCTCATTATTTTCCTCCGTTGACAACTTCTGTTTGATTGTGGTGGGTGACTTTTCAGTTTTGGTGTTCGCAGTTTGACTTTTGTCTCAACTGTCTCAACCCATTGACAGTTTTAGAAAAACAGCATTTCTGGATAAAATGATATTGCAATTTTGTTAGGTTGCCAAAGCTACAAGACCCGTGCGAAAAAAATTTGAACCAAAGGCTAACCCCAATTTAGAGACCTACTCCGACCCTGGATTAGAGCAGGTTGTGAATCGGCTTTCTCAGCGGCTAGAGCGAGATACTTTGATTCAGCAAACAACCAATCAATTGCGGAATTTGCTTCAGGTCGATCGCGTAGTTTTGTATTACTTCTATCGCCAATGGAAAGGGCAAGTAACCTTTGAGTCGCTTAGCTCCAGCAAGTTTTCGATTTTTGGCTCGACGGGTCCAGATGAGTGCTTTAACGATGAATATGCTGCGATGTATGAGGCAGGCAGGGTAAGGGCGATCGCCGACATTGAGGTAGAGCCGATTCACCCCTGCCACCGAGAATTTCTGCGCAGCATGAGAGTTCGCGCCAATCTCGTCGTTCCAATTCTTAATTCTTCTGGGCTGTGGGGGCTACTGGTTGCTCATCACTGTCAGACGGCCCGTTCCTGGCTACCGTCAGAGATTGAGGCGATGCAGGGGAGTGCCGAGAAGCTTGCTACAGCTCCATCAATTCAGAGTGGTACACTCTAGCTTCCCAATCTCTTCAACTTCCAATTTTGTAGAAACTGTCCTGATTCACTAAAATAGTACGCATATAATCTTTTCCAGTTCTTACTTTTGCAGCGCTCTTGTAGCCATGCTGCTTGGAACTGCGATCTAGCCCCATTTTTAGTCAATCAACCAATGACCCACTTGGGTGAAGTTTTTTAAAAGCTTTTTATTGGATAGTTCTTCACAGGTTGAGTCGCAGATTGGAGCAGAAGTATGGTACCCCCCGAACCGCATGACCCTTCAGATTTAGGGCAACCTGCGACCGCCGACCGCCAAGTAGATGATTTTTCTGTCTCGCGTGAGCCTTCCCCTTCCCCTCGCAAGGGTCGCCCCTGGTTGACAGTGCTCAGTGTCCTGATTGTGTTGCTAGGGCTCGGCTTTGGCTGGCGCTGGTGGCAGTCTCGCAATGCGGCTGCTCCTGCTGGCCCCGGTGCGGCTCAGGCTCAAGCTGCCCCAGTGCAGCTACAAACTGTAGAAACCTCAACCGTTTCAGAATCCTCTGAGTTTGTCGGAACTCTGACCTCCCGCCGTTCAGTCGATTTGCGTCCCGAAATTGATGGACGGGTGACTGAGATTTTGGTGCAACCGGGTGACACCGTAGAAGTGGGTCAACCGCTGGTGCTGCTAAGTCCCGATCAGAGAGCTGCAGAATACGCTAGCGTGCTGGCTGCTGTCAACTCAGCCCGTGCCACTCGCGCCAGCAGTGCTTCAGAACTTCAGGCACTTCAAGCAGAACGGATTGCAGCGGTAGCTGAAGTTGACCTGCAAAATGAAAACTTCCGTCGCACCTCTCAGTTGGTGCAGGAGGGAGCTTTAGCCCAAGATCAGCTAGATCAGGTTGAACGCGATCGCCGCAGTGCGATCGCCACCCTCAATGCCACCGACCAGCGGATTCAGGCTTCCCGCGCCGACCTGGCTGAGTCCGAATCCGCTCTGCAGCAAGCGCAAGCCAACGCTGCCGCCTCTAACGCCCAGCTTCAAGACACCGTCATCGAAGCGCCCTTCGCGGGCACAATTGGTGACATTCCTGCCAAGGTTGGCGATTTTGTGAATGCCGGAGATATTGTTACCAGTGTTACCCAAGACCAAGCCCTGGAGTTAGAGATCTCCATTCCCTTGGAACGGGGACCCGACTTGCGAACCGGACAGCGAGTTGAACTGATCGATGCTCAGGGAAACCCTCTCACCGTTGGTCGAATTAACTTTACTGCACCCCAGGTTAATACAGCCGCCCAAAGCATTCTCGTCAAAGCCAACTTTGACAACCCGGATGGACGTTTGCGAGCAGGGCAGTTTGTTCGCGCCCGTGTAATTTGGGATGAAAGCCCTGGAGTTTTAATTCCAACCGCAGCCATCTCTCGTCTGGGTGGAGAAACCTTTGTCTTTGTCGCTGAAACACCTTCTGCTGAAGAAGGACAGCCCGAAGCAGGACAAGCCCCACCCCAACAAGGACAAGCACCTGCAGAAGCACCCTCACTCATTGCCCGACAGAAACCGGTGGAGCTAGGCAACATTCAAGGCAACAACTATCACGTCATTGAAGGCTTAGAGCCTGGAGAACAAGTCGTCGTTTCCGGAGTACTGAACCTTGCTGATGGCATCCCTATTGCACCTCAACCCCAGCAGGGTGCAGGCGGACAAGAGCAAGGTTGAAAACTAGCCCAGATCAAAGCTACCCTACGCCACCTTCACCTGATCTGCCTCCTACCCCTCATCCCCTACTCCCATGTTTGTCGATTTTTTCATCAAGCGGCCTGTCTTTGCTACGGTCTGCGCTATCATCATTCTGCTAGCGGGAGCGATCAGCATTCCGACCTTACCAATCGCTCAATATCCAGAAATCGCGCCTCCCCAGGTGACTGTTACCTCAATCTACACAGGTGCTGACGCTGAAACAGTAGAAAGTAGTGTCACCAGCATCCTAGAACGTGAAATTAACGGGGTGCAGGGCTTGAGATACATGTCCTCAAGCAGCAGCAACACTGGCACCAGCACAATTACTGTCACCTTTGACAGTTCGCGAGACATCGACATTGCTGCGGTTGACGTGCAGAACCGGGTATCTGTTGCCCAGCCCCAGTTACCCGAATCGGTTCAGCGTACAGGCGTTGTAGTGAACAAAGAGTCTAGTAACTTTTTGCTAGCGATTGGAGTCTTTACCGAAGATGACCGATACGACCCACTTTTTCTAAGTAACTACACTGACCTTTATCTGGTTGATGCAATTAAGCGCATCCGAGGCGTTGGCAACGTTCAAATCTTTGGTGAACGCCAATACGCCATGCGTCTGTGGCTTGATCCCACTCGATTAGCCAGCCGCAACCTGACTCCCCAGGATGTAGTTGATGCAATCAATTCTCAAAACTTGCAGGTCGGTATTGGACGCATTGGACAGCAGCCTGCTCCCGATGAGCAGCTTTATCAACTTGACCTGCGAACCCAGAGCCGTCTCACTGACCCTGCTCAATTCGAGGAATTGGTGCTGAGAACAGAGGACGATGGGACGTTAATCAAGTTTAGAGATGTGGGGCGAGTTGAGCTAGGTGCCGAAGACTATAACTCATTTCTCAGGTATCGGGGCAGAGAGGCAATTGGTTTAGGGGTTACTCAGCTTCCAGGCAGTAATGCGATCGAGGTTGCCACCGCTGTTAAAGCAGAAATGGCAAGACTAGCAGAAACTTTTCCACCAGGGTTAGAATACCGGGTTGCCTTCGACACGACCTCGTTTGTGGAAGCTTCTCTAGAGGAAGTACTGGTTACACTCTTTATTGCAGTTGGGCTAGTTATCCTGATCATTTTTATCTTCCTGCAAGATTGGCGCACTACCCTGATTCCAAGTATTACGATTCCAGTTGCGTTGATCGGTACTTTTATCTTTGTTAAAGCCTTTGGCTTCTCAATCAATACGCTAACGTTGTTTGGGCTGACGTTAGCATCGGGGATGGTGGTAGACGACGCGATTGTCGTAGTTGAGGACATTAGCCGCCTGATTCAGCAGGAGGGCATGAGTCCCCGGCAAGCAGCTTCGGCTTCTATGCATGAGCTAACGGGGGCAGTCATTGCAACCTCGTTGGTGTTGATGGCGGTGTTTGTACCAGTAGCATTTTTTCCCGGTACAACGGGAGCGCTTTATCGCCAGTTTGCGTTGACGATCGCTTTTTCCATCCTAGTTTCTACCTTCCTGGCACTCACGCTCACTCCTTCTCTTTCAGCACTGTTGTTGCGACGGGGGCAGAGCCCATCAGGTTGGTTGGGCTGGGGGTTTGAACGGTTCAATCGATTCCTCGATTGGACTCGACGAGGCTATGAGCGATCGCTTAACAAGCTCGTGCAGTTGAAGGCGATCATCGTGATCGTATTTGTTGCTCTCATTGGACTGACTGCCTTTGTATACACTCTCGTCCCCACCGGATTTCTGCCTGAGGAAGACCAGGGCTACTTTATTACCGTAGTTCAGGCTCCAGAAGGGGTGTCATTAAGCTACACCGATGAAGTCATGCAGGGGATTGAAGAGGAGCTGATTGCGCTCCCTGAAGGCCTAGGTGTGTTTTCAGTTGGCGGATTCAGTCTTGGCAGTGGCAACACTGCCAATAGCGGAGTTATCTTCACCACACTTCAGCCTTGGGAAGATCGGCGAGAATTGAGTCAAACTGTACAGGGCATCATTGGCGGTCTGTTTGGCAAGTTCTCGCAAATTGCAGAAGCCAGAGCTTTTCCAATCAACCCACCTCCGATTCAGGGTTTGGGTACTTATGGCGGCTTTACCTTTCAGCTTCAAGATCGTGGCAGTAACAATGACTTGAACGCTTTGCTGCAAAGCTTTGGGCAACTCCTGGGTGCTGCTAACCAAGACCCAGGCTTGCAAAATGTCTTTAGCACCTATGCTGCCGCTACCCCCCAACTTCTAGTTGAGGTCAACCGGGACGCTACAGAAGCTTTGGGGATTTCGGTGGAAGATGTTTATAACACCATGCAAACGGCGATCGGCTCTCAGTACGTGAATGACTTTGTGCTGGGACGCAGAAATTATCGTGTCTATGTGCAGGCAGACGAGCAGTTTCGCTCTAAACCAGAGGATATTGGTCAACTCTATGTTCGCTCGGCACGAGATGAGATGATTCCGCTAAGCAATTTGGTGACTCTCACTCCACAAACAGGCGCACAGACAATTAATCACTACAACCTGTACCGCTCGATTGAAATTACAGGGAGTCCGGCTCCTGGCTACAGTTCTGGAGATGCGATCGAGCACATGGAGCAGGTTGCGGCTCAAGTTCTTCCTCCTAACCTGTCTTATGAATGGTCAGGCACGTCGCTGGAGGAGATTCAGTCAGGCGGACAGGCCCCGCTGATTTTTGGATTAGGTTTGCTGCTTGTGTTTCTGGTGCTGTCTGCCCAGTACGAAAACTACATTGATCCGCTGATTATCATGCTGGCAGTGCCTCTAGCGATTTTGGGTGCGCTCTCGGCCCAACTCCTTCGGGGTTTAGAGAACGACGTTTATTGTCAGGTTGGTCTGGTGATGCTAATTGGTCTAGCAAGTAAAAACTCAATTCTGATTGTGGAGTTTGCCAACCAATTGCGTGAAACTGGGCTTTCAGTCACTAAAGCTGCCGTTGAAGCATCGCAGCAGCGACTCCGCCCCATTCTCATGACCGCTATTTCAACACTGGTCGGCATCTTTCCACTTGCGATCGCCACTGGTGCGGGTGCAGGTAGCCGTCAATCTCTTGGAACAGCGGTGTTTGGTGGAATGCTGGTTGCCACTTTCCTGAGCCTGTTTATCGTTCCAATCCTGTATATTGTCGTGACTTCTCTGCGTATGCGAGTTCAAAAGCGCATTCGCAGCAGCGTTACCAGTGATTAACGTTACGTTGTCACTTAGGTTAAAGACAAAAAATGAGCGAGGATTCATCCTCGCTCATTTTTTGTCTTAGTGCCAATTGGGTAGGGCCGCTAGCATTCCTCAGAAGCCGTTTAGCGACTTGGCAATAGTGGGCGCACAACCATAAAGCCTGCGCCAAAAGCTGTGATTACAATAAAGCCGATGATTACCGTGAGCCAGATTCCGTTTAGGTCTTTTGCAGCTTCAGGCGGAGCAGGACGGCGCGATCGCGGTTCTTCCTGCTCCGTAAACAGTTCATTTGACAAAATCATTGGCTCAGGCGACTGCGGCCTATTCGTAGGCTTGGCGGTGCGAAGCAGTTCCCCCTTTGGGGCGATCGCTCCCATTTCGATCATCTGCACTGGAGTTGGCGCTGGTTTGGTACGAACCGGGCGCGGTGCTGCAACGGGTTGGGGTGCTACCTGACGAATGGGCGTAACCATTTCCAGTGGAATCTCAAATGGCTCAATTGGGGGAGGCTGGGGCAAATCGGGGAACGAGTTTGCCATCTGCTGAAGCTGAGAAGCCACTTGCACAACGCGGTCAATTTCTTCCCGCAGCTGCTGGTTTTGGCGAGTCAACTGCTGATTTTGGTTGCTTAACAACTCTGCCGTCGCTTTTGCCGATTGCAGTTCGGCTGCCAGTTGCCGATAAACCGAAATGGGCACCGAAGGGGCGTAGGCATTTCCTGATGGGGTTTGTCCGGGAACAGGTGAAGTTCTCATGGAAGGCTCAAGGTTGAGGTTGTTCATCGACTTGGCGAATTGAGAGCAAGAGATTCAGAGCAAGAATTGAGAAAACTGTGTGGAAACGACGGCAGGTTTTTAGGCATTTATTTTATTAGACTTCTATGAAATACTCCTGATTGGCTCTTGAGAGCCAAACTTAGTGTCCATAGAACAGTTGCTCCGAATATATGCCCCAGAATAGTGGAATTTTGAGCAATCTGACCGCTAATCGTCAACAAATTTGCCATAAATTGATTGATCATGAATCACCCATCCGTCCAATCCAGCCCACTTAGCGGGTCTGAAAATTTTGCTGAGTCACTAACTGAAGCTTCGGCAGAGACGAAGTATGGCGAACGCCACATTGCCGAAGGTCAGTTAATCACATTTCCCAATCCGCGTCTGGGACGGCGATACACCATTCAAATTACGCTGCCAGAATTTACCTGCAAGTGTCCGTTTTCTGGTTATCCTGACTTCGCCACGATCGCCATCAACTATGTCCCGAATGAGCGGGTTGTGGAGCTAAAAGCAATCAAACTTTATATCAATAGCTATCGCGATCGCTACATTTCACACGAAGAATCAGTTAACCAAATCCTGGATGACTTTGTTGCTGCCTGCGATCCGCTGGAGTCCACGATCAAAGGCGACTTTGCCCCACGGGGTAACGTCCATACGGTGATTGAAGTTCATCATCAGAAGCCAGCCATGCCGTGAATCAGGTCACACAGTAATTCTCAATCACAGCAAAGCGTGAGGGATGGAGGAAAGGGCATCCTCCCCATCCTTCACGCTTTGCTGTGAAGAGCTGTTATTACATTTTTTGTATGCAGGTTTACAAAATTACGTGAAGATGAATCCTCCCCCTCGGATAGGGAAACTAATTCCTTTGTCAAGTTAAATTCGTTAATTAGACAGATTGAGAAAATACGGTTTGAAATTTGAGGCTGGTGCAGCCCAGCCCAATCTGGCTTCTCATTTAACCAGTGTTCTCTTCTTCGCCTTTCTACCCAACGAATCGTGGATTGGATGGATGTCTTTGTTTCAATTTGCCATAAAGGAATAGCAATGAATTTTAGAAACGACAAAAATTTAGGTGTGAAGCTTGCTAGCTTCGCTGGTATTGTGACTGCCAGCGCTTTGTTTAGCCTTCCGGCTCTGGCTTTCATCCAAGCTAGCTCCATGGACTCCAACCAGCCTACTTCGACATCTGGGCAGCTAGTATCCCAAAGCGGTGGTGGTAGCAGCGGCGGTGGCAGCGGTGGTAGCAGTGGTGGCAGCGGCGGCGGTAGCGGCGGCAGCACAGGTGGCAGCGGCGGTAGTGACGGTGGTAGTAGCAGCGGCGGCAGCGGCAGCGGTACTGATAGTGGCGGCACCAGTGTTCCAGGTAGTGGTACTGGCGGTGCTGGTGGTACTGGTGGCGGCACAGGTGGCAGTGGCACGGGTGGTACTGGTGGCGGCACGGGTGGTACTGGTGGTACTGGTGGTGGCACGGGCACGGGCGGTGGCACAGGCACGGGTGGTACGGGTACTGGTGGTACTGGCACGGTTGCTCCAGGCGGTGGCACGGGTGGCGGCACGGGCGGCACAGGTTCAGGTAGCGGCACAGGTGGCACAGGCGGTGGTACTGGTGGCACGGGTGGCAGCGGCACGGGTGGTACTGGTGGCGGTGCGGGTAGCGGCACAACTGTTCCAGGCACAGGTGGTACGGGCGGTACGGGCGGTACTGGAACTGGTGGCACTGGTCGTGGCACAGTTCCAGGCGCTGGAACTGGTGGTGCGGGTGGTGCAACTCCAGGTAATAGCACTGGCGGGACAGGTGGCACAACTCAGCAAAACTTCAACACCAATGGAACTAGCTCGGGTGGTGGTGCTGGTACCGATGGTGGAATTAGGGCGCTTTGGTAAACGTTTGAGTCCCTATCTAAGCAGATGAGCTTGGCTCATTCTGCTGATGGGATTTAAGTAATGAATTGGGGTGGTGTGGACGTTGCTCCCACCACCCCAATTTATTTTTGAGATATTTAAGGAGCTATTTCACCAGGTCGGTGTTGGTACACCTGTTACTGTATTGGAATAACAGATGAAGTAGCAGTAAGAGCGAGTTGTTAATATGACCAGAATCAGTAACCTCAAGCAGTTTACAGGTTCCTGGTTCCACAGGTTTTTAACAGTAATGCTAGTTGGGGTAATGGCGATCGCCCTGACCGCTTGTGATCTAGCGCATTTTAGAACCGAAGCAGCCCAGGTTCCCCAACTCCTGATTAGCCTGCTGAGCGAACCTAAAACCTTCAATTACCTGATCAGCACTGAATCTCCCAGCGTTTTTGGCTTTATTTACGAAGGACTAATCACCGAAAACGGTTTAACGGGTGAAATTGAGCCTGCATTGGCAGAAAGCTGGGAAGTGTCTGAAGACGCTCAGCGCATTGTCTTCACCTTACGCGAAGGGCTGCAATGGTCAGATGGAGCACCGCTCACCGCTGACGACGTAGTATTCACCTACAACGAACTTTACTTCAACGAAGACATTCCTACCTCGATTCGAGATGTGTTGAGAATTGGACAAGCAGGAGTCTTGCCAACCGTGCGGAAGCTTGACCAGCGGCGCGTTGAAGTCACATCCCCCGAACCTTTTGCGCCGCTGCTACGCAGTATGAGTTTGTATATCTTGCCTGCCCACTCGCTACGGGAACTGGTGACCACTAAAAACTCTGAAGGGGAGCCGCTGTTTATCTCTGCTTTGGGCACGGATACCGAGCTGGCTGAGCTTGTGGGCAGTGGTCCTTATCAAATTGCCAGCTACATCACCAGCCAGCGCATCATCTTTCGACGCAACCCAAACTATTGGCGACGAGACAGCCAGAGCAATCCGCAACCTTACATCGAGCGTATCGTCTGGCAGATTGTTGAATCAACCGACAATTCGCTTGTCCAGTTTCGTTCTGGCGGGCTGGATCTGCTGAGTCTTCAACCTGACTACTTCTCTTTGCTCAAGCGAGAAGAACAGCGAGGCGACTTCACGATTTATGAAGGTGGCCCTGCCCCTGGAACGAGTTTCTTTGCCTTTAACCTCAACCAGGGAAAACGCAATGGAGTTCCGCTGGTTGACCCGATCAAATCTCGTTGGTTTAACACCGTTGAGTTTCGGCAGGCGATCGCCCACGCGATCGATCGCCAAAAGATGATTAACAACACCTTTCAAGGCTTGGGTCAGCTTCAAGACTCACCGATCTCTGTTCAAAGCCCCTACTTTATCTCGTCTGAGGAAGGGCTACCTGTCTATGATTACAACCTGGACAAATCTAGAGAACTGTTGCTCAACGCTGGATTTCAATACAACGCTGAGGGACAGTTACTCGATGCTGAGGGAAATCGCGTTCGCTTCACGATGATTACTAATTCTGGCAATAAAGTGCGGGAAGCAATGGGAGCACAGATTAAGCAAGACCTCAGCCGCATTGGAATTCAGGTAGACTTTGCTCCGCTTGCCTTTAACACTCTGCTAAATAAACTCAACAGCGACCTCAACTGGGAATGTTACTTGCTAGGTTTGACAGGTGGCGTAGAGCCAAACGGCGGTGCAAATGTTTGGTTAACAGAAGGGCGATCGCACCGTTTTAATCAGGCTGCCCAATCCGGACAACTCCCGATTGAAGGGCGAGTCGTAGCCGATTGGGAGAAGCAAATCGAGCAGCTTTATATTCGCGGAGCGCAAACCGTTGATGAAGCAGAGCGTCGAGCCATTTATGCAGAGAGCCAGATTATCACTCAGCAATATCTGCCGTTTATCTATTTGGTGAATCCTTTAACGCTGACAGCAGTGCGCGATCGCATCCAAAACGTTAAATTCTCTGCTCTCGGTGGCGCATTATGGAACATTCACGAGCTGGAGATTGCCGAGAATTGATTAGTCCGGCAGCCAATCTTCTAGGACTAGCTCTATAGAATCAGTTTGCAGCCGCTCAAGCGCACTGTTAGGCTGCTGTGTCTTGATCAGAAGAATAGTCTAGAGGATTAAAACTTTGATACCTCTATTTAGAACCAGAAGCTGCATGAAAGAACACAAAACCTTGACGTTTTCTCTCTATGACTATTCTTGTGAGTTGATTGATAAAGAACAGAATTATTATTTAAATCTTGAAGACATGAAAAATCTCGGTTTATCTGAGGAGCTTATACAGAAAGTTGCAAACCTTGGTATTTGGTACTCTTCATACCTTAATCCTGTGTATCAGATGCTCCCTTCTCTTTGGCAGCAACAGGTATGCAATGCTTTCAACCGTGAGGCTAACGCTGTCCTCGAAGCTGTTGTTGCTGCACTTCCAAACATCAAAATTATTAAGGGTTTTACAGACATTAACGAAGATCCGGAGTTATATGAATACTTACTGCATCCAGTACAGTTTCGTAAGAAAAGGGGCATCTCAGGGTATGACCAAATGTAGCTTGGTGAATTGTCGCACCCTAACCCTTCATTGCACCGGACCGTTGAGATCGGTCGGATAGGATTAAGAGAATCTTGGCAGCCAGTGAATGTCGCCGTTAGTGCGATCGCCGATCTTGTAGGGTGCGTTCCTTAATACAACTCCTGCTACTCCACCGATAGATTTCTGGAAACGCACCATGCTCATGCTTGAAGTAAGCGATCGCAGTCTAACAACGCCCATGCACGCCGACCATTGAGGAGTTATTTGTTGAAATTCAAAGGTCATCTGCGGCGGTTGATAGGTAAAGTTAGCTCTAAATGCTTGTAGTCACCAGACAGGTTGGCTTGAGTACACAAAATCTATATTTACAGGGTTTTGGCTTGATTTTTTGGACTGTCTCCCTTTGTAGGGAAATACTATTGAATTACTGTTTTTCTAGCTGACAGTAAAGGTTGCCACCAATCTGGATGGTCTAAGTACCATTGGGCCGTTTGTCGCAGCCCTGCTGTAAAAGTTATGGTGGGTATCCAGCCCAACTCACTTTTGATTTTGTGGATATCAAGGGCATAGCGCTGATCGTGTCCGGGTCGATCTTTCACAAAGGTGATGAGTCGGCGAGCCGGACGAACGGGCAGTTCAGGAGCCAATTCATCCATCACATCACAAAGGGTTTGCACCAAGTCAATGTTGCTCACTTGATTATCCCCTCCGATGTTGTAGGTTTCGCCAACACGTCCTTGATGAAGGACGAGATCTAATGCCTGACAGTGATCCTCTACATGCAGCCAGTCTCGAATGTTGCTGCCATCACCATAGACGGGGAGAGGTTTACCCAGCAGGATGTGGATACACATCAACGGGATTAACTTTTCGGGAAAGTGATAAGGGCCGTAGTTGTTTGAACAGTGAGTGGTCAGGGTAGGTAAGCCATAGGTGCGATAGTAGGCTCTGACCAGATGATCGCTGCCTGCTTTAGAAGCGGAGTAGGGGCTATTAGGAGCGTAGGCAGTAGTTTCAGTAAAGGACGGATCATTGGCACCAAGACTGCCATACACTTCGTCGGTTGAAACTTGGAGGAAGCGATGCGAAGCAGTTACCCCCTCGGGGTAATCGCCCTCCCGTTTCCCCCTCGTTTCCCAATGCTGTCGAAAGGCTTCGAGTAAGGTGAATGTGCCTACCAGGTTAGTTTGAATGAAGTTTGCGGGTGCGAGAATGGAGCGATCGACATGAGATTCAGCAGCAAAGTGAGTAATGGTATCGATCGCCTCTTCCTGAAGCAATCGATCGACCAGGGCGCGATCGCAAATATTACCCTGGACAAATCGCAGGTTTGCCACCCCTTCCAAATCAGCCAGGTTTTGGCGATTACCTGCATAGGTGAGCGCATCAAGGACGAGGAGGCGATCGCCTGGATACTTTTTGCACCAATAATGCACAAAATTAGACCCAATAAACCCAGCCCCTCCAGTAACCAAAATTCGCCGAGGTTGCCGCATGACTAGTAACTAGTGACGAATGACCTGTATCCCATGACCAATATATATCTGTAGCCATACAGGTTAGGAGAAGAAAAGGGGTAGGGCTCAGCCTTACCCCTTTTCTTCTCCCAACTTGAGGAACCTGCGCCATATGTTGCACTCGATAAAGAACTGCCTCATCACAATTCCCATCCGTCATACTGTTGACAAGGGCGATAAGAGGAGGGGCAATGTCAAAAACGACCACCAATGATGGATTTTCTACTGGGCTAAAAGTCTGGATGCTGTTTTTGCTGACCTTTGCTCTGTTGGGCTATTCAGTCATACTCAGCATTTTTTTAGGTGCGCTGGCGGGGTTAGCCGCAGGCATTATTGCCTGGGGTTTGCAATCCAAGGAAACACCTGAAAGGAAATCGGGTGAACAACCTAAAGGTTCGGAAAGCGTGTCTGCTCGATTGATTAGAGAGCGGTTTAGTCAGTTCCGTCTGGGTGTTGGCAACCAACAAAATCAGGATCAGCGTCAAAATGGCTTTAGACCCCGTTTATTTGGGCGCAAACGCCGTTCCCCTCGGACTCGACGCTAAGTAGTGTTTCAAGGGTTGTCTTTTTGGCAGGACGTATAGAAACAACCTGAGAGCAAAGGCTAGGGCCAAATTGGTAGTTGGTTCACCGCTTCTATCGTTGCATCAAGGGGAGTCGTGCCGTCAGACTGAGGCGCTAAGCCAAAATAGCCCTCGTTGCCGTCATGGGCTTGAGAGCCGATGACTTGAGCAGCATAATCGCCTTCTCGTTTGGCTTGATTAAAAGGAGAACCGACTGTTGAGGGCCAGCGAGAGGCAAAGAGAATTGCGCCCAAATCTTCAATCCAGTCGCGCTGACCGTACAAGTGATACATTTGATCGACGGATTTGAAGCCATCTGTCCCAGAAAAAACGCCTCCGATTGAAACCATTGAAATTTCCGCGTTTAACCATTGGTCTAAATACTGTGATGCTCCCAGAGCAACCTGTGCGCCTCCACTTGTGCCGATTAGGATAACGGTGATTGGCTCTGAGGATGCAGGAAGTGGGCTTTCGGCTGACATTCGCTCTACGATGGCCGATGCGATTCCCTGGTTGTAGGCGATACCGTAGCGATCATCTACAGAGATGGCAAACCGCCAGAGGTTGCGAATTTTGATCAGAATGTTCAGGTTTTCCAGCCAGCCGTCTGCTTCCTGGGCAAATTTCCAGAGGGGTGCAAGCAATCGGTTGCCGCCCAAGCTTTCGTTAGCCGCTGAGTAGGGAAAAACATCTCGCACGGCGACGCAATTAGGGTGCGCTTGAACTAGCTGATCAAGAAATAGCTCTTCACCCAGAGTAAGCTGGTTTGCCGAAAAGTCTCCTACCCCCGTAAGAAAGACGATGTAGCAGTTGGTTGAAGCGGCAGACGGTTCAGGAGTTGGGCGATCGCCTTCTGGCAAAGCAGGGGCATCTTTCCCAAGCCCTGCAAACTTGGCTCCCTGCTGCACCCACCAAATCAATGTGCCAACTGGGGCAAACACGCCCCACACCAGCAGAATTATTCCAGCAATGACCAACAGTTTTAGACTTCCGCCTCGCAACCAGAGCAAAATTTGCCCAACTAGCTTAAGCATGTTCAGTCTTTTCAGCCTTTAATGAAATACAGGAAATTAGGGCGATCGCCCACCACACCGAAATTCGGTCAGCCATAGCAGTAGCTATTTAATTACAGCACTGCATCAATAACATCTATCTCGTGCCATAAGAACAGATTGTGAGTAAGCAAACCACCAAAACAGGGTTAGGCAGAACGCTTTGGAGAGCTTTGACGTTAAGGGCTGGGTTCTACGACAACGCTCACCACATTCCTCATGCCCATCGGCTAGCCCTTACCGTTGTGCTGCTTGCTGCGCTATCTCAACTGCTAGGCAGTTTGGTCATTTTGCTAATTAGCCGCACGACGCTACCGCTGATGGCACTGATTTTGCTGCTTCAGGGTGCTGCAATTTTGGTGGGCTACTATTTCTGGACATTCACAATCTGGAAATTAGGGCGTTGGTTTTACCGCAATACACCGGGCTATAGAGAATTGCTAAGCCCGATTGGCTTTGCTTACGCACCTCAAGTCTTAAACTTTTTGACGCTGATTCCCCTGTTAGGGCGACCCATTGAATTGGTTTTATCAGTTTGGAGTCTGTTAGCTGTGATTGTTGCTGTGCGTGAAGGATTGAACCTTAAGACTCGTAGCGCAACGCTGATTTGTCTGGTCGGTTGGCCATTAATTCAATTGGCGATCGGATTTATTCAAGTATTTAGGTTAAATGGTGGAAATTAAAAAGCTTGAGGATGTTTGAAAATCCAGTCGGCTTAATTCCTACTATCTCTATCAAGATTGAGGAAGATAACAAGAAATAGCCTAATTCCCATTATCTCTATCAAGATTGAGGGGGATAACAAGAGATAGAGGGACATAAAGAGAGCATGAGAAATCTCTATCTAAATAAGAGTCTCTATCCAAAGAAAGGGGCTTTAAGCAAAGGGCTGTCTCATTCTGGACGAAGCTGTTCATTTCCATGAAAAATAGCACATGCAGATAGGACTCTTGAAAGAACGCCCTGTTTTCATCTTTGGAATGGGGCGCTCTGGAACGACGCTTTTGCGTCTGATGTTGACTGCTCATCCTCAATTTTGTGTTCCATCTGAATGTCTTTTTTTCGTTAGATTAGAGCCGAAATACGGTCATTTAGAGGATATTAGCGATCGCCTCGACTCGTTTCTCGCTGACCTTTATAAGGTTGAATCCTTCGCTGATTGGAAGCTAGATCCAGAGTTGCTGCGCCAAAACTTAAGCCAGTTTCCTGCATTAAATTACGCAACTGCTATTGCCACCGTTTATCGCACTTATCTTGAGCAAATCGGTTCTGATGCTCGCTTTTGGGGAGACAAAAACCCAGTTCACGTCTATTACACCGAGCAAATTCAAAAATACTTTCCAAACGCAAAACTGCTTCTGATCATTAGAGATGTTCGAGGAACTTATGGTTCACTCAAACGAACTGAAAAATCTTTCGACAACTGGCAAGGGTCTTGTCAAGCAAACGTTCTCTCAGTCACAAAGCAGTGGCGTAAAGTGGTTGATCTATCTGAGAAGCATAAGAATGACCCAAGTTTTCACACCGTGCTATATGAGCGGTTAATTGAGAACCCAGAGCAGGAACTTAGGGCAGTTTGTTCGTGGCTTGGAGTAGATTTTGACGAATCTATGCTGCGATATTACGAGAAAAACGCGAAGGAAAAGTTGGTGCCAACGGGTGAAAACGGTTGGAATGCCAAAACATTTCAACCTATCAGTAAAGGGCGCTTGAATAGCTGGCAAAATGAGCTAAGCCTAACGGAATTGGAAGCTCTAGAAAGCTTGAATCAGGGCAATCTGCAACGGTTGGGATATCAATGTGTGACGCAACCTTTTCGCTATCGCAGCCTGTTGAAAGTTCTGCCAGATTATGTAGACCATGCCTTTTGGCGGCTAGCTCAAATTGCAAAACTGCGCTCAAAAAGACAGAAGTTATACAGTGCTAGTCCCTCAAGTTAGAACAGAAATAGAATTTCTAACACCAATCTAGACAGGTTTCGCAACCTATCAATTTCTGTAGGGGCGCACTGCGGTGCGCCCCTATTGCGATGCGTCCTTACCCATATCTGCAACATCTGCAAATCAAATTCGTGAGAATTGCAGGAGACAGAGCTTCCTCATTTGCATTACAAAGCAGAGCTCAGTAACGAGAGTAAACGAGACTGCTCTAACGCTTCAGTAATTGATCGATGTGCTTTTGGGTGCGCTTTCGCAGCAGTTCACGTACACTAATTCCTTTTAATCCGGCTTCTTGATGTAGATGAACCAGCAAGGAGTAGTCACGCCGGACATGGTGGGTCGTGGAACGGGAAAGCGGACGAGCGATCGCCATCGCTAAAGGTGAAGAAGCTGCTTGGGATGTCTGAGGCTACTCTCGGCAGTACAGACCCTGACAGGCAGCGATCGCCCCGATTCCATGTTCCGTTCAAATCCTCCAAATTCTGCACTTAAGCGGTACGCCATTTTGGACTTTAGATTTTGGATTTGGGTTCGGGAATGGGGAGGGGCGATCGCACGATATACTGCAACTCAATCTAACTGAACGCAGTCTAAGACTTCAGATTAATCCGATAAACCATGAAAACGGCGATCGTTCACGAGTGGCTAGTCACTTACGCTGGGTCAGAGCGAGTCGTCGAACAAATGCTGGCTCTCTACCCGGAAGCAGATCTATTTAGCCTGGTCGAGTTTTTGCCGCCTGAGTTGCGATCGTTCATCCACCACAAACCTGTGCAAACGTCTTTCCTGCAACGTTTGCCTTTTGCCAAGACGAAATTTCGCCGTTATTTACCGTTCATGCCGTTAGCGATCGAGCAGTTTGATCTGTCAGACTATGATTTAGTGCTGTCGAGCAGTCATGCTGTCGCTAAAGGCGTGATGACCCGCGCCGACCAACTTCACATCAGCTACGTGCATACCCCCATCCGCTACGCATGGGATTTGCAGCAGCAGTACCTTAAAGGCAGCAAGCTAGAGCGCGGAGCAGGTGCATTTTTTACCCATTTGGTGCTGCACTACCTGCGGCTATGGGATCTGGCGACCGCTAACCGGGTTGACTATTTCCTGGCAAACTCCCGCTACGTTGCCCGTCGCGTTTGGAAGACTTACCGTCGTCCGGCTGAGGTGATCTATCCGCCTGTTGCGGTTGATCGGTTTCAGCCCAAGTATCAGCGCGATGACTTCTACCTAATTTTGTCCCGATTTGTTCCTTACAAACGAGTGGATCTAGTTGTAGAGGCGTTTGCTCGATTAGGACTGCCGCTGGTAGTAATTGGGGATGGGGGCGATCGCCCCAAAATTGAACGCCTCGTCACCCCTAACATTCAGCTTTTAGGACACCAGCCGGATACTGTCGTCGCTGACCACATGTCCCGCTGCAAAGCCTTTGTTTTTGCCGCTGCTGAAGACTTTGGCATCGCCCCCGTCGAGGCACAAGCCGCAGGAGCACCCGTCATTGCCTATGGCAAGGGAGGAGTGACTGAAAGCGTGATTGCAGGCAAAACTGGCATCTTTTTCCCTGACCAGACGGTGGACAGCTTGGTTGAAGCCGTTCAGAAATTTGAATCAGGAATCTACTGCTTTAGCCCGGATGAACTGCGCCAAAATGCAGCGCGATTTTCTCCAGAACGCTTTCGCCAACAGCTCATTCAATTTATTGACCAGAAATGGACGAAATTTAGACGGAGGGATGCCATAGAGTATTAGCGTGAGGAGAAAAATCGAAATGCAGCTTAACCGTACCTTACAGCCTACTATTTCGGCTTTAAGTATATCCACGCGCTCGTTGCCTACCATTCTATTCATGATTAGTTCAGATCTGATGGCGCTAGGCGCTGCAGGTCTGCTCAGTATCTACTTGCGGCTATTTTTTGACGGCAGATTTCACCCCACCCTCTACCTTCAGCTTTACCCCGTCCTGGGTTTATTTATTTTTGCTTACGCCACCGTTGGGCTTTATCCTGGCGTTGCTATCAGTCCAGTAGACGAACTGCGCTGGACCAGCATGACGACTACCCTAATCTATTTGGCTCTGGGGGCAGCTATCTTCCTGTTTCGCGAAGGAGAAGTTTACTCTAGAGGCGTTTTTCTGATGGCCTGGGCGCTTTCTCTAGTGCTGGTGCAGTTAAATCGCGCGCTTGTCCGCCACTGTTTTGCAGGCAAAAAATGGTGGGGCTATCCTGTTCTCGTGTTGGGGGCAGGTAAAACCGGAGATCTGGTCATTCGTACGCTCAAGCGTCGTCCTGGGATTGGGCTAAAGCCTGTTTTGGTACTGGACGACGACCCTAACAAGCAAGGATCGCTGCACGATGTGCCTGTTGTAGGTGGCTTGGAGTTAGCCCCCATTTTGGCTAAGTCGCGTCAAATTCCCTATGCGATCGTGGCCATGCCTGGAGTTCCACGCGGCAGGCTGTTGAACCTGCTAGAACGCTACGGACATACCTTCGCCCATCTGCTGATCATTCCCGACCTGTTTGGCTTTTCTAGTCTCTGGGTTGCCGCCAAAGATCTGGGCGGCGTCTTGGGGCTAGAGGTCCGTCAGCAATTGCTCTTGCCTGGTCCTCGCTTTGCCAAGTTTTTGATGGACCTGATTTCTACTCTGATTGGCGGTTTGTTAATTCTGCCGTTCATTGGTCTAATTGCTCTGCTGATTCGACTTGATTCGCCTGGGCCGATCTTCTATGGGCAGGTTCGCATTGGGCAAGGAGGGCGTTATTTCAAAGCCTGGAAGTTTCGCTCGATGGTACAAAATGCTGACAAAGTGCTGCAAGAGCATTTAGAACAGCATCCTGAGCTAAAAGAATCGTGGGAAAAAAATCACAAGCTGATGGATGATCCCAGAGTTACGCGAGTCGGTCGCTTTTTGCGGCGCACTAGCCTGGATGAACTGCCCCAACTCTGGAACATCTTGCGCGGTGAAATGAGTCTGGTCGGGCCACGCCCCATTGTAGATGAAGAGATCTGGCGGTATGGAGACAAGTTTGCTCTTTACACCAAGGTTTCGCCTGGGCTGACTGGACTCTGGCAAGTCTCCGGGCGCAACAACATCACCTATGAAGAACGAGTCAATCTAGATGCCTATTACGTGCGAAACTGGTCGGTCTGGCTAGACGTTTATATTTTAGTTCGCACAATTTGGGTCGTCGCATTTGGGGAAGGAGCCTACTGAGGGGTCAATGGTCGAGAGTCAAGCCTTTCGGTTTTATCAAAAAGTTGCGCGATTCAGTTTTATTGGTTTGCCCTATCTCAGTTACCTGAGTTTTTTGGGATTGTTCTTCGTTCTTGTTTTTCTGATTAGAAATTTCTACAAGACCGTTTTGAGATCCCCAATTTGTATTAGTTTGCTGGCTGTTAGCGGGCTGATGATTTTAAGTTCTGCATTTGCTTTTAGTAGAGAGGAAGCTTTTCTACAACTGACTAACTTTTTGCCTTTTTTTGTCTTTTTTGCTTTTCTTCCCTTTCTATTCAAGGGTTCAGGAAAGTTAGAGCAGCTTGCAATAGATTTAGTAATTACTTCTATTCCAGTTAATATTGTTGCTTTTGTTGAATATCTGATCAAATCGCCCTATATTCCAGGTTCTATTCAGCGATGGCAATTTATTGATTGGCTTCGTTCTGCACCACATAAAGGCAGAGCGATGGTTATGTTTGAGCATCCCAATGCTTTAGCGAGCTACTTAGTTTTAATTTTAGGGCTGGGTTTAGGATTGATTTTGCTGCAATCGGTGCAACAGAGAGGAGTTGCCGATCGCTCCAGAAAATTGCAGCGGCTTTATCCACCTGGTTGGCTCGTCTATGCGGCAGTTTATCTGAATCTATTAGGTATTTTTAGTTCCGGTTCACGCAACGGAATGCTGATTGCAATTTCTCAGCTTGTGGTCTTCAGCCTTTTTGTCAAAACGAATCGAACGGTTTTAATCAGCGGACTTTTGAGCCTGTTGGCAGTGGTGGTTGCTGCTGCGCTTGTGGGAATTGGCGGTCGGGCTGTTTCCCTGGAAGGGCTAACGGATGATCCAAGAGTCGGAGTTTGGCAAATTGCGCTGGAATTGATTAGGGAACGTCCGCTGTTGGGATGGGGCTTAGGAAATTACAAATTCCTTTATCCCGCTCGCATTATTGATCCGGTCTTTGACAAAATCTTTCATCCACACAACTTTTGGTTATTGCTAGCTTCTGAAGCTGGATTGTTGGTGATGGTTGGTTTAACGGTTGTAGTTGGCTACGTTTGTTTTCGGGCAGTGCACCTGTTGGTGACAAAGCAACTAGCGGCTAGCGATCGCCCCCTGATGCTCGGCTATCTATTCGCATTTTGGGGCTGCGTTGCCTTTGCCCTGTTTGACGTGACGTTTTACGATGCCCGAATTAATGTACTGAACTGGATTATTCTTGCGGGCATTTACTCGCTAACAGAATCATCCGTCGCCAAGCCGATCGCCCCTTCCATGCTCTGCTGAATGACCTGACGCTGCTCAGCATCGTAGCCCCAGCGATCCAAAAAGGCTTTGTATTCGCCCAACCCAGTAGAGGCGCTTTCGTGCAGCTTTTGCGCTTTCTCGATGATGGCTGCCAACTGAAGTTTCTCGATCAGGTAAGCAGTGCGCGATCGCACCCGATCCGACCCCTGCGCCATCTCCTCATTGCCGTTACGCCGATGAGTAATCGCCATTGCGGACGACATTGCCAAATTTTTCACCAGCAGGTCTGCCACGATCTCTGGCGACGTTTGCAATGCCTGCATCACCGCTTCTGCAGGGTGGTCAGCGATCGCCCGTTCATCTGACAAATAGGTGACAAAGAATCCGCGTGCCCCATTCATGCTGCCCACTAGGGCGGCGATCGCCTCTCCAGTTTCTGCTTCTGACAGTTTGCCCTGCTCCATTTGCGTTAGAAGGGATTGAGTAAGGGCGATCGCCTGCTCGAAGGTTAACTCTTCGGTGGACACGTCTTCTGGAGTCAGATTAGGTTCAGCCATATTCGATCCAACGTACTCTTAATGCCGATGGTAGCTCAGGACATTCTGGGACGACACCATAAGATGCACTTTTGGTAACGAAAGCATCAACCTGCCCATACCCAGGTAACAGCTAACAAAAGAAGCGGCGATCGCCGCTGCAATCCTAATGCGATCGCCTACAGAAGCAATGTGATGACTTACAGAAGCAATGTAAAGCTCGCAGAAGCAATGTGATGACTTACAGAAGCAAGGCGATGTTACACAGAAGCAGTGTGATGCCATACAGACGTAGTGTAATAGGTGCAAAAGCAATGTGATGGCTTGCAGAAGGAATGCAGCCTTTTACATTGCTTCAACTTGCCGATTTGCTTTACCTTCAAGTGTCATTTACTCGGTTGTATGCGTTTTCCCCACTCTTTCCTTCCCCACTTCACGATCACTGCACGACGTTGGCTGGGGCGATCGCTTCCCCTCGTCCTGCTCATTGCCCTGCTGCTGAGTGGCTGCCGCAGTCTGATTGCCGAAACTAAAGCCAGCAACCTTTCTCAGATTGTGCTGACTTCGCTGCAAGACCCAGCTACCTTTAACCCAATGCTAAACCAGGAATTTCCCAGTATTTTTCTGTTTAGCTTTCGCGGGCTGACTACAGAAGATGGAGAAACAGGGGAAGTAAAGCCAGATCTGGCAGAGTCCTGGGAAATTTTTGAAGACGGACGGCGAGTCGTATTCACGCTGCGGGAAGGGCTGCGGTGGTCAGACGGTGAACCGCTCACGGCAGACGATGTGGTGTTTACCATTCAGGATGTGATCTTGAATGAGAAAATTCCAACCGACAACAAAGACGACCTGAGAATTGGGGCAAACGGTGAATTTCCTCAGGTGCAAAAGCTAAGCGATCGCCAGGTTGAATTCTTGCTGCCAGAACCGTATGCACCATTGCTGCGGGCATTGAACGGACCGCCAACGGGGGTTGTAATTCTGCCAAAGCACATCCTGCAAGAATCGGTCGAAACCTTAGATTCGCAGGGTAATTCTTTGTTTACCTCAACCTGGGCGACTAATACTGACCCTACTAAGGTGGTGGTGAATGGCCCTTACAAGATGGAGCGCTACACGCCTGGAGAACGCCTGACTTTTGAACGTAATCCCTACTACTGGGAAAAAGATGCAGCGGGGCAGCAGTTGCCCTACATCGATCGGATTGTCTGGCAGTTTATGGAGTCTACCGACACGCAACTGCTTAGCTTTCGCTCTGGCGATCTGGATGCGATTGGGGATGTGCGACCGCTGCGACCTGAGTATTTTGAGTTGCTCAAACGAGAAGAAGAGCGAGGCAAGTTCACGGTTTATACGGGAGGCGAATGGTCAGGCACAACGTTCATCACGTTTAACTTAAATCGCGGTAAGAATTCTCAGGGGCAGCCTTTGGTTGACCCAATTAAGTCACGCTGGTTTAATACGCTGGAGTTTCGGCAGGCGATCGCCCACGCCATCAATCGCCCGCGCATGATCAACAACATCTTTCGCGGCATCAGCAAACCGCAAGACTCGCCTATTTCCGTTCAAAGTCCCTATTACCTGTCGCCAGAGCAAGGGCTGAAAGTTTACGACTATGACCTGGACAAAGCCAGACAACTGCTTCAATCCGTTGGCTTCAGCTTTAACGCTGAGGGACAGCTCTTTGATGCAGACGGCAATCGTGTTCGCTTTTCATTTCTGACCAATTCAGGTAACGAAATTCGAGAGGCGATCGGTTCTCAAATCCGTGCAGATTTGGCTCAGATCGGCATTCAGGTTGATTTTCGCCCCATCAGTTTCAACACGCTGATTACCAGAGTCACTACAACCCGCGATTGGGAATGTTTCATGATTGGCTTTACAGGCGGAATTGACCCCCACAGCGGCGCAAACCTGTGGACGAGCAAAGGGGGATCGCACATGTTTAATCTTGGGCCACAGCCGGGTGAACCCCAAATTACAGGTTGGCAACCCAACGACTGGGAACTGGAAATCGATCGCCTCTTTACTGCTGGAGCACGAGAACTAGACGAATCCAAGCGCCAGGAAATTTACGGCAACTTCCAGCGCATCGTTCAAGAACAGCTACCCGTAATTCACCTGATACACGAAATTGCGCTCGTGGCAGTGCGCGATCGCATTCAGGGACTAAAGTACACAGGTCTACCGAGCTGGGGACTGTGGAATATCCAAGAGCTTAAAGTAGTAGATGAAAGGGATGAGAGATGAAGGAATGAGGGATGAAAGGGTAGAATCTATCCCGTAGGGGCGAACGGCCATTCGCCTTTTAACTCGTTCCCAAGCTCTGCCTGGGAATGCAGATTTGGAGGCTCCGCCTCCCCTCCTTCACGAGGCAGAGCCTTGCTGTAGGCATCTCCAGGTGGAACCCGGAGACGAAGATTTCCTTTCATCCCTCATCCCTCCCTCCCCGTGTCTCAACCCGAAGCTCTCCAAAATCTGCTCAACGCCGTCGCTCTGGGTGAAATCAGCCCAGAAAACGCGCTCGACAAACTCAAGCATTTCGACTTTGAACCGGTTGCCGACTTTGCCAAGATTGATCACCATCGATCGCTCAGAACTGGCTTTCCAGAAGTAATTTGGGGTCCAGGCAAAACGCCGGAGCAGATTGCTCACATCATGACCGCAATGCGGCAGCGCAACCCCGTTGTGATGGCGACTCGAATTACGCCCGAAGTTTACGAAAAGCTTCAGCCGCAGGTTCCTGGGCTACGTTACTTTGAGCTCGCCAGAATTTGCGCTTTGGTGCAGTCTTCTTCAGCAGATGGTGAAATGCCAGAAGTTCAGCATGAGGGGGCAATCAGCCTTCTCTCTGCCGGAACTGCCGACCTTGCCGTCGCCGAAGAAGCAGCCGTCACCGCTGAGCTATCTGGATTTCGGGTAAATCGACTGTGGGATGTTGGCGTTGCCGGAATTCATCGTCTCCTGAGCAATCGCCAAGTCATCCAGGAAGCGGATGTTCTCATCGTTGTAGCAGGCATGGAAGGCGCACTTCCTAGCGTCGTGGCAGGGCTAGCAGATTGTCCCGTCATTGCCGTACCAACCAGCATCGGCTACGGAGCCAACTTTGGTGGGCTTGCCCCTCTCCTAACCATGCTCAACTCCTGCGCCGCTGGAATTGGAGTCGTCAACATCGACAACGGCTTTGGCGCAGCCATTCTCGCCGGGCAAATTCTCCGCACCGCTCAGCGTCTCAAGGATCGTTAAGCGCAACGCTATATTTGAAACAGAGCAGCTTTTTAGGTCGTTTGCGTATGACATTATCTGAATCGTCAACGGCTAAACATCTTTCTGCTCTGTATGACCAGGATTATTACCTGTGGCTCACCACAACGGCTGAGCTGTTGCGGGAAAATCAGCTCTCTGCCCTTGATATCACAAATTTGCTAGAAGAAGTTGAGGACATGGGCAGGAGTGAGAAACGGGCGTTATACAGTAACCTCAAAGTGCTGTTGATGCATCTTCTCAAATATCGGTATCAACCAGAAAAACGCTCAAATAGTTGGGTTGCCAGTATTGTTGAGCATCAACAGCGCCTTAGACAAGCGTTGAAGGAAAGCCCTAGTCTGCGATCGCACCTTACGCAGGTATTCAATGACTGTTATCAAGACGCTAGAGAATTGGCTGCTGCTGAAACTGGACTTTCGATTGATCAGTTTCCACCTGCGTCTCCCTTCTCTGTCGAAAACA
The DNA here is from genome assembly GCF_014695875.1 of Leptolyngbya sp. FACHB-541. NCBI lineage: Bacteria > Bacillati > Cyanobacteriota > Cyanophyceae > Leptolyngbyales > Leptolyngbyaceae > Leptolyngbya > Leptolyngbya sp. FACHB-541. Next base: position 81,153 of record NZ_JACJPC010000135.1, on the reverse strand, counting down.
TTCTCAAGACATTCCCTGATTTAGAGATCAATCAGCAGAAAGAATCAGGAACATCAGATTAAGCAACTCGGCTAAACTTCATTAGGATCAATTCCCAGAGCGTAGCTGCTCGGCAAGGTGTTCTGCCCACTGTTGGGTCGATGCTAATTGTCTTTTAGTTAGTTTAGGGGCGATCGCCTAATGTTGTTATTCAGGTGGAAGGTCAAACAGTACCGTTGTCAGGTAGCGCTCTGCCCATTCATCACCAAAAGCCTTCTCTAAAACGCGGCGAGTTTTATCATTTTTCTGCTGTTTAGTGCAGTAATAGTGCTGTCCAGCAAAGATTTCAGACCGTTGCTCTGGCGTAGAAGGAGTAGCGATCGCCACCTGACAATGAACTTCTAAAAATGCTGCTACCCGTTCCAAAAATAGCGTTTCTTCTTCAGGATTACCTGGACGAATAAATAGACAAAATTCAGAAAAAATATCACCCCAATCTGGCAAATCACGCGGTTGGGAAAAAGAGATGTGGGGTAAAGCTTGTAATCTGGACTGATAGCTTTCGGGTAATGTGCGATCGCTACTTGTTGGAGAGAGATCAACGATTGCCGCGCTAATTTGTCCTCGTCCACCTACCAAATCTGTGCCAAACATCGGCAGAGCGTAGTCAGGACGCGGAAACATTACACAATGCAGAATGTCTAGCGTTGTCCCCACTCGCGCCAGCTCCAAATGCATCTTGCGGAACTGGGGTGACTGATAGCAGCGATTCTCAATCGTCAGCCTTTCCCCTTCCAATCGTCCTTCCACGTAGCCCAAATCTTCAGGAAGTTGGTAAGGAGACAGATCCAGATGCTCTTGCCAGATTGCTTCAATGCGATCGGCAAGCCGCTGAATTAAAGGATGCTGTTGGGCGCGAATGGAGGTTTTAGTAATTTCTGACATGTGAAACAGGAGTTTTATAAGAAATTAAGTGCTTGATCCAGCTTAGAGGAATCTGGGATCAAGGGCAGCAGAGTCACCCTATCAGGTGATTCTGCTCACCTAAAAAAATGAGCTATAAATGACACACAACAATAGGGGAGCAGCTACGTATGACGCAATCCCGGCAAAACGCTCCCGGTGAAGTATTACACGATCGCTACCAAATTCAGCGGCAGCTTGGGAAGAATGCTGGACGGCGAACGCTGCTAGCGCGTGACCTGCAAACCCAAGAGTTAGTCGTTGTTAAACTTTTGTCCTTTGACAACGATTTTGAGTGGGATGATCTGAAGCTATTTCAGCGGGAAGCCGAAATGCTGAAAGCACTTTCCCATCCGGCAATTCCTCAATATCTCGACTGTTTTGAACTGGAATTAACCTACGGTAAGGGGTTTGCCTTTGTTCAGAACTACGTAGAGGGGCGATCGCTTGAAGAACATGTCCAGTCAGGACGCACCTTTAGCGAATCAGAAGCAAAACAGATTGCCCAATCCCTTTTAGAAATTCTCACCTACTTGCACGGACGACAACCGCCTGTCATTCATCGAGACATCAAGCCCAGCAACATTTTGCTCACTGACCGATCGGGCAACAGTCCGGGACAGGTTTATCTCGTAGATTTTGGCTCCGTCCAAACGCTAGCTGCAAGTCAGGGAAGCACCATCACCGTTGTTGGTACCTATGGTTACATGCCGCCTGAACAGTTTGGCGGATACGCTGCGCCTGCTTCAGATTTGTACAGTTTGGCGGCTACTTTAATTTATGTATCGACAGGCAAACATCCCGCCGATTTACCTCAAAAAGATCTCTGTATTCAATTTGAGTCAGAAGCTCAGCTTAGCTCCGCGTTTACCAGTTGGCTCACTTGGCTCACAGCACCAAATTTGAGCGATCGCCCCTCCTCTGCTGAGCAAGCCCTAGAAGCATTGCAGCAACCTGCTCAAATTAGCCCCTATGTATTATGCCCCAAGGAAGTCGTGCCGATGGGGGAACTGTTGTGGAACAGCCTTTGGCGCAGTTGCAGTGTGGGATTTGTGGTTGGAGGAGTGATTTCTGTAGTCGATATTCTGTCCATAGTAATCCTGATCGGGTTAACTTCTGACGCAAGTGTTTTCAACATTCTCAGTATTTTCTCTTACGCTGCTTTGGGGGGCTTATTAGGTGCAGTATTGTATGGCTTACTTGCAGGAATTCCGGTTGGTTTTATAATTAGCATCTGGACGCGTCGGCAATACTACCCCCTTCACCACCCACGCAAATACAGACAAACGATCAAAGCAGTTGGTACTCTGACTGGCATCGCTGCGGCAGTGATAATTTTTTGGGGTTTCATCATTGCCGGGCTAGCACTTACAAATTCTGATGCTGATATGGCTTCCTATAATGTAATAACCTTGGTTTTGGTTACGGTAAGAGCCTTTTCGTCAGTTGTCTTGTGGGGATTGGTGGGAGGAGCGATTGGACAAAGTGTTGCTCAGTGGTATGAGCGGCGATCGCGCATTGGAGATCCCGAAGAAGAAAAGCCTCGTCGAGCTTTACCCAATTACAAACTTTTCTTCATCAATCGGAGCTAATTCTGCTTTGCAGTCTCATTCAGGCAAAGACTGGTCGCTACGGGTTTACGGTCCCAATTGTCAGACATTAACCAACATGACAGATTTTGCCAGGGAAACCTTACCCAGTTCTTCTCATGCAGCCTCCATTAACCTTCTCAATCAGGTACTGCATGGACGCTATCAGATCCAGCAGCAGTTGGGCAGGCGAGCCGGACGGCGCACCTTTTTAGGCCTCGATTTAAACACTCAAACACAGGTTGTACTGAAGTTACTATCATTTGGTAATGACTTTGAATGGCACGATCTGAAGCTATTTCAGCGACAAGCCGAAGTTCTTAAGGCACTGTCTCATCCAGCCATTCCCCAATATTTGGATTATTTTGAGCTAGATTTACCTGGCTTGAGAGGTTTTGTGCTGGTGCAGACCTATGTAGCAGGCAAAACGCTAGAGGAACATCTGAAGGCGGGGCGATCGCTCAGTGAAGCGGAAGTCAAACAAATCGCCAAAGATCTGCTGGAAATCCTGGTTTATTTGCACGGACAGCAGCCTGCGGTCGTACATCGAGATATTAAGCCGAGTAATGTGCTGCTAGGCGATCGCTCTGGCAACAGTCCCGGTCAGGTTTACCTGATAGACTTTGGCTCCGTTCAAAATTTGGCAGCAAGAGAAGGAGGAACCATCACCGTAGTAGGCACCTATGGCTACATGCCGCCTGAACAATTTGGCGGACGGGCAGTGCCAGCCTCAGATCTCTACGGCTTGGGAGCAACCCTAATTTACCTGGTGACAGGTAAGCATCCCTCAGATTTACCTCAGCAAGATTTTCGGATTCGGTTTGAATTTGCTACCAATGTTTCTCCAGACTCCGCAAGCTGGCTCAGACATTTAACAGAGCCAGGTTTAGAAAAGCGGTTTGCCTCTGCCCAAAAAGCACTGGACGCGCTTGGGCAATCTAGCTCCATTCAGCAAATGGGATTGGGAGGGGTTGCTCAACCTGTTGGAAGCCAAATTTCGCTGACCCAGCAACCCGACTTTCTAGAAGTTCTGATTCCGGGAAAGTTTAGCCTCAGTCAAGTTGCACTGATTGCGCTATGTACCTTGCTTCCCGCTCAGATTCTTACTCGAGTTGCGTTGATAACGCCAGCTTTGGCTCCTCTTGGATTCTTACTGCTACTGCCTTTACCCAAAGTTTTGTTCTCCGTATTTGGGCGAATTCGGCTGCGGATTGATCAACAGCATATTTCCACAATGCACGAGCTATTTGGCTTTGAGTTCAGGAGCAAATCTAGTCCCAGACAAAATATTCGGGCAGTCCACCTGATTCAACCCAAGCGATTTGGAGCTAGACCAAAGTTAGTCATCTGGACTGAAAATGCAGATTCAAAGCCTCAAAAACCTGAAAAATACGAGCTTCGCAAAGGTGATTTGCTAGACCAATGGGAATTGAAATGGTTAGCGCATGGGATAAGCGACTGGCTAGGCTTGCCGCTGACCCGAAAGTAAGGAGAACCGGAAGGCTTGCTCTTTCCTTTCCGAATCGCCCTATAGTAAATGGGATAAAGGGCTTAACGATAGGAGATTCTGTATGGCATTAGGTTTAGGCTGGGCAGAAGTGAGCGTCATTGGAGTCGTAGCACTGCTAATTTTTGGCCCCAAAAAGATCCCAGAGCTGGGTAGCGCTTTGGGCAAAACCTTGAAAGGCTTTAAGGAAGAAATGAACCAGCCCTCAGAAGATGAGGAACAGGATTTGGATGAGGACAAATACTAAATGAATGATTAAAGGTAGTAAACATTTGCTACCTTTAACCGTTCACCCTTTTATCCTCGATTAACGCCCAAGTTCAGTGTCGCTTCCTCTGCCTGCACTTCAACAGTTTGGAAGCCGTTTTGAGTGTTGGCAGCAGTTTCGACTGTCACGGTATAGTCACCGTTGGAGTTACTGATGCTGGCAGTTTGGTAGGGAGTTGGCTGTTGTAAAGGATGTCGAGCTTTGATCAGGCTAATGGCGCGACTGACAGTTTCCGGCAAAATGACAACTAGACCGCCTGAAGGCGCACTATCTAGAGCGGTATTCACTGCTTCGGTTTCATTCAGAATGACTTCGTAGGGGCGATCGCTTCCTCCTTTCTGAATGCCCTGAACGATGAGTGCGGCTGCATCACCTCGTGGACGACCTCTCGTGTCGTCGTCTTCTTTAACGATGATTCGGTCAAAGATATCGGCAGCGAGTTTGCCTAGCGTGATAAAGTCTTCGTCGCGGCGATCGCCTGGCCCACCCACAACACCGATGCATTCTCCGGGCCAGTTGTTGACAAAGCTGCCTAACGCCTCATAGCTGGCGGGGTTGTGGGCATAGTCAATCAGGGCATGGAACTCTCCCAGGTCAAATAGGTTCATTCTGCCGGGAGTTTGATCTACCGATGCCTGGAAGGTCATCAGCGCTGCCCGAATACTTTCGATGCTGACACCCTGAGCAAAGGCCGTAAGGCTGGCTGCTAGGGCATTGGCAATCATGAAGGGGGCACGTCCACCCATCGTTAGCGGCACATGCACTGCTTGCTCGATTCGCAATGTCCAGTCGCCTTTGAGAATGGACAGGTAGCCATTCTCGTAGACTGCTGCTAGGCCGCCCCTTTGGGTGTGCGATCGCACCAATTCGTTGTCTGGATTCATCGAGAAATAGGCAATCTGTGCTTTTACCCGTTGTGCCATTGCTGCAACGAGGGGATCATCAGCATTCAGAACAGCGTAGCCATTGGATCGAGCTGTTTCTACGACAACGCTCTTGAGGTGTGCCAGGTCTTCTACCGTTTCAATGTCACCGATTCCCAGGTGGTCAGCCGCGACGTTCAACACAACGCCTACATCACAGTAGTTAAAGCCCAGACCCGATCGCAAAATTCCACCTCGGGCTGTCTCCAATACGGCAACTTCTACGGTGGGGTCTTGCAAAATTACCTGAGCGCTTTGCGGGCCAGTCGTATCGCCCTTTTCTACCAAATAATCTTGAATGTAAATGCCGTCGGTGGTGGTGTAGCCCACGACCTGTTGAGTTTGCTTAAAGATGTGGGCAATTAGCCGTGTAGTGGTGGTTTTGCCGTTGGTACCCGTGATCGCAATGATGGGGACGCGGGTCGGGGTTCCGGGCGGAAACAGCATGTTGATTACAGGTTCTGCCACGTTGCGAGGAATGCCCTCACTGGGGCAGACGTGCATCCGGAAGCCGGGGGCCGCATTGACTTCAACAATTACGCCATCGGTTTCACGCAGGGGACGAGAAATATCTGCCGTGACGATGTCGATCCCAGCAATGTCTAGCCCAATAATTCTAGAAACTCGCTGCGCCAGCCAAATGTTTTCGGGGTGAATGTCATCCGTGCGATCGACTGCAATTCCACCTGTACTAAGGTTTGCGGTGGCTCTGAGATAGCAAATTTCTCCAGCGGGTAATACGGTATCGAGGTCATAACCCTGGCGATCGAGCAGTTGCCAGGTGGTGCGATCGATCTCAATTCGGGTGAGAATGTTGTCGTGCCCTTCGCCCCGCCTTGAATCGCGATTGGTCTCGTCTAACAGTTCAGAAATAGTCGATTTGCCATCTCCGATGACGTGAGCAGGAACCCGTTCTGCAACCGCAACAACTTTGTGGTTAATCACCAACACGCGATGATCCCGTCCGGAGTAGTAACGTTCGACAATTACCGCTTTGGAGACTTCTTTGGCAGCATCATAGGCTTCTTCTGCCAATTCCCAGGAGTCAATGTTGATCGTGATCCCGCGTCCGTGATTGCCGTCCAGCGGCTTGATCACGATGGGGTAGCCACCGACATCGGCGATCGCCTGTTCCAGTTCGTCCAGGTAATAAATCACTGCTCCACGCGGCACAGGAACGCCTGCATCTTGCAGAATCTTTTTCGTACCCTCTTTATCAGAAGCCAGTTCAACGCCCAAAATGCTGGTGAAATTGCTCAGCGTTGCCTGTACTCGCTTTTGGTAAGCTCCGTGCCCTAGCTGAATCATGGCGCGAGAGCCTAGCTGTATCCAGGGAATATCACGGGCTTCGGCTTCTTTAACAATGCTTTCAGTACTTGGTCCCAGAGCTGCTTGGGCACCGAGATCCTGCAGATCGCGCAGGTCTTGCTCCAGTTCTTCAAGTGGGTAATGTCCTGTTTCAACAATGCTCTGGCAGAGGCGGAAGGCAGCTCTAGTGGCATAGCGTCCGGCTTGCTCGTCTATGTATTCCACCACCACCTGATACACGCCAGGGGTTGCGGTTTCGCGGGTACGACCAAACCCAACGGGCATTCCTGCTAGAGTTTGCAGCTCCAAGGCGATATGCTCCATGATGTGTCCCATCATGGTGCCTTCTCGTACCCGACTGAGGAATCCCCCTCGGCAGCCTGGAGAGCAGAAATGTTCAAGTAAGCTGGGAAGCGCTTCGGTTAGTCCTTCGTAGAAGCCGGGAATTTCATTGGAGGGGCGTTCTGCCAGGTCTTCTAAGTCCAGGCGCACTATCACCAGCTTTTGGTGTCGAATGCTCCAGTAATTTGGACCACGTAAGGTTTGGGTTTTTAGAATTCTCATAACAATGTTGGCGGCTCGCTTGGGGCGAAAAGGACGCTATTCAATACTGTCTAGTCTCAAGCTTGGGAAAACTGTTAGACCGTTCACGGTGAACAGTTTTGAGCTCAGGTGAGTTGAATTAGACTAAAATTTGGCTCACTCCTTAAGCCCTGGTCGCAAGAGCTAGCCGTTTGTTCATGTCGTAGCGATCGCCAGGACTGAGAATGTGAACTCTCAAATTGTGGATGCTGAGCGGATCGGTAGTGCCCACGTCAGATTGATTGGTGTGAGAAACGCTGCTGGGATCAATCACCGTAACCGTGCCTTTGCCGATCACCTGAAAGATGCCACTGTCTTCAAATAGCGCACAGGTATCCTCATCGATGCCGATCCCCAGTTTGTCGGGATAGATAGAGATCGCGCTCATCAGGCGCGCCATACGATTTCTGTTGTGAAAGTGCTGATCCACAATCACATCAGGAATGATGTTTAACCCAGTCGCTAAATCTACTAGAGATCGATTCGGTGATTCGCCGCTGCCACCGCCAGCAATCATGTGTTCTCCCATGACGGCAGCCCCTGCACTCGTACCAGCCAGAGTAATTTCACCTAACTGTGCCCGAACGCGGACTCTTTCCATAATAGGGGTATCTGCCAGCAACCCGCAGAGCCGAAGCTGGTCGCCACCCGTCATGAAAACGCCCGTACACTGCTCTAGGTAATCTTTCCAGTCAGGATTTTCGCTTTGTTCGCGATCGCGAATATCTAAAATTTCGATCGCTTTTGCCCCCATTTCCTCAAAAATGGTGCGATAGCGATTGCCAATCACGCTAGGTTCACGCGAGGCACAGGGAATAATAGCAATTCGAGCGTCAGTTGCCCCCGCTCGATTAAAAAAAGCATTGAGAATTTGCCGTCCGTGAACTTTGTCTTCAGCACCGCCAATCACCAACACGGCAGCTTTTGTCAAATAAGGCATCCTCTGCTCATGGAATTGGGGTTCTAATTGCAGCATGAGATCGCTCCTGGGCATGAAGTTCATCAATCGCTCCAGCAGCTTACTAATTGAGATATTACCTCTATTCATCCTCTTGCTCCACCCTTGAGGTTTTGCACGATTCAGGATGCTTTTAAGCTGAGAAACACAGAACCGTTGATCATTCTACCCACTGCCTCCGCTATCTGAATTTAAGCAGAATACTAAGGGAACAGGTTTTCACCTGGTTGTCTTAGCCTGAACTAGAACTAGACCGACTCAAGCCGCTTCTGTTTCTGGAGCGTTACCAATACACACTATGACAAATATTTAAGCATAACTTAAGAGTTTCTTGAGTTTTTCTTATAGAAGGTAAGGGATTGGGGATTGGAGATCAACCTCGTTCTCAACCCCAATCCCCAATCCCTAATCCCTAATCTCCGCTCAACACTGCTTCAACCTGATGAACCACGGGTGCTTCGGAGCGGAAAAGTGGAATGGCAGCGATCGCCAGTAAAAGCTGCATTACCCCAAAAATTGCCAAAGTGGAACCAAAGCCAAAGCGCAAAATTTCTCCAAATAAGTAGCTGCCAATGCCGAATCCAGTGAATAAGGCAAAAACTTTGAATCCCATAATCTGCCCTAGCGTGCTTCTACCACTCAAATCGGTGACAATTCCAGCAAATAGAGGTTGAGTCAGGTCATAGCCTAATGACAAAACCAGGATGGCAGCTGTTGTACCAGCGACCGGAATCTGAAAAATCATGGCAAAGGCAGCGAGGGCAGCGATCGCTAACCCAGGTGGAATCAGCCATCTACGCCCCCAGCGATCAGCAGCTCTACCAATAAACGGGCTAAAAATTAAACCCGGAACGCCATAGCCAAAAATCGCCAGTCCAATTCCAATTTCATTCAGGTCATACCGCTGCGATAAATAGAATCCAAGCCAGGTGTAAACGCCCGAATGAAAGATACCGTTGAGCAAAACGTAAGCGTAGGTGCGCTTTCCCCGTGCAGAAGCTAGAACCGTGCGATATCCAGCAAAAACCTGTCGAATTGAAGGAAGCGAGGTCAGCGCAGGTGAATCAAACAGCGCACCATAACGATGTAAGCGCCAGAGGACCAAAGTTGTGGCGATCGCCGTCCCCACAAACAACATTCGCCAGCCAATCAACGGATCAAGCAACGCTCCACCTGCCGAACCCAACGCCATGCCACCCTCCATCATGGCGAAAACCAAACCCAGCATTGCTCCCCGCTGGTTAAACGGAAACAAGTCTCCAATCAGGGCAAAGGTTAGCGGAATTACGCCACTCGCACCCAGCCCAGCCAGTAGCCGTAAGGCAACCATTTGAAACGCAGATTGGGCAGTGGCAGTGAGAAATGTAAACAGAATAAAGATGATTAGCGAGGCTCGTATTACGGGCCAGCGACCAAACCGATCAGAGATGAGTCCATAGAAAAGAGCAGCGATCGCATAAGCCAGCATATAAGCAGGCACAATCAGCCCGATCTCCTGCTCTGGCACCTGAAACACCTCCGCCAAACGTGGGATCAATGGCGCAATCATGTAGCCCTGGAAAAAGATTAAGCCTGCAGCACTGGAGAGCAGCCAGAATAGACGTTTGTGCTGCTTCATCCGATGTTTTAGGTCAGCCTCCTCGATATGCTTAGAGGTAATGAGATGCTCAGACATGATGATATTTAGATATAAACTGCTGAGGCGGGCTGAACTGGAGAACTCTGTTACTTGACAGGCTTCTCCCAAGCCGCTTCTGGTTTGCCTGGTGACATTCAAATGCGATCGCATTCATAAAGCGCTCGCTCGCAAAAAGCTCTTACTTCCTACTGACTAACGGCAGCATGGGAAGCTCGATGCAAAACCTACATTTAGAAATGCATTTTTTACATTCCTTCACATCTTACAGGCTGTTCAGGAATAAAGCTTCAAAATGTTCATCAAGAACTTTTTTGCCCCACATCAGGACAACTAATCCCTCTCCTCTAAGCCGTGCTTCAACACAGAGCCTGATCCCCGACCCCTAATCTCCAATCCCTAATCTCCAATCCCTAATCTCTAATCCCTAATCTCTAATCCCTAATCTCCAATACCTGTGCGCTTCGACATCATCACCCTATTCCCAGATTTCTTCGCCTCCCCTCTGCAATCCGGCTTGTTGGGCAAAGCTCTAGCAAAACAGATTGCAGAAGTACATTTGACGAACCCTCGCGACTTCACCACTGACAAGCATCGACGAGTCGATGACGAACCCTATGGTGGTGGCGTAGGAATGTTGATGAAACCAGAACCAATTTTTGCGGCGGCTGAGTCGCTTCCGGTTTTGCCTCAACGAGAAGTGATTTTGATGACTCCTCAAGGCAAGACGATGAACCAGCCCATGTTTCAGGAGTTGGCGGCAGGCTACGACCAGCTCGTGATTATTTGCGGCCACTATGAGGGCGTAGATGAGCGCGTTTTGCACCTGGTTACGCGTGAGGTTTCGCTGGGGGATTTTGTCCTCACCTGCGGTGAAATTCCCGCTTTGGCATTGCTGAATGGCGTAATTCGCCTCCTACCTGGCACGGTTGGCAAGGTAGAATCGCTCAAGGTAGAAAGCTTTGAAGCCGGACTGTTAGATTATCCGCAATATACTCGCCCGCCCGAGTTTCGGGGTTGGCAGGTGCCAGAAGTGCTGCTATCTGGCAATCATGCGGGGATCGATCGCTGGCGAAAAGAGCAGCAAATTCAACGCACCCGCGATCGCCGCCCTGACCTCTACGAAACCTGGCTTAACCAATCCTCCCCTGATCCGCGTGGACTAGAGTGACTCCATGGCAGCAATCAAGCTTTTTATTCTGGCTGGGCAAAGCAACATGGTGGGGCGGGGAGAACTTACGGAACTGCCCCAAGAGCTAAAACAGCCAAACTTTCAGGTATTGTGGTACGGCTCTGATGGATGGCGACCGCTCAGCCCACCCACAGAACCTTTACCCTGGAGCAGCAAATATCTGGAGCTTCGATTTGGCATGGAGGCTTCGCTGGGGCGATCGCTCTCCGAGTCGCTCTATCAATCCGTCGCCATCGTCAAATATGCAGTTGATGGTACTGATCTAGGGGAACAGTGGCAGCCTCAAAACTGTACGCTCTACTGTGCCATGCGCGATCGGGCGAATATGGCGATCGCTGACCTGAAAGACCAGGGCTATGAGGTAGAGGTCGCAGGTTTTTTCTGGATGCAAGGGGAGAGTGATGCCCTTTATCGTTCCTGGGCAGTTCGCTACGACAGAAATTTGGCTCGGCTATTTGCCCAAACTCGGCGCGACTTTGGAGCTGATCTGCCAATTGTTTATGGCATGGTGTCAGGTGATCCTGAGCGGCTGCCGTATCTGCAAACTATTAGAACAGCCCAACAGCAGCTTGACCAGCGCGACCATCGGGCGATCGCCGTTGAGACTGAAAGCTACACCAAGTCCGATACAATTCACTGGAACACAGCCAGTACACTCAAAGCTGGAGAAGAATTTGCCTCTGCCTGGTTGAAATTGGGCGAACCTCAAACGCCTTTGCCCTTCACCCCTCAACCCCAGTTTGTAATGGGCTTAGCTGCGTTTGTTCTTTTGCTTATAGGGGCAGCTGTCTTCTCCTGGTCTGCTCGAAAAGCTAAGGCTTGATTTTAGGAGTGTTTCAGTGTCAGTTAATCTTCGGATTGGAAATGGTTACGACATTCATCAGTTGGTTCGCGATCGCCCCCTGATCTTAGGTGGCATCAAAATTTCTCATGAATTAGGACTGCTAGGTCACAGCGACGCAGATGTGCTGACTCACGCGATCATGGATGCGATGCTGGGAGCACTAAGCCTGGGTGATATTGGGCATTATTTTCCCCCAACTGATCCTCAATGGGCGGGTGCCGATAGCTTATTGCTACTGGCGCAGGTCAACCAGTTGATCCAGGAGCGGGGGTGGCAGGTGAGCAATCTAGATTCGGTGATTGTTGCAGAGCGCCCAAAACTCAAGCCGCACATTCAGGCAATGCGCGATCGCCTTGCCGAAGTCCTAAAACTTGCCCCCGACCAGATTGGGATCAAGGCTACAACGAATGAAAAGTTAGGACCCGTTGGGCGAGAGGAAGGAATTGCTGCTTACACGGTCGCCCTGCTAGAGAGGCAGGGCAGTTAAAGAGTCTGTTTGGGTATAGTAGAAGACGAGTGTAAATTTTTAAGACCTATATGGCTGCCAATCTTGCTCAGGCTTCCGCTCAGATAGCAGCGCAGGATGCACCAGCACTAAAGCGCGTCTTTGACACGATCACCCTAGAGAGCTGCCCACGCTTATACAACTTCCACATGCACACTGTCTGCTCAGATGGCAGGTTGCAGCCTGAGCGGTTGATGGAACAGGCGATCGCTCTCGGTCTAAAAGGACTAGCAATCACCGATCACCACACGGTTAAGGGCTACTATGCTGCGCAAGAGTGGCTACAGTGGTACACGCCCGAATTAGCTCAGGTCGGTTCTGTGCCCCGCCTCTGGACGGGCGTAGAAATTAACGCTGGACTATTAGAAACCGAGGTACACATTCTTGGTTATGCCTTTGATCCGACTCATCTAGCACTCCAGCCTTATCTAAAACGAGAGTCTAGTACCGGGGATCACTACCAGGCGGAGCAAGTCATCCACGCCATTCAAGCGGCAGGTGGTCTGGCAGTGTTGGCACATCCGGCTCGCTATCGGCGATCGCACCACCAACTGATACCTGAAGCAGCCCGACTGGGGATTGATGGGGTGGAGACATACTACGCTTACAACAACCCTCAACCCTGGAAACCTAGTCCAAAGCAAACGCAAGAAATAGAGCTATTAAGCAAGACCCACAGTCTATTCAGCACTTGTGGCACAGATACCCACGGTCTGAGCTTATTACAACGGCTTTAAGATCAGGTTAAACTTTCAGCCGTTTTCGTAACATGGTTGGCAAAGTGTAACCCAAGGCTGCTAGAGGTTTTTAAGTATTGAAAGTAAGCCTAGAAAGTCGTGTCAATTTGATTTTTGTTTGTGGCACAGGCTGAACGTGCCAGGAGTTTATTAGCGAGAAATTGCTTGAATCCTCTTTTCTGTTAAGTAATTTTAAGCGATTCTTATTTCCCTGTGTTATCAGACGGTCGCAGTCGTGGCAGATCGAAGGCATCTACTGCAGAATCTTGGCGAAATTAGCGTCAGCAAAAAGGCACTTCCTGAGAAGTGCCTTCAAATTGGATTGAGTAAAGCTGATTTAATAAATCTAATGATAAACACACAGCTTTTTTAGAACAGCTCTTTTCTAGGGTAAAGCGCCACTCTGCATGGTGATAATGCCAATTACTCCTACGCTGGCTAGAGCGAATAGAAGAACCATGGAGATGGATTGTCCCAAATGTTTTGAAGTTTTCATAAGTTTCTTACCTCTTCCTTAATTTTTTAAGAATGTTCCTCAGAATACCAAAGAACTTCTTGGGGCGAAATGAAACAGGTAGAAACTTAAATCAACTTAATCTTTCTTAAGATTTGCGATCGCTCTAACTCACAATTTTTAAGCCAAAACTTTGCTTTGCGATCGCTCCATTCGCCCCATGCTCTAAATGAATTCGCTATAGTGCTGCAAACAGTTTGAGTGGGCGAATGTTGGGGCAGTCGTGAAAAAAGTTGGATTTATTGTTTTTGCAATTCTCTTAGGAGTTGGTTTGGGAGCGCTTGCAGCAATTTCCCTCTCTTGGCAGCAAGCAACACAGCTACCGGAGTGGTATGACAGTCAGAAACAAGCAACTAATCTAGACGCAACGGAAAGCACGATCGCCAGAGATAGAATCATTCGAGGAATAACCACAACTAGTAGCAGTGGAATCACCCGCATTGATGGTGAACTCAATGCAACAGATATTAATCAGTTAGTTGTGGGAGCGATCGCCACCAATCCCAACTACCGTCCTGTCTTGGAAGGAACCAGAGACATTAATACGACCATTCAAAACGGTCAGGTGCAAAGTGGAGCCGTGGTTAATCTGTCTGAGATTCCAACGGAGCAACTCAACCCCACAGAACGAGCTTTATTGGAGCGGCTTTCCCAAACCTTTCCTGCTCTAGCAGACCGAGAGATTTACCTTGGCATTGAAGGACAACCCAGCTTTGAGCAGGGGCGCTTGTTGTTGAGTGAGGATACGGTTATTCGCGTGGGCGATCTGAGGCTAACGCTCGACCAACTCCAAAGCCTGTTTGGAGTCTCAAGAGAACAGATCGAGCAGCAAATTAACCAGAAGCTTCAGCAAGAAGGACTGGATCTAAGCACAGTCGAGTTTCAGGGTGATAGCGCTGTGGTCAGAGGAGAAGTGCGATCGCCCTGAGTTACTCGTAAACTTCAATCACTCATGCACTACAACTGGGGTGCCCATCTCTGCCCAACTAAACAACCACTCCGCATGATCGACTGCAACATTGACACAACCGTGGCTCATCGGCACGCCAAACTGATTGTGCCAGTAGGCACCATGAATTCCATAGTTACCGGAGTAGTACATCACAAAGGGCACATCGGGAATGTTGTAGTCATCTCCCTGCATTCGTGCAACGCGATGCATCGACTGGATTTCAAATGTGCCGGTCAGAGTAGGGGTTGCGTCTCTGCCCGTTGAGACAATCACCGCCCGCACCGGATTGCCGCCCTCCCAAGCAATCAAGCGCTGTGTAGACAAGTCAACCTGAATCCAACGTTGGCTCGACTGCTGTAAGTCGTACATGCGAGTAGCGATCGCCTCTGCATTGTCAGGCGGCTCGACCGCCAATACTGACCCAGATTTTGCTCCAGCAATGGAGAGTGCTAGCGCCAATGCCGTAGTTAGGGAAACCTGAACCCCAAATTTTCTCAAAGATAAGAGTAAGCCAGGACAGGTGAAGCGTTTCATATCAGGATTTGCAACCAATGCTATGAATAGCGACCTGTTTCAAAACCTAAAATGTTCCTACAATTGCGTTTCTGCTAGAAACCTTTACTTACAGCCATCCTTCAATGGGTAAGTTATAGCGTAGGGGCAGTTCGCGAACTGCCCTTACAAGGATTCGTAGTTTATCCAAGTGGAAATTGCTGTAAGCCGTATCCAACAGATTCTCTAATACCACTTCTAAACATTAGAACTACAAATGGAGGGGCACCCCGCGTCACTGCCCTTCCATCTGTAGCTTATTTTTGTAGAAACGCTGTAAAAACACTGAGCAGGATTCATGGTCTTGACGTAAAGGGGATGTTCTGGGGAAGTAGGGTAAGTAAAAATACTAAAGAAAATCTGAAGAATACTTCGTTGGTAGGAGGCAAAAAGCGGGTCGGGATGAGAAGATCTTCAAAAAAGCTCTTGACAGTCGTTCTTTCTATATATCGTGACTAAGTAATTATTTTCATGGACTACTCGCCGCTATTTGGTAGATCTTCCAAAGTTGATCGCGTTCTCGTTGTAGACGATTCGCCCGACAACACGTTTTTAATTCAAGCAATTTTGGAGGAAGAGGGATATAAGATCGACGTTCTCAACAATGGCAGCGATGCTCTCGCCTACATTAATGCGTCTCCACCCGATCTGCTGCTGCTAGACGTGATGATGCCAGGCATGGATGGCTTTGAGGTAACACAGCGGATCCGTAAAAACGCTAAGCTGCCGTTTATTCCAATTTTACTGATTACGGCTCATGACCAACCCCGTGTGTCGCAAGGGTTGGATATTGGTGCGGATGATTTTATTCGTAAGCCCGTTGAGTTTGATGAACTGTTAGCCCGGGTACGATCGCTGCTGCGACTCAAGCACAGTGTTGATGAGCGAGACCAAATTGCCCGTCAGCGTGAAGATTTTGTCTCGCGTCTTACTCATGATCTGCGGACTCCACTTGTAGCAGCAGACCGGATGATGTCGTTGCTGCAGCAGGGGGCGTTGGGCGAGTTGTCTCCTGAGGTCATAGAGGCCCTGGCGACCATGGAGCGCAGCAATCAAAATCTGCTCGATATGGTCAATACCTTGCTTCAGGTTTATTGCTATGAGGCAGGACGGAAGACGCTTAGCCTGACCCCAATCGATGTTCGCCAACTGCTTAAGGAGGTTGTGCAAGGGCTGATGCCGATTGCCCTCGATAAGGGACTGGCTCTGCAAACGAATCTTGCCAACGATGATAAGCTGATTGAGCTGCGGGGCGATCGCCTGGAACTACACCGTGTTTTTACCAATTTAGTCGGCAACGCGGTCAAGTTTACGGACACTGGCTCAGTCACCGTTCGACTCAGCACTACCGTTCACGCACAGGCAGACCAATCTGCTGAATCTTGGGTCAAGGTAGAAGTCGAAGATACTGGCCCAGGAATTTCGCCAGAGTATCACAGCTCTTTGTTTGAGCCGTTCCGCCACGGCAACCACAAGCGATCGGGTAGTGGACTGGGGCTACATCTTTCCTGCCAAATTATCAAAGCGCACCGGGGCACCATTGAGGTTGAATCTCAGTTGGGCAAGGGTAGTCTGTTTACGGTGGAGTTGCCGACTCATCTCTAGAACGGATCCGCTTTGTCTACCTACCAAAATTTTGGTGGAACCTGTCACAATTAAGGCGATTCCCCTTTTTGAAGTAGGTTGAGACAGCATGGTGCAGTTAGCGACCAGTCAGGTTCACGAACTTGTGCAGCAGCAGCGACAGTTTTTTAACAGCGGCAAGACAAAATCCGTTGACTTTCGCATCGCTCAACTTCAAGCCCTGAAGCAAGCAGTCATCGCTCACCAGGCTGCCATTTTGAGCGCACTTGCAGAAGATTTGGGAAAACCGGAGTTTGAAACGTTTGCCACTGAAATTGGCGTAACGCAAGAAATTGATTATGCCTTGAAGCATATTCGCACTTGGGTTAAGCCCAAGAGAGTAGCCGCACCGTTGACGCAGTTTCCTGCGGTGGCAAAGATTTTGCCAGAACCTTTGGGGGTTGTACTGATTCTTGGACCCTGGAACTATCCGTTTCAACTGATGATTTCACCGCTGGTGGGTGCGATCGCCGCTGGCAACTGTGCTCTGTTGAAACCATCTGAGATTGCCCCAAGCACCTCTCGGCTAGTCGCAGAAATCATCCAAAAAACCTTTGACCCTGCCTATGTCAGTGTTGTAGAAGGCGGGGTAGAGGTCAGCAAAGCTGTTTTAGCAGAAAAGTTTGACCACATCTTTTTCACAGGCGGTACGGCGATCGGCAAAATTGTCATGGCTGCGGCGGCTCAACATCTGACTCCTGTAACACTAGAGCTAGGCGGCAAAAGTCCTTGTATTGTCGATCGCAACATTTCCCTAGAGGATGCTGCCAGACGGATTGCTTGGGGCAAGTTTATCAATGCGGGTCAAACTTGCGTTGCACCCGATTATCTGCTGGTTGATCGTCAGGTTAAACCTGCCCTGCTGACCGCGATTCAAACTTGCATTCAGGAATTTTATGGAGAAGATCCGGCTACAAGTCCAGACTATGCCAGAATTGTAAGCCCCAAGCAGTTTTCGCGATTAGCAAACCTTCTGCAGAGTGGCAAGATTCTGATAGGGGGTAAAACAAATGAGCAGGAGCGTTACATTGCGCCAACTTTGATAGATCAGATCTCACCCGATGATCCGGTGATGCAAGAGGAAATTTTTGGGCCAATTCTGCCAGTGATTGAGTATGAAGATATCGGCGAGGCGATCGCCCTGATCAACAGCAAATCCAAACCTCTGGCGCTCTATCTCTTTTCGCGCGACAAACAGCTACAGCAGCGAGTGCTTCAAGAAACCTCCTCTGGTGGTGTTTGCATCAATGACACGATCATGCATATTGGCGTTCCAGAACTTCCCTTTGGCGGCGTTGGCGATAGCGGAATTGGCAGCTATCATGGCAAGTCCAGTTTCGATACCTTTTCCCATCACAAAAGCATTCTGCAAAAATCCTTTTGGTTTGGGCTCAAAATTTTATATCCACCCTATGCAGGCAAACTCGACCTGCTGAAAAAAGTCTTCAGTTAATCGAGAAAAACTAATATGGCTCAAGAACTGACGCT
This sequence comes from Leptolyngbya sp. FACHB-541, assembly GCF_014695875.1. NCBI lineage: Bacteria > Bacillati > Cyanobacteriota > Cyanophyceae > Leptolyngbyales > Leptolyngbyaceae > Leptolyngbya > Leptolyngbya sp. FACHB-541. Next base: position 63,033 of record NZ_JACJPC010000135.1, on the reverse strand, counting down.
GATTGTTGAGATGGTTACGGTTCTTGGAACTGCAACGCTGGGAGGATACTTAGCCAACCGACTTCATCAGCCTGTACTGTTGGGCTATCTGCTGAGTGGAATTGTCGTTGGACCAGCAGGTTTTGGGCTGGTCAGGTTAGAAGGCGACATCGCAGTTTTATCTGAGGTCGGAGTCGCACTGCTGCTTTTTACTCTGGGAGTAGAATTTTCTCTGGCAGACTTGCTGCAGTTTCGACGCATTGCCTTGGGGGGCGGCTCAATTCAAATTTTACTGACCACGTTGTTGGGAGGTGGATTAGCCTATGCGACAGGTTGGGTAGATACCGTTCCGACTGCCATCTTTCTGGGAGCCGTGCTTTCTCTCTCCTCAACGGCAGTCGTGCTAAAAAGCTTGATTGAGCGAAACGAGGTGCAGACAGCCTACGGGCAGGTCATGCTGGCAATGCTGATTGCCCAGGATTTAGGTTTAGGGCTTATGCTGGCCGTTTTGCCTGCCTTGACTCAACCGCCAGAGGCGATCGGCGGTGCACTGATCAGCGCCTTGGTGAAATCCTTGTTTTTCATAGCCATAGCACTGGTTGTGGGAATATGGCTGATTCCGCTGATTATGCGGCGGGTGGTCAGAACGGGCTCCCAGGAAGTGTTCATTCTGACGATTTTTACTCTTTGTCTGGGCGTAGCGCTGCTAACTTCAGTGTTGGGTTTGGGGATCGCAATGGGCGCTTTCGTAGCAGGGCTGATGATTTCATCTGTTGACTCCGCAGATCAGGCGCTAGATAAAGTTTTGCCGATGCGCGATGTGTTTTCGACGCTATTTTTTGCCTCGATTGGCTTGCTGATTGATCCCCTGTTTTTACTGGAAAATATTTGGGTGCTGCTGGGGTTGGTGGCGATCGCCATGATTGGCAAAGCCTTGATTGTGACTGGTGTTGTCCGGCTGTTCGGCTATTCTCTTAAAACATCACTCACGGTAGGACTAGGGATTAACCAAATTGGAGAATTTTCCTTTGTTCTGGCAGGAGTTGCCCAAAGTCTAGATTTGTTTTCGCCCCGACTCTATGGACTGACTGTTGGCACAACCGCTGTAACACTCCTGGTTACGCCATTTTTTCTCAAAGCATCTCCTTATCTTTTCAGCACTCTAGAAAGATTGCCGCTGGTTGGCTCAATGCTGCGCGACAGTCAAGCTCCTCGTGCCATTGCGGTTGACGCAGGCATCTCTAACCACATCGTGGTGGCAGGTTATGGCAGGGTTGGGCAAACACTCGTGCGGCTCCTGCATTCTCAAGGGCATCATGTTTTGGTGATTGACAACAATGAGGCGACTGCTCAAGCTTTGCGAGATCAGGATATTCCTTACCTTTACGGAGATGCATCCAGTGAGCTGGTGTTGCAAAAGGCGTATCTACCTAAGGCAAAGGCATTAGCGATCGCCCTACCCGATCCCCTAGCCACCCGGCTGACACTCAAGCGGGTGCTAAGCTTGGCTCCCGATCTGGACACGATTGTGAGAGCGCACGTTAACCAAGAGATTGACGTACTCTACCAACTCGGAGCGCAAGAGGTCGTTCAGCCTGAGTTCGAGGCGGCTTTAGAAATGGGAGCGCATCTGTTGCTTAATTTAGGCAGTCAGCCTAACCAGGTTCTGAAAGTAATTAATACCTATCGCTCTAGGCGCTATCGCGACATTGTGCCCGAACGAACGGAACTGGTCGTAACTGACTTAGAAACTGCAATGGAAGGGCTTCAAGGGGAATGGCATACATTAATGCCAAGTTCTCCCTTGAATGGGTTAACGCTAGCAGAAGCTGACATTCGGCACAAGACTGGTGTGACGATCATGGCAATTCGGCGTGGCAGGGAGGTAAACCGTTATCCTGGTGCAGACACGCTGCTGTTGGAGGGCGATCGCCTGCTTGGAGTCGGCAGCATAGAAGAACGAACCGCTTTTAAAGCATTAATCAGCGGCAAAGGTTAACTCATCCCTCATCATTCGCCAATGTCTCTAACGACTCTTGCTGCTCTTCTTCAACGGAATAAATGCTTTCTGTCACATAGGGCAGACTAGCACCACGCAGACCGCGTCTGATGCGGTCTGGAGTTTCTGGGAACGTAACAAACAGCGGATGCGTTTCATCAGCTCCCTCACTCAGAATGTGTCGATGGCGGGGAGGCATCATCCACTCATATCCTTTGTCGAGCCAAATTTGAGTTTGTCTCCAACGACCCAGTAGCTCTGAAAAATCTTCTTGAGGGCGATGGATAAAAACAAAAATTTCTACGCCCGTCTTGATCTTCCACTCTGGATCGCACATCAAAATACCAACGTCACAGGGCAGCCGAACCATTTGTCCGGCTGCAATGCTGACTTCTGTTGCACTGATTGCAGGTGCTGCATCCCGAATCCGAACGATGGGAAGCGGAATCGTAATAACGCTCTCGCTGGGGCGGCGCATACTGGGGATCATTTCCAGATAGGGGCGAAATCGCTTGAGTAGGGCGATCGCCCCTAAGTGGTCACTATAGTCCGCCAGAGACTCTTCGTAGTGAGATTGTCGAGTCATGGTTTGATGAATTATTGGATTGCATCCATCACCTTAAACATTGGCAAGTACATCGCAACCAGAATCGAACCCACCATGCCACCCAAGATGACGATCATGATCGGTTCCATAATGCTAGTTAACGCTTTGACGGCTTGCTCAACTTCATCTTCATAGAAGTCTGCAACCTTCATCAGCATCGTATCGATTTCTCCAGTTTCTTCACCAATACTGATCATCTGAATTGCCATTACTGGAAAGACCTGCTCTTTCTGCAATGCCAAACTGATCATGCCGCCAGACTGCACCTCTCGCTTTGCCTCATCAACTGCGTTCGCAATCACCTGGTTTCCGGCAGTATCTCGCACAATTTCCAGAGCCGTCAGAATGGGAACTCCAGATCGAGATAAAGCACCAAAGGTACGACAGAAACGAGCAGTGGCAGTCTTCTGGATCAAATCACCAAACAGAGGCATCTTCAGGAAGAAACGATCCATCGTTTCCCGTCCAACTCGGGTGCTGTAGTACTGTCGATAGGCAAATGCTAAAACGATCAGAATAATGATCAGACCAATTACATAAGTAGGTGTTCTTAGGAATGCACTGATCTGAAGCATCACCTGAGTAAATACAGGCAGCTCTGCGTCTAGCTCATCAAAAATGCCCGCAAAAATTGGTAACAGGAAGACAGTCATCCCAATAAAGACGGAGATCGCAATCACTCCTACGGCGATCGGATAGGTCAGTGCTGACTTAATCTGGTTTTGCAGCCGAGAAACGTCCTCTAGCAACTTTGCCAGACGATTCATGACTTCATCCAACACCCCCCCAACTTCTCCAGCCTGCACCATACTGACATAGAGATTATCAAAACATTTAGGGTGCTTTCGCATCGAGTCTGAAAGGTTAGTACCCTGCTGCACGTCTGAACTGATTTCTTGCAGCGCTTTCTTAAGTTTTGGATTAGGGCACTGGTCAGATAATACGCCTAGCCCTCTCACCATTGCCACGCCAGCATTAATCAACACTGCAAACTGACGAGAAAAAATTGCTTTGTCCTTGATTGAAACGTTGGTCAAGGCAGTTTGGAGCTGACTCAAATCAACGTTCATGTTCAAGCCCTGATCTTCAGTCAGTTCTTGAACAAACAATCCCTGCTCCCGCAGCGTAGAACGCGCTTCAGCAGGAGTGTCTGCCATAATTTTTTGCCGTCTTGGGTTTCCTTTAGCGTCTCGTGCGCGAACAACGTAGGTAGGCATGTCTCACCGTCTGAGTAAGTAAGGGGGTGTGAAGAGAAGAGGACAAAAAGGGAATAATGGGGAGTTTACCTGGATTCAAGCCAATTTTGTCACCCTAGTAAAGATTGATTTCAGGTGCCAGGATTGTCTCTGAGGTGCAGGCTCAATCCCTGGACAGGTTTAACAATCCTGGCACGTTGGCAGATTATCTGGGGTTAGCACCCGCATAGTTATTTGGCTTAGTTGGAATTGGCGCACCAGTACCGCCAATCAAGCGTTGCAACTCGTCCGGTCGAGAGGTTCTAGACATAGCGGATTCAAAGGAAATCAGCCCCGCTTTATATTGATCTGCCAAAACTCTTTCAAGCGTTTGCATTCCCAACTTACCGCCTGTTTGAATTGCCGAGTAGATTTGAGCGGTTTTACCCTCTCGAATCAAGTTGGCGATCGCCGGAGTCACAATCATGATTTCCTGGGCCATGACCCGCCCAAACTCGTTTGGCTTGGGATTTTTTCTCGACACCAAAGTCTGGCTAAACACCGCTACCAAGGAGTTAGAAAGCTGAACCCTGACCTGCTGCTGTCGCTCCGAAGGAAACACGTCGACCATGCGGTCAACGGTTTGGGACGCCGAACTGGTGTGCAGAGTCGCAAAGACGAGGTGTCCAGTTTCAGCAGCGGAGATAGCCAGAGAAATGGTTTCCAGGTCACGCATCTCTCCAACCAAGACGATGTCCGGGTCTTCCCGCAAAGCAGCTCTTAGCGCGTTAGAAAAACTCTTGGTGTCTTCGCCCAACTGCCGCTGGTGGATCAGACTCTTGATCGGTTCGTAGACAAATTCAATGGGGTCTTCAATCGTTAGAATGTGTTCTGCGCGAGTCCGATTGATCAGGTCGATCATCGCTGCCAGCGTTGTTGTCTTACCAGAGCCAGTAGGACCAGTCACCAGAATCAAGCCTCTTGGCTTTTCTGCCATTTCACGCACTACATCTGGCAACCCAAGCTTCTCAAAGCTAGGAATTTTGGAGCTGAGCGCCCGCAAACAGGCGGCGTAGGTTCCTCGATCTTTGTAAACGTTTACGCGAAAACGAGCCAATCCCTTTACCCCGTAGGAACAGTCGAGTTCCCAGTTTTGCTCTAAATTTTTCCGCTGAGTATTGTTGAGCATACTGAAGATCAGTCGCTGGCACTGTTCAGAGGTCAGTGGTTCATCTCCAATCGGAGTTAGATGACCACTGATGCGGAAGTATGGCGGCAACCCAGCAGAGAGGTGAAGGTCCGATCCACCCATCTCAATCAACTGCTCCATCAAATCTTCGATCATTAACTCCATTTGTTTTTCTCCTTTAAATTTGGTGATGCAGGGTTAGCGGCTTTCATCGCTGACGATGCTTCAAGCTGAACAATGATTTGGATGATACATACTCCAGGAAAAACTTCTAATCCTGGAAACGGGGAGTCGTACAGTAGGGACAGTCTAACCATTCTGGACGATGCTCAGCACCGCAGACTCGACAGGTCAATGAACTCTTACGCTTAGCTTTTAGCTCTGCTTCTAAGCCTGTATCGGTGAATGTAACCCGCTCAACCTCATCTAGCGTCGTAGACCCTTGACGTACCAGGTTCAAACTGTAGGACAGCAGCGTTTTCATGCCTTCTTCGACCGCTACTTCCTTGATGCGTTCGGTGGGCGCACCCTCGGTAATCATGGTTTGTAGTCGCTCGGTAACGCGCATCACCTCATAAACCCCACAGCGACCTTTGTAGCCAATGCCGCCGCAGGCTGAGCAAAGTTCTCCTGCTTCTCTTGCAAGCAGAATTTCTTCTGCTTGCAAAAAGTTGGCTTTATAAAACGTAATTTCAGCGTCGTGGCTGACAGAAAGTCCAAACCGAGCCAGTTCTTCGTGGGATGGGTTGTATGGAATGCGGCATTCGCTACATACTCGACGAACTAGACGCTGGGCCAGTACCCCAATCAGAGAACTGGAGACCATGAAGGGTTCAATACCCATCTCGTCTAGACGGGCGATCGCACTGGCTGCATCGTTCGTATGTAGCGTTGTTAAGACAAGGTGTCCTGTTAAAGCAGCTTCGATCGCCGTCTTCGCCGTCTCCTTGTCTCGCGTCTCACCTACCAGAATCACATCTGGGTCTTGTCGCAAAAATGCCCGCAGCACTGAAGCAAAATCTACGCCCTTCTCCCGCAAGACCTGAACCTGAGTCAGTCCTGGCAGTGTATATTCAATTGGGTCTTCAACTGTACTGATATTGACGCCGGGGTCATTTCGCTCTGCCAGCGCTGAATATAGCGTCGTGGTTTTACCTGATCCGGTTGGGCCAGTGACCAGAATCAACCCAAATGGACGAGCAACCATCTCCTGCATAATCTGCAAGGTATCTGGGTCAGTAATCAGTTTGTCTAGACCAAGCTGAGTCGCAGAGTTGTCTAGAATTCGCAGAACGACTTTCTCTCCGTAGCGGCTAGGCAGTGTGCTAACCCGAAAATCAATTTTGCGATTATCAAAAATCCGCCGAATTCTACCATCTTGGGGCAGGCGACGCTCAGCGATATCTAGCTCAGCGATGACTTTGAAACGGGCTGTCACCGCAGCCACAATTTTTTTGGGTAGGGGATCAAACGCTTGTCGCAGTACACCATCCTTACGAAAGCGTACCCGCAAAGACTCTTCCTGAGGCTCGATATGAATATCAGAAACCCCCTCCTGCAGAGCTTTGACCATGATTTTGTTGACCAGAGCAATGACTGGAGCCGCCTCTGCATCTTGCAGAGCCTCATCTAGGTTTGCATCTAGATCGCCTGGTGCTTCTTGTAGGTCTAAGTAGTCTAGAACCTCCAGGTCTGCTTTAACATCTACCTTCGATTCCTGTTCACGCTGCTTTTCCCGCTCTTGTTGCTCGTCAAGATAATGATTGATGATGCGCTGATAATCTTCTGCGGTAATCACCATCCGCCGAAGCCCCAACCCTTTGGGTCTCAACAGTCGATTCAAGTCGTCCTGTGCATCTAGATTGTCTGGATCAACCATTGCCACGAGGACATAGGGCAAATCTCCCTCCTGCTTAGACACGGGCACCAACCGATGGCGACGGCAAAAATCAACTGGAATCAGCGTGTCAATCAGCAGGCTTACTTGATTTGAGGAAATCTGGTTGATTTCCGGGTCGAGAGACTCAACGCCGTAGAGAATTTTAAGTTCAAATAGCTGCTGCTTCTTGTATTGGCGTAACAAGTCCGGCGGAAGCTGCTGCCCTGTAATCATCTCCAGCACTTCGGTCAGGGGTCTGCCTGACTTACGGCTTTCAACTAGAGCTTGCTGCATCTGCTCGTTGTTGATGTAGCCCGACTGAATCAGTTTGTTACTAAAGGGCGAAAAATTATGCTGGACGATTAGGGCACGGCGCTGTGACGGGGAATTAGCCATAGCTGATGCAGAAAGTCTCCTTACAAGAGGGTCTCAGGATTGTTACCAGAGCGTTTATGAGGATAATCGACTCGCAGCTAAAGTTAATTAAGGCTGCGTGAGAAATTTGCTAGGCCTTGGAAGCGTCGCACTTTTCAAAGAACTCCATGAAAGAATCATAGTGCGATGAAACCTGAAGAGGCTAGTCGGAAACTACCAGAGATTTGTCCGTATCGGGTTGCGATAGAGTAGTACTCGGTTGGATGGGGTTAAATAGCTAAACTTTGTGTTCACGATAATAGCCTGTACGACCAAATTTGGCTCTCTACCCAAACGCTCTGGGTTAAAAAGCATTGTCCAATTCGCTTAATCGTTAGAATCATCCATAGATGAACTCGTATCCATTGAAGACCTTTCCCAAATCAAGACAACAAATTAGCAAAGTTTTGACAACGGATTCGGTTTAATTGGAAATAGCCCACGAGAAATTCAGTTCTAGGTTCTGGATATAGTAGACAATGATTGAGGAAGAAAAGCAGCTAGAGAACGTTCAAGGGTCAGAGGCTGATACCTCAGAGGATGTACAGCAAGTGGAGAGTGAAACAATGCCCGATGAGGCAACGGTACAAAATAGTCAAGAGGTCGCTTCAGAGTATTCAACTGCGGACCCGGAGTCTGTGGGGCAAGTGATCGAAGCTGAAGCTGAACCTGTAGAAGCTGAGCCAGAGGTTCAGCCTGTAGAAGCTGAGGTAGACAGTCGAGCGATCGCCGAGCTAACTCAACAAGTCGAGTCTTTAAAGGCTCAGGTTGAAGAACGCACGGGGCAGTACATGCGGATTGCCGCTGATTTTGACAACTTCCGCAAGCGGACTCAAAAAGAGAAGGAAGACTTGGAGCAGCAGGTCAAATGCTCCACGATCGTCGAGTTGCTGCCAGTGGTCGATAACTTTGAGCGGGCGCGATCGCAGATCAAGCCGCAAACTGATCAGGAGATGAATATCCACAAGAGCTACCAGAGCGTTTACAAGCAGCTGGTTGATTGTCTCAAGCGGGTTGGCGTAGCGCCTATGCGTTCTGAAGGCAAAGAATTTGACCCCAATCTGCATGAAGCTGTCATGCGAGAAGCAACAGACGAACATGCTGAGGGCACTGTGATCGAGGAGTTAGTACGAGGCTACCTCCTGGGTGAGCGAGTTTTACGCCATGCGATGGTTAAAGTTGCTACCGCCCCAGAACCCGTGATAACTTCGGATGAAGCATATCAGGGCGAGACTGACGGTTAAGGGAATCTCAGTAGACGCGTACTTTATTTACAAGTTCTTGATGAGGTGCGTGTTGTTTCTACGGTTATAGCTGTCGCTTTGCTAAGGGGTTGCCCATAAAATTTAGGCTAAGCTGATCAGATTCCCGAAAAATTGCGGAATACTCTGTTAGAAATGAGTTCAATTCATCTACATTTTGTACTCATTCACTTGAACACGTTCACAGCCGCTAATTATGGGAAAAGTCATTGGTATTGACCTGGGCACGACAAATAGCTGTGTTGCTGTCTTGGAGGGCGGTCAACCGATCGTCATCTCCAACTCCGAAGGAGGGCGGACAACTCCCAGCATTGTTGGCTTTGCCAAAACGGGTGAGCGGCTGGTGGGGCAGCTAGCAAAGCGACAAGCTGTAACGAATGCCGAAAATACTGTTTTCAGCATCAAGCGATTTATTGGTCGGCGTTGGGATGATACCGAAACTGAGCGAACTCGAGTTTCCTACACCTGTATCAAAGGTAAGGATGACACGGTAGACGTGCAGATTCGGGGTCGCACCTACACTCCCCAAGAGATCTCAGCCATGATCCTGCAAAAGCTCAAGCAGGATGCTGAAAATTATCTGGGTGAACCTCCCACTCAAGCTGTGATTACGGTTCCTGCATACTTTACGGATGCTCAGCGACAAGCCACTAAAGATGCTGGAACGATCGCAGGGCTAGAAGTATTACGAATTATTAATGAGCCGACGGCCGCTGCATTATCTTACGGTCTCGATAAGCAAGACCAGGATCAAACCGTACTGGTTTTTGACCTCGGAGGCGGCACCTTTGACGTTTCAGTCTTACAGCTAGGGGATGGTGTGTTTGAGGTCAAGGCGACTTCAGGCAACAATCACTTAGGCGGTGATGATTTTGATAATGCCTTGGTGCGCTGGATGATCGATAGCTTTAGAGAAAATGAAGGCATCGATCTGTCGATTGATAAAATGGCGCTTCAGCGTCTGAGAGAAGCGGCTGAGAAAGCCAAAATTGAGCTTTCTAACATGCTGACGACCTCAATCAATTTGCCGTTCATCACAGCGGATGAAACGGGTCCCAAGCATCTAGAAATGGAGCTAACTCGCGCTAAGTTTGAGGAATTAGTCAATCACCTGGTACTCAGCACGATCGAGCCAGTCAATCAAGCACTCAAGGATGCTGACCTGACCGGTGAGGATATCGATCGGATTATTCTGGTTGGAGGTTCTACCCGAATTCCGGCGGTTCAGGACGCAATTCGCCAGTATTTTAATGGCAAAACTCCTGATCGCTCAGTTAACCCCGATGAGGCTGTGGCGTTAGGTGCAGCAGTGCAAGCAGGTGTCTTGGCTGGCGAAGTCAAGGATTTGCTTCTGCTTGACGTAACACCGTTGTCTCTAGGCATTGAAACGCTAGGTGAAGTATTTACCCGAATCATTGAACGAAACACGACTATTCCTACAAGCAAGACGCAGACATTCTCGACCGCGACCGATGGTCAAACTTCGGTCGAAATCCATGTTCTGCAAGGAGAACGAGCTTTAGCAAAAGACAATAAAAGTCTGGGTAAATTTCAGCTAGCGGGCATTCCGCCTGCACCTAGAGGAGTGCCTCAGATTGAGGTGTCGTTTGAAATTGACGCAAATGGCATTCTTCAGGTGGCAGCTAGAGATAAGGGCACCGGGCGAGAGCAAAGCGTGCGAATTACCAACACAGGTGGACTAACCCCATCTGAGATCGAGCAAATGAAGCTAGATGCGGAGATTAACGCAGAGGATGATCTGCGCCGCAAGCAACTGGTGGAATTGCGGAATCAGGCAGATGGGCTGTTCTATAGCTGGGAGACAACGCTCAGGGATAATGCTCAGTTTATTACTGATGGTCTTAAAGCAGAGGCAAATGAGCGAGTGGCTGAACTGCGGGCGGCGATCGCTGACCGCTCCATTTCCGTTGAAGCGATGAAGCAACGGCTAGATGCTCTCCAGCAAGCCCTGTTTGCAATTGGCGCGTCAGTGTATCAGCAGATCAACCAGGATAATCCAGATTATGACTATTCAGACGAGACTTCCATCGCAGAAGATAACGGCAACGTTAGCTCAACGCTAGAGGAAGAGTTTGGATACGGTTTTGAAAACGATGACACGGTAACTGCTGATTACGAGGCAGTCGATTAGCCTAGAGTGCTAGGGTATTAAATAGGGGGTGTAGGGTGTAAGCTATCCTAGCCCTAGTGAGTTTCCTAATTTTCAAACCTAAAGCCCTTCTATCTAAGCAAGCAGTCTCCTATGGCTCGTGATTATTATGAAATGCTCGGTGTCTCCCGTGATTCAGACAAAGAGGAGATCAAGCGTGCTTACCGACGTTTAGCGCGCAAGTATCACCCTGATGTCAACAAGGAAGATGGTGCCGAGGAGCGCTTCAAGGAAATCAACCGAGCCTATGAAGTGCTTTCTGAACCTGAAACTCGTGCCCGTTACGATCGCTTCGGTGAAGCAGGAGTTGGCTCTGCAGCGGGAGCCGGCTTTCAGGACTTCGGCGATTTGGGCGGTTTTGCCGACATTTTCGAAAGCTTCTTTAGTGGCTTCTCTGGCGGCATGGGCGGGCAACCAGGCGGCGGTGGCGGTCGTCGTCGCGGCGGCCCGGTCAGAGGGGATGATTTGCGGCTCGACCTAAAGCTTGATTTTCGTGAAGCTGTTTTTGGCGGCGAAAAAGAAATTCGCATTAGCCATCTGGAAACCTGCACGAACTGTAGCGGCTCAGGGGCAAAGCCGGGTACTCGTCCTAGAGCTTGTCCGACCTGCACCGGCTCAGGACAAGTGCGTCGTGCCACCAGAACGCCTTTTGGCAGCTTTACTCAAGTCTCAGTTTGCCCGACCTGCAATGGTGCGGGGCAGGTGATTGAGGAGAAGTGCGAGATTTGCGGCGGCAGTGGGCAAAAGCAGGAAGCCAAAAAGCTAAAAATTACGATTCCGGCTGGGGTTGATAATGGCACGCGGCTGCGCGTTTCTTCGGAAGGGGATGCGGGGCAGCGAGGTGGACCACCGGGCGATCTGTATGTTTACCTGTTCGTGAATGAAGATGCCGAGTTTCAGCGCGATGGCATTAACATTCTCTCGGAGATCAAGATTAGCTATTTACAGGCAATTCTAGGCTGTCAGATAGAGGTGAATACGGTAGATGGACCTACTGAGCTGACCATTGCCTCTGGCACCCAACCTGGAACAGTGCTCACCCAGGAAAATCAAGGTGTACCCCGCTTAGGCAATCCGGTTAGCCGTGGGGATCATCTAATCACTATCCAGATTGATATCCCAACGCGGTTGACTACTGAAGAGCGTGAGCTATTAGAGAAGCTAGCTAAGATTCGGGGCGATCGCCTGGGCAAAGGAGGCGGCATTGAAGGCTTTCTAGGGGGGCTGTTTCGAGGATGAGTAGTGCAGCATCTACTGCTGAGCATCTGCCCGATGCCCAACTGGATTTGAGGGGAACTCCCTGTCCGATTAACTTTGTCAAGACAAAACTTCGGCTGGAAAAGATGGCTCCAGGCGCTTTGCTGGAGGTTTGGCTAGACCCAGGAGAGCCGATGGAGCAGGTTCCTGATAGCCTGACGATGGAGGGCTATGGAATTGAACAAGTCGAAGAACGGACAGGTTTTTTCGCAATTCGAGTGCGACGACCCAGCGAGAAGAGTTCTGAGTGATGAGTGCTGAGTTAGACCAGCAGCCTAATGCTCAGACATCCGAGAACGACTCGGTGATTGCAAGTTCTGAAGATCTGGTAGGCACGGTCCTGGCAGTTCAGGCCAATTACTATTGGGTGCAGTTGGGCGACAAATCGCTGCTTTGTACGCGGCGATCGCGCTTAAAAAAAATTGGGCAGCAGGTTTGGGTGGGCGATCGCGTCCAGGTCGAGGAACCTGATTGGGCTGGGGGAAGAGGGGCGATCGCCCAGGTATTTCCCCGCGACAGTGAACTCGATCGTCCACCGATCGCCAATGCAGATCAAATTCTGCTGGTATTTGCCCTGGCAGACCCTAACCCAGAGCCGCTTCAGCTTAGTCGCTTCTTGATTAAAGCTGAGTCAACTGGGCTAGAAGTTTGTCTGGGTTTGAATAAGAGTGACTTGGTGAGTGCTGAAATGCAAGCAGAGTGGCGCGATCGCCTTCAGCAATGGGGCTATCAGTCTCAGATGCTCAGCACCCAGCATCAAATGGGGTTGGACAACCTGCAAACTCAGCTTAAACAAAAAATTACGGTCATCTCCGGTCCCTCTGGAGTAGGTAAATCGAGTTTGATCAACCAGCTAATTCCAGACGTAGATTTGCGAGTGGGCTCAGTTTCCGGGAAGTTGGGACGCGGTCGTCATACAACGCGGCACGTCGAGCTATTTGAATTGCCAGGTGGCGGTCTGTTAGCTGATACGCCCGGCTTCAACCAGCCAGATTTGGACTGTGCGCCTGTGGAATTGGCAGACTTTTTCCCAGAAGCGCGACAACGACTGGCAGAGGCGAACTGCCAGTTTAGTAACTGTCTGCACCGAGATGAGCCAAACTGCGCTGTGCGGGGTGACTGGGAACGCTACGAGCATTATTTGGTGTTTTTGGAAGAGGCAATCGCCCGTCAAACTCAGCTTCAGCAAAAAACTGATCAGGACTCTAGCATGAAGCTGAAAATCAACCAGAAAGGCGAGAGCTATTACGAACCTCGCCTGGAAAGCAAAAAATATCGTCGCCAGTCACGGCGTACCCAGCATCAAACTTTGGATGCAATGATATGGGACGCTGAGCCTGAAGAAGACTGAAATTGCTCTTCAGGTCAAATTCAATCCACCAGTGAAATGACCGGGCGGGGGAGGTCAAATTTCCCTGGGATCAAGTCAACTGGTTTAAGAAAGTTTTGCTGAAACTGCTGTCGGGCTATGGTTCATTTTCCTTCCCTGCTTCCAGCATTGGGTCGCTACGCTGCTCATGCGGTCGTTTTTGGTATGGTTTCAGCTTGTACGGCTTGTGGTTTTTCGCAGGCAGAACAGCCTCCCGCTGAGACTACAGCTGAGGTTGCACCGATCGCTACAGTTGTCGCGTTAGGTCGTTTGGCTCCCAAAGGGGAAGTGATCAAACTCTCTGTGCCTAATGCTCAAGATAGCCGGGTGAATCAAATCCTGGTGGAAGAGGGCGATCGCGTTGAAGCAAATCAGGTAATCGCCATTTTGCAAGGGCAGGAGCGACGGCAGCGGGACTTAGAGGAAGCCCAGAAAAACGTCGAATATTACCAGGCATTGCTAGCTCAAACGCAGTCTGGAGATGCCAAAAATGCAGAAATTGCGGCGCAGCGAGCAAACATTGCGCGACTGGAGGCGCAGCTTCGTACCGAGGCAGATGAGCGGCGGGCGGCGATCGCCAGTGCCGAAGCCGAACTGCGGCGGGCAGAATTGAACTATCGGCGCAACCAATCGCTTCAGCAGGAAGGGGCGGCTAGCATTGAGGAATTGGAACTGGCGCGTGAGGAATTTGAAACGAGGCAGGCGGCACTGTCTCAAAGACGGGCTGAACTAGACACCACCTTGGCGACCCTGCGGGAACAGATTCGGCAGGAGCAGGAAAATCTGGCGATGCTGCAAGAGGTGCGCCCGGTGGATGTGCAGGTGGCTCAAGCTGAACTGGATAAGGCTTTAATTGCAGTCGAGCAAAGGCAGGCTGACCTGGAAGATACGCAGGTCAGAGTGCCAGTAGCGGGTCAGATTTTGCGAATTAACACACGGGTAGGAGAACAGGTCAACACAGAGCAGGGCATCGTGGAATTGGGGCAAACGGATGAGATGTATGCGATCGCCGAAGTTTACGAAACTGAGATTACCAAGGTCCAACTCGGGCAAAGTGCCACTATCACGAGTGAATATGGAGGCTTTGAGGGAGGAATTCAGGGCACTGTTGATCACATTGGTTTGCAAATTGGGGCGCGTACTCTTTCAAGCAATTCCTCTGACCCTACGACAGATGAGACAACCCGTGTTGTGGAAGTGAAAATTCGGATCAGTCCAGAGGATAGCGTCAGGGTTGCTGACTTAACGAATATGCAGGTTCGGGTTGAGATCAATGTTGAAAGCTGATGTTAAGAGTTGATATTGAGGCTTGACGCAAACAGAAATGACTGAAATTAAACCGATTCAACCGCATCAAATTGAGGATGTTAAGCAAGTCATTTTGGCGGTATGTCAGGAGATTTTTCAGGTCCCTGAGGAAGTGATTCGGCGGCATGACAATCTCTCGGATATCGATCAGGTGCGATCGCACTACTTCGACAATCGAGGAATTTTCCTGGTTCTACTTGATGGTGAAACGGTTGTTGGCTGCGGGGCGATTCGTTATTTAAGTAGCGACACCAGTGGCGATATTTGTGAACTCAAACGTATGTGGTTCCTTAACCCCTACCGAGGACAGGGATGGGGAACCAAGATGAGTTACATGCTGCTGAATTTTGCTAAACGGAATGATTACACAAAAGTTAGGTTAGATACTGTTGATGAGTACAAACAAGCCCCAGCCATCAAGCTTTATCAGCGTCTCGGCTTTTATCCAATCGAGCGATACAACGATAGTGCTTGCACAGTTTTTTTAGAGAAGCTGCTCTAGTCAATGAGTCATAAGTGATTGTTCTATGAAACGTTTTCTTAAATCTTCTCTTGAATGGCTTCAGATCAACAAACCCTTAGGGTGGGCACAGTTATCTCATCAAAAGGCGCGATTGCTCGTTGCGATGACAGGAGTGGCGTTCTCTAACATTCTCATCTTTACCCAGTTGGGATTGCGGGCACTGTTGTTTGATGGAGTCACGCTGGTACCAGAGAATCTAGCAGGTGATTTGTTTTTGGTGTCTGCTTATACGCCAACTATTAGCTTTGGTAGCTTTTCGCGCGTTTATCTCTATCAAGCAGATGCAGTGACTGGCGTTGCGGCTGCCAATCCGCTTTATATCAGTTCTGCAGAATGGGTAAATCCCGAAGATCTACAGAATCCTTCAGTGGACAGAACGGAAGAGGCGGGTTCAGAGATCGACTTCTTCCCCAGTACCGTTAGAATTCTGGCGTTTAATCCGGCTCGTCCGGTATTTGATATGCCTGAGGTAAACCAGCAGCTTGATTTGCTGAATGCGCCCGGTAGTGTTTTGTTTGACCGCCTTTCACAGGACCAGCTTGGCCCTGTACCAGACCTATTGAGCCAGCAAGGTGTAGTGAGTACGGTGATGAGTAAACGCCGAACTCATGTGGTGGGGCTATTTAGCCTGGGCAGCACTATGTTTGATAAGGGGCATGTGATCATGAGTGACTGGAATCTTGCTCAGCGCAATGGTCAGGATAGTCTCCAGCAGGTGAATGTAGGCAGTTTGTTTTTAGAGGCGGGAGCCGATCTGGAGACGGTACGAACTCGCCTACAAAGTACATTGCCGCCAGCAGTAAAGGTGATGACGCGTGAGGAGTTAATGCAGTCAGAGCAGGCATTCCGGGCTTCTTTCCCAGAAGGAAAAATTCTCAACTTTGGAGCGGCGATCGGGTTTGTGGTCGGCGTGGTGATTGTATATCAGGTACTCTACACCGATGTGAGTGATCATTTGCCTGAGTATGCAACGCTCAAAGCGATGGGCTATTCGGATGCTTCGCTGCTGGCTGTAGTGCTTCAGGAGGCGGTGATTCTGGCAGTTTTGGGGTTTGTTCCGGGTTACATTACCTCTTATTGGATGTATGGGTTACTCACTTATTTGACTAAGATTCCGCTAACGATGCGGGCAGGTATTGCATTGCAGGTGTTTATCCTGACGCTGGTGATGTGTGTGATTTCGGGGGCGATCGCCATGAACAAGCTCCGTTCTGCTGACCCTGCGGACGTATTTTAGTCATGGAACCTGTTGTAGCGGTTCGTAACTTGAATCATGCGTTTGGGCAGGGGGCACTGCGGAAACCAGTGCTGATGGAGGTTGACCTGGATTTATATCCGGGCGAAGTGGTGATTTTGGAAGGACCATCGGGTGGTGGCAAAACCACTTTGCTGACCTTAATTGGCGCATTACGAGCGGTGCAGGAGGGCAGCCTAAAAATTTTGGGTCAGGAGTTGCAGGGCGCAAAAAAAAGGCAACTGATTCAAACGCGCAACCAGATCGGTTTTATCTTTCAGTCTCACAATCTGCTGGAGTGCTTGACTGCTTGGGAGAACGTGAGTACATCTTTGAGGTTGCACAAACATATTCCACCGCGTGAATACCGCAAGCGATCGCTAGAAATTCTCACTGCTGTAGGGCTAGGCGATCGCGCCGATTACTATCCCGAAAAGCTGTCAGGCGGGCAAAAGCAGCGAGTGGCGATCGCCCGTGCCTTGGTTAGCTATCCTAAACTGCTGCTGGCGGACGAACCCACTTCGGCACTCGACAGCAAATCGGGACGAGATGTCGTGGAAATTATGCAGCGACTTGCTAAAGAAGAAGGCTGCACCGTCTTACTAGTGACTCACGACAATCGCATTCTGGACGTAGCTGATCGAACTATTCACATGGAAGATGGACGACTGACGCAGAATACAAGCCGTTGAATTAAAGCGCGCCCTGGAGGACTCGAACCCCCGACATCAGGTTTTGGAGACCTGCGTTCTACCAACTGAACTAAGAGCGCATTTGGGGTTTACCGGAGCATACCCCAGTTTAACAGCTTGTGTCGCTGTATAGTACCTAGCAGTTTAAAGTGCCCGGTCAAACCGCTGCTTGAGGCGAGTTGCCTTACCAACGCGATCGCGCAGATAGTAAAGCTTAGCGCGACGCGCTTTGCCTCGACGAATAATCTTGATGTTGGCAACGCGAGGAGAATGAAGCAAAAATACTCGCTCTACGCCAACGCCTTGGAAGATGCGGCGAACGGTGATGGTTTCATTGATGCCACCATTTCGCATGGCAATAACGGTGCCTTCATAGGGCTGTACCCGCTCTTTGCCGCCTTCTTGAATCCGTACACCCACACGAATCGTGTCGCCAACGTGGATGATAGGCAAGTCACTCTTTAACTGCTCCGCCTCAATCGAGCGGATGATTTCCTGCGCTTTCATAGCTTTTTCAATACTCACAATTTCTCAGTATAGTCCTAGGTTGGGGAGAAAGTCTATTAGCAGCATTCTGATTTTGCCAGAAAATCCGCTGTTTTCAGTCCTGTCCTTTTTCCCCAGGATCAGGATTTTGGGCAAATTCGGGTGGAATTCGGTTTATTTGTATCCCCCCTTGGCGGATTGAATTTCTTAGAAGAACGAGGTTCACTGAACTGTTGTATTCCCCAATGCATGAGCATTCTTGCAACTCAGAGCATTAGAAGAACGGAATTTAGCACCAAAACTTCTGTTGATTAAATAATCAGGACGAACCTTCTGCATGAAAAAGCAATTTCTAACACTGGCAGGTTTAGCCCTCATCCTGCTAGGCTTACTCCAGGCTTGCGCTGGTGGTGAAACCCCTGAAGCTGAAGCCCCTGAAACCGAATCAACTGCTGAGGCTCCTGAGACTCAAGCTTCAGGAGAAACGGGCACGCTGCAAATTCGGGCTAACGGAGAAGATTTTGTTCGTCAGGGATTTGTGTCTAAAGACGGATGGGAAATTAGCTTTGATCACCTCTACGTAAATCTGGCTGACCTGACGGCGTATCAAACCGAGCCGCCTTACGAGCCTGAAGCAGGCGATGAATTGCAAGCTAGTCAGGAAGTCAAGGTTGAAGAGGTGAAGACGATTGATTTGGCAGAGGGAGACGAAAATGCAGAGCCAGTTTTGGTAGAAGAGGTAGAAGCCCCTGCTGGTCGCTATAATGCCCTTTCTTGGCAGATGGTGAATGCAGATGAAGGCCCGGCTAGTGGCTATGCGATGGTAATTCAGGGTGTTGCCACGAAGGATGGTGAAACCGTTAACTTTACGCTGAACGTAGATGAGGAGTTGGCGTTTAGCTGCGGAGATTTTGTCGGTGATGAGCGCAAAGGCGTTTTAGAACCGGGTGGCACGGCCGACGTAGAAGCAACTTTTCACTTTGACCACCTATTTGGGGATGGGGAAGCTGCGCCCGATGATGAACTGAATGTTGGTGCTTTGGGTTTTCAACCTCTAGCTGATTTGGCTGAGGGTGGAGAACTGACGGCTGATACGGCTGACCTGGAGCAAGATCTTTCTGAGGAAGATTACAACAAGCTGCTTGAGCTTTTGCCGAGCCTGGGTCATGTTGGGGAAGGTCATTGTGAGGAGACACAGTTAACGACATGAGACGAACGTTTGCTATTCCTCTGGTGCTGATCTCGGTTGTGAGTTGGCAGGTGAAAGCGATCGCCCACGGAGTGGGGATCACCTACCAGGCAACCGAAGCAATAGAGCTTCAAGCTAACTATGACAGCGGTGAGCCGATGGCAGAGGCTCAGGTGTCGGTCTATTCGCCTGAAGATCCATCTACGCCCTGGCTAACCGGCACTGCGGATGAAACTGGGCGCTTTGTGTTTGCCCCAGACCCCTCCATTCCTGGTACGTGGGAGGTGCAGGTGAGACAGGCTGGACATGGCGAAATTCTCAACATTCCTGTAGGTGGAGAAGCAGGCGTGTTAGGGGCAAATGCAGGAGCATCTGAGACAGACGGTGAGTCAAATAGCCAGATTGCTTCTGGCATTGGTGACAACCTTTCGATTCCTCAGAAAGGGCTGATGGCTGTTTCAGTGATTTGGGGATTTGTGGGTACTGCTTTGTTCTTTCTCGCTAGGAAGAAATAGCGATGCACATTCCTGATGGCATTCTTCCGGCTTCAGTGTGCATTGCAGGCTATGCGATCGCCGTTCCTGTAACCTGGTATTCCCTGCGCCAAATCAATCGGCTCAAAGATCCGACTGAGGAGTTACCCAAAGCCTCGTTGCTAACAGCCGCCTTTTTCATTGCCTCCTCGATCAACATTCCCGTGCCGCCCTCCAGCGTTCACCTGGTGCTAAACGGACTGTTGGGATGTGTTTTGGGCTACTTTGCCTTTCCTGCCATTTTGGTGGGTCTGTTTTTTCAAGCCATTATGTTTGGGCATGGAGGGCTAACAACATTGGGCGTAGATGCAGTGATGATGGGCATTCCAGCACTGGTAGCGTCTCACATTTTTCAGTTGCGTCATGTCTTCAGACAGAAGCTAGGCGAGAAGCTAGCGACTAATGTATTTGCATTTCTTGCTGGAGCTTTGGGTTTGGGACTTGCAGCCGTGATCTTCTTCTTTCTGGTGATTACCAACATTCCGTCTGGGTTTGATGCTCAGACGGAACGAGCGGCCGTTTATGGGCTGTCGCTGGCCCACCTGCCGCTGATGCTAATTGAGGGTACTTTTACGCTGTTGTTGGTCATGTTTTTGCAGCGGGTGAAGCCAGAACTAATTGAGCGGCGAGGGTAGTGCATGAGGTTTGAGTTAGACGAATATGCCTATCTTGATTCGCCGCTACACCGCTGGGAGCCTCGGTTTAAGCTGATTGGCTTGCTGGTTCTGATTTTTGCTTTTGCTTTCATTAAAGATCTGCGGCTGGTGCCTGTGGTGTTGGCGATCGCCGCCACACTCTATCTCCTCTCCCGGATGCCGCTCTCCTTTTTGATCAGTCGGTTACGCTATCCGGGTTTCTTTTTGCTGGGCGTAATTTTGCTGCTGCCGTTTTTCTCTGGCGAAACGGTGCTCTGGCAGTGGGGAGTGCTGACCCTACGGCAAGAAGGCATTTTAGCCATGCTGCTCGTGGTCGGTCGGTTTCTCGCGATTATTACAACGGCACTCATTCTGATGGGCACAACTCCCTTTTTAACGACCGTGAAAACGATGCGATCGCTAGGGTTGCCGAGTCTGATTGCTGATATGACGCTGCTTACCTATCGCTACCTGTACGATATTGCGGCAAATTTAAGCACCATGCAGCAAGCCATGCGGCTGAGAGGGTTTGGCAGATCCCCGCAAAAAAAGTACCTGCCCTTCATGCCTGACCTGCGGGAATTAAAACTTTTGGCTTCGCTCGCTGGGACGCTGTTAGTCCGTAGCTACGAGCAATCCGAAAGAATTTACAAAGCAATGCGGCTACGGGGCTATGGTAGCGAAAAATTTAAAGTTCACCCAGTTTATGCTGGGCCGACCTCATCACCCGCAACATTAAGAACCTGGAGCGGCTTTGGTTTGGTCTGTACACTTCTGATTGCGACAGGTTTAGTCGTGGCAGAGATTCTTTAGGTTTAGTTTGTCTATGAGTTCCACCGAGCGGCTATCCCAGACCAGCAACACACTTCAGCAGATCCAATTGGCACTGGAGATCAAAAAACTGTGCTTTTGCTACCCCGATGAGCCCAATGTTTTGCATGAAATTAGTTTGCTTGTCAAAGCTGGAGAAAGGATTGGCGTAATTGGTCACAATGGCTGCGGTAAGACTACTTTTTTTCGATTAATCTGCGGCGTTCTCAAACCAAACGCTGGAGAAATTGTTATCTTTGGCGAACCCATTTTGCCGGGAGATTTTCGTCCTGAGATCGGTTTACTGTTTCAAAACCCAGACGACCAGCTTTTCTCAGCCTCTGTGCGAGAAGATGTCGCGTTTGGTCCGCAAAATATGGGGTTGCCGCCCGAAGAAGTCGATCTGCGGGTTCAGGAGGCGATCGCCCTCACCGGGCTACAAACGCTCTCTCACCGCCCGCCTCATCACCTATCGGGTGGTGAAAAACAAATGGTGGCGATCGCCGGAGTCCTTGCCATGCGTCCCCGCGTGATGCTTTATGACGAGCCTTCCGCAAACTTGGATTTACGCGCCCGTCGTCGGCTGATTCAATTTTTGCAGCGATCGCAAGAAACCCTACTGATCTCCGCTCATGATCTAGAGCTAATTTTAGAAGTGTGCGATCGCGTTATTTTGATGGACGAAGGTCGCATCGTTGCAGATGGCGATCCCCATCAAATCATGGGTAACCAGGAACTGATGGAGCGCCACGGATTAGAAAAACCGCATTCCCTCATGCCTCACGTTGATCTCCATCATGGGTGAAGAGGATTCTGTCTTGTAACCAGAAATTCTTCACCTGATAATTAGGGCAAGCAACGTCAAACGGATGGAGGGTAGTCAATGTTTACTCTGTGGCGAGGATTACGGTTTAGTTTCCATTGGCTTTTAGGGCTGGCAATCAGCTTGAGTATTGTGATTGGGGTGGGAGCACTACCGCAGTTCAGTGGAAGGGCGATCGCCGCTGTCCTCTCCCATTCAGAACCGCTAATAGAGATCAGCGTTCACCTGGGCAACTCCACCGAAGAACTAAAATTCGTCCCCGACCATCTAGAGTTCATTGCAGGCAGACGCTACAAGCTAGTACTAGATAACCCCAGTTCTCAAAAACATTACTTCACCGCTAAAGATTTTGCCGATGCCATCTGGACGCAAAAAGTAGAAGCAGGCAACGTTGAAGTCAAAGGCGCAATTCACGAACTCGAACTTAAGCCGGGGGCGATCGCCGAATGGGTCTTTGTGCCACTCAAATCAGGCACCTACGAACTGCACTGCTCCATTGCTGGACATAGCGAAGCCGGAATGCGGGGCGTATTGACCGTAGCAGAACAGCAACCCGTCTGATTAAAATTCGCAAAGAGCGGACGAACCGTGCATCCCACCGATGCGAAGCGCGTCATGCTGCCTATCCTAGACCCTTGCGGAGGGGGACTGGGGGACGCGCTTCGTCCCCCAGTGGGGGTTTGGGGGCAAAGCCCTCAAAAAAGTCTGAAATCGAGAGACAATAGATAAAATTAAGACTTTGCTTGTATTATTTCCCGCAAATCCTAACTCTCCCGCTCCCACCTTACTGAGTCTTCCATGAATTTCCTCACCAACCTTTTGCCTCAACCTGCGCCCGGACCTCGCATCAAAAAACAGCGTCGCGGCGTAGAAACCAAATCGGCAGCCGAAATTGAAACCATGCGTCAGGCGGCAAAAATCGTCGCCACCGTTCTCAAAGAAATCTCAGAACTCGTCGAACCTGGCATGACCACTGCTGACCTGGATGCCCACGCCGAAAAACGCATCCGAGAAATGGGCGCAACACCTAGCTTCAAAGGCTATCACGGGTTTCCTGGCTCCATTTGCTCCAGCATCAACAACGAAGTCGTTCATGGCATCCCCAGCCACAAAAAAGTAATTCGCCGAGGCGACGTACTAAAAGTAGACACAGGTGCCTACTACGAAGGCTTCCACGGCGACTCCTGCATCACGATCGCCGTTGGAGAAGTCACCCCCGCTGCCGCAAAACTTATCCAAATTGCCGAAGAAGCCCTCTACAAAGGCATCAAGCAAGTCAAAGCCGGAAGTTATTTACTGGACATTGCTGGAGCGATTCAAGATCACGTCGAGGCAAATGGCTTCAAAGTTGTTGAAGACTTCACCGGACATGGAGTTGGGCGCAACCTGCACGAAGAACCATCTGTGTTTAACTTCCGGACTCACGAAATGCCCAACGTCAAGCTTAAAGCAGGCATGACCCTGGCGATCGAACCGATTCTCAATGCTGGCTCGAAGCATACTCGGACATTGAGCGATCGCTGGACAGTCGTCACCGTCGATCGCTCCCTCTCAGCCCAGTTTGAACATACTGTCCTGGTTACTGCGGATGGATATGAGATTTTGACCGATCGCAGCCAACTTTAATCTTTACGTAAAGCTGAAATATCCCAGGCGCGATCGACTTCCTGAGTCAACTCGCGATCGTCGGACTGCAACAATTGCCCCAAATCCTTGGCAAGCTGACGCGATCGCGCCAACACCATCGTCTCATCTCCCTCAGCCGCTGCCATGTCGCGCAACGCCTCAACATCGTGAAACTTAAACGTGCGGGCCGCTCGATGCGCCTTATACGATCGAACCCCCAACAGCTTTAACGCCTCCACACCCATATCCAGCGCCGAGCTAAAGGTTTCTCGCTCAACCACCTCCACACCCCGACGAATTAGCTCATAGGCATGGCGACGGTCGATCGCCCGTGCCAGAATTTTTAGATGGGGAAAATGCTTGTGCGTCAGATCAACAATCTCCAAGGCTTTCTCAGGATCATCGATCGCCACCACCAGCAGCCGAGCCTGCTCTGCCCCTGCTGCATGGAGCAGATCAATCCGAGAGGCATCTCCATAAAACACCTTCCAGCCAAACCGCCGCAGCAAATCGATTTGGCTAGGGTCATGTTCGAGTAACGTTGGACGGCAGCCATTAGCAATCAGCAACCGTCCGACAATCTGCCCAAAACGACCAAATCCAAGAATGATCACTGGATTTTCGTTGTCGTCAATTTCGTCAGCTTCCCGTTCCACTTCCGCCGTAACAAACCTGGGCTGTACCAGTTTCTCATTGATGATCATGAGTAGCGGAGTAATCACCATTGATAGCGCCACAACTGCAACCAGCGGTTCTGAAACGTCTGGAGGCAGAACTCGGTTTTGTGTCGCAAATGAGAATAGGACAAAGGCAAACTCACCACCCTGTGCCAGAGCAAAGGCAAACAGCAGATTTTGGCTGATTTCAAGGCGAAAGATACGACCCAGCGCAAAGAGAACGGCGAACTTGGCGATCGCCAACCCCAGCACCATTCCCAGAATCAATAGCGGCTGCCGAAGGAGCAGATTAAAATCGATGCTGGCTCCGACCGAGATAAAAAATAGCCCTAACAGTAAGCCCTTAAACGGCTCAATGTCGGACTCCAGTTCATGACGGTACTCATTATCTGCCAGCACCACACCCGCCACAAACGTGCCCAGCGCTGGAGAAAGCCCGACCTGCTGCATTGCTAGGGCAATTCCAATCACCAGCAACAGAGCCATTGCAGTAAACATCTCTCGCAGCCGCGTATCAGCAATAAAGCGAAAGATTGGACGCATCAAAAATCGCCCGCCGAGAATAATTCCAACTACTGTGCCAATGACTAGTAGCGCTTGCTGCCAAGCAGGTAAACCCGTTCCCTCTGCTGCTTCTGCTACGAAAATGACTTCATTTTGCGCGGTCGCAGCACCTTCCAAAGCCAGCAGCGGCATCAAAGCCAGCATGGGAATCACGGCAATGTCTTGAAATAGCAGCACCGAGAAGGAGGACTGCCCCCCATCCGTCTTGGCTAACCCTTTTTCGTTCAGGGTTTGCAGCACGATCGCCGTTGACGAAAGCGCAAGAGTCATGCCGATCGCCAGCGCTATCTGCCAGGGCAGTCCAAACAGTAGGCTGATGCCTGCAAACACTATTGTTGTTACCAACACCTGCAAGCCGCCCAATCCCACAATCGGCACTCGCAAACGCCATAACAACTCAGGCTGTAGCTCCAAGCCGATTAGAAACAGCATCATCACCACGCCAAATTCGGCGAAGTGCATCACATCTTCGCCTTCATTGCCGACAAAGCCCAGCACAAATGGGCCGATGATCACTCCTGCCAGTAAATAGCCCAGTACAGATCCTAAGCCCAGTCGCTTGGCGATCGGCACTGACAGCACTGCTGCCACCAGGTAAATAAACGCCTGATAGAAGAGACTTTCATTAGACATGGTGAGACACCTCCTGGGACTTGAGAATTTGGTCGAGCCCGTGATTGATGTGCTTAAACTGGGGCAACTTCTCCCAACTCACCCGATCATCCCGCAATGCCGTAATCACCTGGTGATAGTCTTCAGTGTGTTTGACGAGTTGACCCTGTTCCTGAATCTGATGAGTTCCTTGAACCACAAAGGGCGGCAAATAGTCCATGCCACACAGGTGAGCCGTTTGCTCAAATGGCACCAGCAATTCTCGTACCGAAAAGCGATTGTATCCCTGACGGCAATAAGCCTGCTCTCCGCCCCCAGTGGTGATTGCTGAGAGAAACTTTTTGCCGCGCAGTGCCGTTCCTCCTTTGCCATAGGCAAAACCATGCTCTAGTACCAAATCCTGCCATTCTTTTAAGATGGCTGGGCTGCTGTACCAGTAAAAGGGATGGTGAAAAACAATAATGTCGTGAGCTAGAAGTAAGTCTTGCTCAACTTTTACGTTGATATGAAAGTCAGGATATTGCTCGTAAAGGTCATGAACAGTGACGGCATCTAACCCTCGAATCGCTTGAATTAAACGCCGATTTACTCGTGACTTTTCTAAGGCTGGGTGAGCAAACAAAATCAAAATCTGGTTAGGATTGCTCATGTTTTTGGGGAGGGATGAGGAGTGAAGGATGAAGGCTTATGACTTATATGGCATAGAGGATAAGCTAAATTATGCAGTTTTGCCTAGCTTACGGGTTAGAGAAAGCTTTAGAACTGATCGAATAGTGGTTTTTTGGGTAAGTTTCGGGTGCAGGAAAATCCTACTCTTGAACTGAGATCCTGCACATTGGCTGACAAATTTTCTGATGTTAGGTTGGGTGGAGCAAAGCAGAACCCAACTCCTGTCTCGATTCTGTTGGGTTCCGCGATGCTTCACCCAACCTACGATATATCAATGGTTTTAGGAGTTTTGTCAGTCAACCAGGGCTCTAGTGCAACCTCTTCTGTCGCTAGCGCAAGATCTCAATTAAGCAAGATTTGAGGAATTTAGCCATTTTCTAATCCTTTGACCGAAGTTTGACGGGGCATGAGTAGAAAAATTAAAACTGCGCCGATCGCCAGTCCGACTGCGTGCATCCAGTAAGCAAAGCTGCCTGAGTTGATGCCTGTCTCAATATTGAAGGTGCTAACGCCATAAAAGATTTGTTGCACAAACCACCAGAACAGGTAAAACAGAGCAGGTAATTCAATGGGGATGAAGAGAATGATCAGTGGCACAATGGTCTCGATTTTTGCTTTGGGATAGCTCAAAAGATAGGCACCTAGAATGCCTGCGATCGCCCCATTTGCCCCGACCAGTGGCGCATTCAGCGTTGGCTCACTCCACACCTGAATCGCACTCGTTATCATGCCGCAGACAAAGTAAAACAAGAGGAATTGCCCGTGCCCCAGACGCTCCTCTATGCGGCGACCAAAAACAAATAAAAACAGCAGATTTCCGATCAGGTGAGCAAAACCGCTGTGCAGAAATAGCCCCAGCACAACGGAGATGCAAATGAGAATGGCGGCAATCCAGCTTCCGTCCAGCATATCGGTCGCCATTTTGACAATCCGCGTTGGGACAACCGCCCAGGTATTGAGGAAATCTGCCAGTTCACCCGTATTTGCTAGATTTAGCTCGATCGCAAACAACGCCACATTCACCGCAACCAGCAGATAGGTGACTACCGGGGTTTTGCGGTTGGGCAGGTTGTCTGCAATCGGAATCATAGTGACTGCACAAAGGTCGCTAACCGTTCCATACCTTTTTTGATGCTGTCCATGTCGGTGGCGTAGGAGAGGCGAATGTGATCATCTGCGCCAAAGGCAACGCCGGGAATGGCGGCAACTTGGTGAGACTCTAGCAGGGTACTGCAAAAGTCAAGAGATTTCATTCCCGTTTTGCTGATATTGATAAAGACGTAAAAGGCTCCGTCTGGTTTCGGGCAGCTTAAGCCGGGAATCGTGTTGACCGCATTCAGGATAAACTGTCGCCGCTGGGCAAAGGCGGACACCATTTGCTGAACGCAGTCTTGGGAACCTTCGTAGGCAGCGATCGCCCCATACTGAGCGAAGGTACACACATTTGAGGTGCTGTGTCCTTGAATTGTAGTGACTGCCTGAATGATTGGCGGTGGTCCAGCCAGATAGCCAATTCGCCAGCCCGTCATCGCGTAGGTTTTGGCAAAGCCGCTGCTGGTAATGGTGCGCTCGTAAATTTCTGGGCCAGCCGCACCGATGCTGAGATGTGTGGCTCCGTCGTAGAGGATTTTTTCGTAAATCTCATCGGCGACGACCCAGAGATTTTTTTCAACCACGACATCGGCGATCGCCTGAATTTCATCAGGCGTGTATACCATTCCGGTCGGGTTGGATGGTGAGTTTAAAATCAGCAGTTTGGTTTTCGGCGTAACGGCTTGCCGAATTTGGTCAGCTGTAGCCCTCAAACCCGTTTCGGCGGTAGTCGGCAAAATCACCGGAGTGCCTTCTGCTAGCTTCACCATTTCGGGATAGCTGAGCCAGTAGGGAGCCGGGATCAACACCTCATCACCAGGGTCGATCAGCGCCAGCATCAGGTTAAACAAAGACTGTTTGCCGCCATTGGTGACAATGATATTTTCTGCTCCGTAGCAGAGGCTATTGTCATTTTGTAGCTTTTGGGCAATCGCCTCTCGCAGCCTTGGCTCCCCTGCTGCCGGACCGTAGCGCGTCTTGCCTGCATCCAGGGCTGCCTTTGCTGCTGCCTTAATATGGTCTGGGGTATCAAAGTCGGGTTCGCCAGCACTAAAACTGCACACATCAATGCCATCCGCTTTCATTGCCTTTGCTTTAGCAGAAATTGCCAATGTCAAAGAAGGAGTGACCTGACTTACACGTGCGGCTAGTTTCATGGCAGTTTTAACCCGTGTGGATGAGATGCCCTGATCATTCACAAGGTTGGGCTTTTCACGCGGAAAATCAGCTTTGTGAATAGATTTTGGCTTAGTTCCAAGCTATCTTATCCCAATTTGAAAATAACGGATTATCAAAAAGTATTTTCTCAATCAACTCCATCAATAAATGTGAGATTTAACCAGCGTAGGATGGGCAAAGAGTGCGAATAGCGGCATCATTAGGGGCGAAGCATTCGGGCACAAGCTCTGGTTAATCCCAATCTCCCTGCCGAATGCTTCGCCCGTACACAAGGACGATGTCTCTGGGAAAGGATTCGGGAGGCGACTGGAAAGTTATCCATCATCCAGATGACGAATGACTTTACCTAAGTAAAGCAAAATTGCAATTCCCAGTAGAACACTCAAGGCAGAGACTATCCAGAAGGTTTGGGCAATCGAGCGAGTTTGATCCATTGCCCAGCCGCCTACTGTTGGTCCAATAAAGTATCCAACGGCCCAACACAATGAATTGATTGAGAGGTAAACGCCACGCAAAGATTCTGGCGCGAGATCGACGACAAGGGCTGAAGCAGATGGATTGTAAGCAGCGGTGGCGATCGCCATTACACTCAAGCCCAAAATTGCCCAGATTAAGTGAGCGGTTGAGGCAGTTCCGGTTATCCCAATGAGTAGGAAGCCAATTCCCCAAAGCAATGCAGAACAGGTTAACGCTTGCACACGACTAAACCGATTGAGGTAACGGGCAATCGGAAGTTGAGTCAGTGCCGCTAAGATGATATGCCAGGAAAATAAGGTGCTAATGGTGGACGTGGAAAAGCCGGATGCATCACTTCTCACGGGTACAAAGTTAGTGAAATAGAGCGGCATGGCACTGTTGATCTGAGCCAAGTAAGTAGTGAATAGGATATTCACCAGAGCAAAGATGAGTAAAGTGCGATCGCGCAATGCTACTGCCCAACCTTTAAATAAGGAGCGATTGACTTGTTCAGTATCGACAGTTTCAGCGATCGCCCAATAAACAACACCAAAAAACACTAAAAATGAGATGCCATCAATTACAAAGAGGGAGCGATAGGCTCCCGTGAGTGCAATCAACGCGCCACCTAATACAACGCCCAAACCCAGCCCTACTGTATCCCCTAACCGCGTTAGGGCAAAGGCTTCATTCCGTTGATCAACACTCGTTAAATCTGCAACAACGGCTTCTGTTGCGGGCCAATATAACCCGATGCCTAACCCCATCAGTAAGTTGCCGATGAGAAATGTTGGAAAGTCGTAGGTGAGTGTCAGAAATATATCTGCCAAAGCTGAAACCGCTGCCGATAATAACAGGGTTTTTCTGCGTCCCCAGCTAGGTGAGTCGGCAAAGGAGCCACCCAAAATTCGCCCTAACACGCCTGAAATCGAGCCGCTGCCAATGCCGATGCCTACAATGGTTGCTGATAGCCCAACCTGGTTAACAAAGAAAATCGGCGCATAGAATAAAGTGAAACCATTTCCAATCTGAGAGAGGAGACGACCTGCAATCAAAATCCAAACGCGATGATCGAGTTGAGGCAGCCAGGCAAGCAGCTTTTGGCGAAAGGAGTTCATGGGCAGGCGATCTAGAAAACAGCAAAGAAGCACCCTTGCAGTGTATTGTGATCTCGTCAGCCTGGGCAGATTTTTGAGGCAACGTGAACAGTAGGGGGTTACTGTGGCAAAATTTTTGTTTGTGACGGATTTAGACAACACTTTGGTCGGCGATGATGACGCTCTAGAGCAGCTCAATCAGCAGCTTCTTCAGCATCGTGAAGAACATGGCACCGTGATTGTCTACGCAACGGGGCGATCGCTCCCTCTATTCGAGGAACTGCGTTCTGAAAAGCCATTAATTGAACCCGATCTGCGAGTGCTGGCAGTG
Organism: Leptolyngbya sp. FACHB-541; assembly: GCF_014695875.1. Lineage (NCBI taxonomy): Bacteria > Bacillati > Cyanobacteriota > Cyanophyceae > Leptolyngbyales > Leptolyngbyaceae > Leptolyngbya > Leptolyngbya sp. FACHB-541. The sequence goes on along the minus strand of NZ_JACJPC010000135.1, from coordinate 33,197 downwards.
GGTACTGAAATTTATCGTCAGGATGGTGATACTCCAGATCCCACCTGGGCGAGTCAGCTTAATCACCGCTGGGATCGAGAAAAAGTCAGAGCGATCGCTGCTCAATTTAATGACCTGACCCCCCAGTCGCAATCGGAACAAGGCCCATTTAAGGCAAGCTATTTCCTGGAAGAAGCTGCGTCTAAGGAGGTGTTAGCCTGCCTGGAAGCTGAACTCAAAGATCAGGGATTAGACGCTCAGCTTGTCTATAGCAGCGGACATGATCTAGATATTCTGCCAAAACGGGCAAACAAAGGTGCAGCCGTTGCCTTCCTTCAGCAAAGCTTACAGATCCCGAAGGAAAGAACTGTTGTTTGCGGCGATTCGGGTAACGATCTGTCGATGTTTCAGGCAAACCACTCGCGCGGCATCATCGTTGGCAACGCTCAGCCAGAATTGCTCAACTGGCATCACGAAAACCCATCGGGCGATCGCTATCTGGCACAGTCTCACTGTGCAGGTGGTATTCTAGAGGGCTTGAAGCATTTTGGTTTCATTAGCTAAATGTTTTGGCTAAAACCTGCCCCGTCTTCTGCTCCTTGAATGATCAGCTACCTCAAAGGCACCCTCGCCGCAATTCAGAAAATTGGCAACAATCGGGTTATCCTCACGCTCGAAGTCAACCAGATTGGCTACGAGCTACAGGTACTCCCGCGCATGACCCAGGAACTTCCGGCTGGCGAAGTGGTGCAGGTCTTCACTCACTTACAGGTGCGAGAAGACCAGATGGTGCTGTTTGGCTTTGCGTCAATGGCAGAACGCGACCTGTTTCGCCAACTGGTCAGCGTCAGCGGCGTAGGGCCTCAATTAGCAGTTGCTCTGTTAGACACTCTGGGACTGCAAGATCTGGTGCAGGCGATCGTCAGCAGCAATACTCGCTTGCTGTCTCGCACTCCCGGAGTCGGCACGAAAACCGCTGAGCGAATTGCCCTGGAACTTAAAGCAAAGCTGTCAGACTGGCGGCTTCAGTCGGGCTTAACCACTCTGCCCGATGCCACTCCCGCAACCACCATTCAAGAAGATGTGGAAATGACACTGCTAGCCCTGGGCTACACCACCAGCGAAATCACGCAGGCATTGCGGGCAGTTGGACAAAAGACCGCATTATCTAAGAATGCTGATGCAGAAGATTGGATTCGAGAAGCGATCGCCTGGTTAAGTCGTTAATTATCCTTCCATACAGGAAACAAAATACCTGTAAGGGCAGGTTTAGCACTAGAACTGTGGGTCAACTGCAAAGATTCTGGCAAAACCTGCCCCTACCCAGGGGTAAATTTTTTAGAAATCTCCTACTAGATTTACGGAGAAGCCCAATTCAACGCAGGTTTTGAGTTTGTGAATCAGGCTTCTGAACTCAGAATCAGGTTTTTGATTTGTAAACCTATTTTCAAACTCAAAAATCAGGTTTTAAACTCGTAAACCTATTTTTAAACTCGTAAACTTGATTTTGAACTTTAAAACTTGATTTTTAAACTCGTAAATCAGGTTTTAAATTCGTAAACCTTGTTTTGAATTTAAAGATCAGGTTTTAAACTCTTAAACCTGTTTTTGTTTACATTTTCTAGAAAAAATACTGTGTAGAGGGCGATCGCCTTCCTCGTTCCCTCAAAAACTCTGTAGCTTATCACCTTGACGAAATACCGTCTGCTCAGATATGCTCTCACGTTAAGGTTGTCTTTTTTACTTGCGGCAACCCAGACTAAACCCAAAGATCTAGCGCCGCTCAAAGCTGTTCCCGCAGCAGTGAGCGACTAACCCCCAAACTGGTACAAGCAGTCTGGCGGCTAATGGTGAATTTTAACACTCCCTTAGCCACCCCGACTTGTCGTGTCAGAAAAAGCGGGGTGGCTAGGTTTTTGGGGTTTCCTCAAAAACCCTAAAGGAGTCACAACTCATGTCTCAATGTTTCTTGGAATCTCCCAACGCTCCTACTGTTGAGAGAGAAGTTTCTGCACTTCAGAATAGTGAGCGCGATCGCCTGCGAGTTCTCATCATCGGCTCTCGCGACGGTGTAATTGAAACAATTCACGACTTATATGGTCGTGGCTTTGCTGAAGTGAGTGCCTGGAGTCCGCTTTTACCCGCTCCCAGTTCTGGTGAAGTGATGAGTATTTTGACTCGCGATCGTAGAAGAGGAGAGTAAGAGAAATATAGAGGGGAGGGGCGATCGCTTCCTCCCCCTTTATCCATCCAACAAACTTCTTACTCCACGCTCACTCCGATTAAGCTTGAGCAGATCTACAGCAGCCTTGCTGTAGATCTACCTCATGTTGGCAAATCTACAGCAAAGTAGTCGAAGTTCCGATAAGACAAACAGCTTCTGTATCATTTCTCAGTAAATAAGTGTTCTATCTCCTACAAGTGCAATTAGTCGAAAACCGTACATCAACCAAATGATATTAAAATGAAAAGTAATATGCGTGTACTATAATAAATTGTGATAATGCGCCGATAGACTTAGGAGCAGAGGATTCTAGATTGGACATGTTTAAAATGTTTAACGAGTTCCTGAGTAATTTAGCAATAGATAACGCTGACAAAATAAGTGATCGGTATGGAGAAGTTACAGCTTCTTTGAATAAAAAATTTAGAGATACGGAGTCGAAAACAGCAAATTCATTACAGGTTGGTTCGATTGGACGTAAAACAGCCATTAAGGGCATCTCAGATCTAGATATGCTCTACATCATGCCTAAAGGGATGTGGTCTGATTACAAGGATGGAAAGCAGTACAAGCTTTTATCTGATGCAAAAGACGCGATTAAGGTTAGATACCCTAATACAAAAGTGTTCGTGGACCGCCTTGTGGTATGCGTTCAATACACAAACTTTCATATTGAAGTGCAGCCGGTTTTTGAACAGGATGATGGCAGCTTTAAGTATCCTGATACTTACGGTGATGGCAGTTGGAAAATAACTAAACCTCGAGAAGAGATTGAGGCAATGTCAGAATTTGACGTTCAGAAAAATAGCAATCTTCAACAGCTCTGTAAAATGGCTAGAGCATGGAAGAACAAGCATGGCGTAGGTATGGGAGGATTGCTTATCGACACACTAGCTTACAATTTTCTAAAATCGACAACTGATTACGATAACAAGAGCCATGGCTACTATGACGTGATGAGCCGAGACTTCTTTACATATCTCATGGATCAGCCAAATCAAGATTATTACGCGGCTCTTGGAAGCAACCAGAGGGTTAGAGTTAAAAAAAAGTTTCAGCGAAAAGCGAAAAAAACTTACAAACTATGTGTAGAAGCAATAGAAGCTGGTGAGCAGGATATCGCTCATGACAAGTGGAAGAAGGTTTATGGCAGACCCTTTCCGAATAGACCCGTTACTAATAATGATGTAGCGGCGGCTTCTCAACCGATTTGGAGGAATACGGAGCAATTTATAGAAGATAAGTTTGCGATTGACATTCGATACAACATAACAATTGATTGTGATATCTCGCAGAATGGATTCAGAGAATCTTCTTTATCTGAGTTTCTTCGTAAACAGTTTCGCCTTGCACGGCAGAAAAACCTCAAATTCTACATAAAAGACCACGACATAGAAGGAAACCACTCCATCTATTGGAAGGTTCTTAATCGCGGTCAGGCAGCAAGGAAAAGGGATATGATTCGAGGACAGATCTTTCCTGATTCAGGCTCCAGAAAAAATTTCGAAAGTACAGATTTCAGAGGTCATCATATAGTTGAGTGCTATGCCGTTAAGAATGGCATTGTGGTTGCTGAGGATAGAATTGACGTGCCGATTGAGTGATTTTATGAATAGGGACAACCTGTTGAAGTTGATCGCAGAGACAGCCTACAATGTTGGCTTTGGAGCCAAGAAACATTTGGCAACATTTGATATCGTTGTCAAAGTTCCGGGATTAATAAGGCTCTTTTCCATAACTGTTGGCATTTATTCTCTTGCTTTTAATGGTCTTTCAAGTCGTTTTTTATCTGCATCACTCATAATTCTTGGTATCATCAGCTTGTATATATCGTTTTACGATTCACAAAAAGACAAATATGAAGAGGTAGGTGTATCACTTATTCAGCTTTTTAACGAACTTAAGAAGCTATATTTTCACGTCAAAGAAGCAGATGATGATGCTTTACCTGAGAGTATAGAAAAGCTCACGCAAATTGAGAGTGAATATTACCAGCTAAGCATTAGCAAACAGATTCTATTTAGTGACTGGTATACGCATTACAAATTTTTCTGGCAGTATCAAATTGATTGGCTAGACGAGCAGAAGCATTTTAGACTATTTAGAGACAAAATCCCTCTCTCCTTTTTAATGATGGTTTTGTTTTTATCGATTGCTTTAGCAGGGTGGATATTTACTTCTGGAGCCATACCTTTAGAACAGGTCATTCTTCGTCTGCGGAGTGAGTTTTTCTTTGAAAAATAGCTGCATCTGCTTATCTAGCGTCTATTATCGCTTCTAACTCAGTGCGATCGCAGATTTTGTAGAGTGCGTTTCCCACGTTACAACCATTAATTACTCCACCGATAAATTCCTGGGAACGCACCAAGTTTATGGATTTGAGTAAGCGATCGCAGCCGAATACGCCATGCACGGCGATCGCCGAGAAGTTACCTATCGAAATTCAAAGGGTATCTGCGGCGGGTGATGGACAGCGTTAGGTGTCTTTTTGCAAGGAGAATGCGCTGAATAGGTTATTTGTCCCTATAAGATCTTTACTGTAGGAAAGTCGGAGAAATGCCAATAACGTTTCTAGAGGGAGCTTTCTAAAAAGAACTCGGGTCTAAAGTGAACGAAGAGTATGACTTTTCCTGAAAAGGCAGAATGAGATGGCAGATTCAACAGATGTTTTATTGAAGCTTTGCGAGCAGAGATGGGCTGAGGTAAAGCAAGCAGAGGATCAGAGATCAGCTTTAAGCAACATTATTCTTCTTATTGCTTCAGCCATAGTAGGAATTTTTACTCAGAAAGGTCTTGATAGGAATAATCTTCCACTATCTCTGCTGCTTATTTTTCTGGGAGTTTACGGAGCGATCGGTGTTCGCAAATACCGAGAACGCATTCATTACAGTCTATCAATCATAAAACTTTATCGTGACAAGTTAGATAAGTTATATCCTGACGCACAGATTGAAGCACTGAGGATTCAAGCAAAAGAATTTCATGAAAAGCGTCACCCGTTTATGACAAAAATCTATCCCAATCAGCTTTGGGTGGCGCTTCATACATCAATTGCGATCGCTGGCTGCATTCTTACAATTTTCCTCTTAAGTTTGTGATGAAAAAGCGTAGGAATAATGCTGAAGATTGTTTAAACACCTAATAACCATGTTGCACTGGAATGTATTCAACGTAATCAGTTAGGGTGTAAAGGTTATCTACATCCAGTAACCGCGAACGCTCGACCGCTAAATTATTAGTGATGTGCCTTTCAGGGGATATTTATGGAATGCGATCGCAAGAAGTTGATAGACAATCGTGAACATTTCTCCTAGCTTACTCACAAACAGTTGTAACTAGGAGCGAGCAGCATGGGTCTTGGGCTAAGTGGGAAGGTCGCGATCGTCACAGGTGGAAGCTCTGGAATCGGTCGAGCTACTGCGATTGAGTTGGCTAGACAAGGGGCGAAGGTCGTTGTTGCGGCTCGTAGAGAGTCAGAAGGCGAAGAAACAGTTCAGCAGGTCAAAGCGGCTGGCAGTGATGGTTTTTTTATCAAGACTGACGTGACAAAGGCAGCAGATATTGATGCACTCATTAATCGAACTTTAGAGTCCTACAGTCGTCTCGACTGTGTTTTCAACAACGCTGGATTTGGCAAAGCTACACCACTCGTTGAACTGTCAGAGCCAGAGTGGGACTTAGAATTAAACGTCAACCTGAAAGCAGTGTGGCTATCGATGAAGTATGAGATTCCGGCGATGCTCAAAAGTGGGGGTGGGGCGATCGTCAATATGGCATCTCAAGGAGGTGGTGTAATTGGTGTGCCTAATTTTGGCAGCTACACTGCTGCCAAAGGAGGGGTAGTGGCTCTAACCCGAACTGCTGCAATGGAATACGGGAGACAAGGGATTCGGATCAACTGCGTCAGTCCAGGTTTAATTTTGACTGATTTATTGGCTGAGGTTCCTCAGGATACCTTGCAGCAAATGGAGGCAAGCGTCCCGCTCAAGCGAGGTGGAACGCCAGAGGAGGTTGCTAAAGCAGTTGTTTGGCTATGTTCTGACGATGCTTCTTACATCACTGGGCACAACTTAGTGATTGATGGCGGCTACACGGTACAGTAGGTTGCAGTCAAACATTCGCTTGGAGCGGACTGACGAAAGATTTAGGTGTATCGCAAAGGTTGTCTGCGTCCGCTCAAGTGCACCGTTAGCTAGTACCCATTTATATATTTAAGAAACACGTTTTTTAGGTTCTTATGTTGATTAGCAGTTCGTCCTTCTACTTTAAAAACATACTCTTAGCAAATGCTGGAATTCCACTATTCTCTCAGAGCCTTTTCTATCAGGTTCTCCTGCTAATCCCAATTATTGTGATTGAAGCCTACATTCATAGGAAACTGCTTAAAACTGGTGTTTTCAAAGCAGTTTGGGTTGCTTTTAGCACCAATGTTATATCAACTGTTGTCGGAGGGCTGCTTGTTATATTACCGATTGGAGCATTGACCGGAACCATACTTTTTGGATCGACTGTACCGGTGCAGCCGGGTTCCTTTCCGTTTCTACCACTGGAAATCATCTTCACACTCCTTCCTATGTTTTGGTTTTCTGTGGTTGTGGAATCATTTATAGGTTCTCTTAGCCTTAGAAAAGTTGATTACAGAAAGGTGAAGCAATCATTCTTGGTTGCCAATGTGTATACATACTTAATGCTTGAGATATTGGCTATTACCCAACTTATCAAGGGATACGTTGAAAGGCGCGGCTAATATAACCACCGTATTTTGAAACGTTTACAACAGGACGGGTAAGGATTTAACCCCATGCACTCCAGTCGAGGGAATAAACTCCAATGTGGCGTTTGGATCAATCCGTAAGTTGGACAGGCGTTCTAGCACCGCACTTAGTACAATTTTGCCTTCTAGACGAGCCAGGGGCGCACCCAGACAAAAGTGAATGCCATTGCCAAAGGCTAAGTGTGGATTGGGATCACGATCGACAATGAACTCATCTGGGCGATCGAACTTTGTCTCATCCCGGTTGGCTGACCCCATCCAAACGATGACCATTTGTCCTGCTGGAATGGTCTGTTCCCCCACCTGTACGTCAACTTTGGTAAACCGTTCTATTCCCTGCACCGAGGAGCGATAGCGCAAGACTTCCTCGACTGCCAGCGGCACCAGATCTGGCTCCCGCTTCAGCCGCTCGAAGGCTTCTGGATGTTCCTTGAAACAGAGAACAGCATTTCCCAGTAAGTTTGTTGTGGTTTCATTACCAGCGATTAACAGGATCATGCAGAAATCTACTAGCTCCTGAGCAGTCAGGGTTTCGGCTGCTTCGTGGGCGGCAAGTAAATCACTAATTAAGTCTTTGCCAGGATGCTGTCGCCGCTGTTCTAGCAAATGTCGAAAATAGTCAGCCATTGCTGTTATTGCCGTTGAGTCATACACCACAATTCCATCTGACCACCGCTTAAAGTCTTCGCGATCTGCAATGGGAATACCTAAAATTTCAGCAATCACAATGATAGGTAGGGGAATTGCCAGGTCATGCATAAAGTCAATCCGTTCCTGTCCCTGGACTTGATCAATCAGTTCATGGGTAATTTGAGTAATGCGCGGTGCTAATTCTTCTATCCGACGAGCCGTAAACACCTTTGCAACCAGCGATCGCAGTGATTGATGTTTGGGTGGGTCAGTATAGTTCAAGCTTTGAGTCAAATCAGTTTGCTCAGGTGGATGAGGAATTTTGGATGAAAATATTTGCCAATCCGAAAATATCCGTTTTACATCCTCATAGCAAAACACCATCCAGACTTGCTGATTTGCGTCATACCACACAGGTGATTCACGGCGCATCTGAGCATACCAAGGATAAGGATTGCCAAATAGTTCAGAATTGGGTGTTGCCATTGATGGTTGATTGGCTTCCATGATAAATCTCGTATGTGAGTAATTGTATGTGAGCAAAAATGTGCATTGGCAGGACAAACTAGCTGAATGAACTAGAGTCATCAGCATTCAAACAACAGATTGAGAAATATTAGCTAGCTGATTCGGGCGATCGCGTCATCGCCAGCAGTGTTTCCACCACTTGAATGAGCTGAGGCTCCTCTAAAGTGCCAACTTGAAACACTTCTGAAAGCCACAAACCATCAGCCGCCAACAGAATAATTGTTGCCTTTATGGGATCAATTCCACTGGTTTCAATTCGCTGTCGTGACTGCTGTTCATAGACTTTGGCAGATTCAAACAAGTCGGGCGAGTTAGCCGCAATCGAAGAAAGACGGGCAACTAGTGCCAGTGATTGTTTGCTAAACCGTAGCGTCGCTCGAATATATGCGCGTACCCACTGTCCGGGTGTTCCCGGTGCATCGTCCTGGTCAAACTCAGTTTGCAATACCACTTCAAAATCTTGAATCAGTTGCTCCACCATGCTCGTCATCAGTGCGTCTTTGTTAGGAAAGTGATAAAGCAACCCTCCTTTACTGACTCCTGCTTGTTGAGCTACAGCATCCAGTGTTAACGCTTCAACTCCTTTATCAATGACAACTTGACTAGCAGCCCGGAGCAGGGCTGCACGCGTGGCTGATCGAGATTTTGACCGTTTTGTATCAGCCATAGATATCAGACACAGAAATGACCAGGAAACTATCACGAAATCTGGAGGTATTCTGCGTTTTAGCATCAAGCTTCAGCAGGCAAAAGCTCGATCGCCAAACACTTGTAAGTAACTATAAATTTACTGTACCGTCTGGACGGTTTCAATGTCAACGCCTGCCCTATTTCTATTTTTTGTTCTAATCTTTGAGGTTATAGCCTTTAAGGTTATAGCCACACCACAATCTTTGGCGATCGCTGCAGAGTCAGAGATATGGGGCAGCTACTTTATAAGTTTTGCGAAAAATAACGTTCTTTGACATTTTCGATGTCAACGCAACAATATTGTTCAATCAGAGGCATTAACGCAGTAATAATATGGCACGGACGATTACGGTTGATTGAGGAAAAAAATAACATGACTTCCAACGATTCACGTCAAACCCTTGGTCGTGGCCGTCTATACGAAAGCATTGTAGATACCATTGGAGATACGCCCTGCATTCGGATCAATACCCTAGCCCCTGGTCATGTTCGTCTGTATGTCAAAGCAGAGTTTTTTAATCCTGCTGCTTCGGTTAAAGACCGTCTAGCTATCAGCATTATTGAAGAAGCCGAGCGTCGTGGGGATCTCAAACCGGGTCAAACCGTTGTGGAAGCCACCAGCGGCAACACGGGCATTGGTCTAGCTATGGTTTGTGCAGCGAAGGGTTATCCTTTAGTGGTTACGATGGCGGATAGTTTCTCGATTGAACGACGCAAGCTGATGCGATTTCTGGGGGCTAAGGTGGTGCTCACCCCCCGGGCCGAAAAAGGCTACGGCATGTACCAAAAGGCAAAAGAATTAGCCGACGCGAACGGTTGGTTTCTAGCTCATCAGTTTGAGACAGATGACAACGCAAAAATCCACGAAAACACGACTGCCCGCGAGATTCTAGCTGATTTTGCAGGAGAAAAGCTTGACTACTGGGTTACAGGCTATGGCACAGGTGGAACTGTATCGGGTGTAGCTCGGGTACTGCGTAAAGAACGACCTGAGACAAAAATCATTCTCACCGAGCCCAGTAATGCTCCAGTGGTTGGGTCTAACATTCCTCAGGAACGCAACGCAGACCGCTCTCCTGCCGTGAGCCATCCAGCATTCCAACCCCATCCTATTCAGGGCTGGACTCCTGATTTTGTCCCCTATGTTTTACAAGAAGCCATTGATCATCACTACTTTGATGAGTTTGTTCCAATCTCCGGAGCAGAGGGTATTGAGTGGTCTAATCAATTAGCTCGTCAGGAAGGAATTATCACCGGAATTTCCGGAGGTGCAACCTTTGCCGTTGCAATGCAGGTCGCTGAGAAGTCCGCTGCTGGCTCTGTCATTCTCTGTATGCTGCCCGATACGGGTGAGCGATATCTATCATCCCCTCTATTCGAGAAGATTGAGGAGTTCATGTCACCAGAAGAACTTGCTTTATCCCATTCGACCCCTCAATTTCAAATGTCCGCTACTTAATGGCATGAATTCATCGAAATTTCTGCGTGAAGGGTTAGCGCTACCCTTCACGCTTCAAAAGTGATTCATGCAAAAGTTTTATTGATTGAAGGTTCGGAATCGGTGAGGTGAAGCAGGTGAGCCATGCGTTACGCTGCGCTAAGGCATCCTGCATGAGCCAAGTTCTAGGTTTCTGCCGCTACGTATAGTCTAAAGGTTAACGAACGGTAGGTTCTTCCACTCGTCTTACCTCAACCATTTGTCCCGAATTGAGACGGGTCAGGTAATCTTCCAATGCTTCTGCTACTTTGCCTGATAGGAGAAAACAGCCGAGTAAGTTGGGAAATGCCATTGCCAGAATCATCATGTCACCAAAGTTGAGAACAGACTGCAGGTTTACCACTGCTCCAACAAATACAAAGATGACGTAGATGATCTGGTAGACCCTTAGCGATCGCTCCCCAAACAAAAATGTCCAGCTTCGTTCGCCATAATAGCCCCAGGAAATAATGGTGGAGAAGGCAAACAAAAAGACTGCAATCCCCAAAATTACAGGAAACCAGGGGATTGAGGTAGAAAAAGCCTCAAAGGTCATCTGAATGCCATCGGGTTCTCCTCCTGTCTGGTTGGCATAAACTCCGGTGATTACAATAACCAGAGCGGTCATATTGCTGACTACAACGGTGTCAATAAACGGTTCCAGTAGAGCAACAATGCCTTCGCGCACAGGTTCATCAGTCCGGGCAGCAGAGTGAGCGATGGGGGCTGAGCCGACTCCAGCTTCGTTGTCAAAAGCAGCCCGTCTCACACCTTGAACTAAGACTGCAACGAGTCCTCCTGTAATCGCTGCTTGAGGTGAAAAGGCTTCACGCACAATGGTGGCAGCGGCAGCTGGAATTTCGGTCAAGTTAGTGACGAGAATCCAAAGTGCTGCGACAAAGTAAGTGAGACACATCGCGGGGACCAGAAACCCGGCTACTGCCCCAATTCGCCGAATCCCACCAATGATGACTAAGCCTACCAACGCCATGAGAACCAGACCATAGAGCCAGTTGAAGCCCTCCAAGGCAGGAATAGCGGCAGTTAAGCCAGCAAAAGACTGGTTAACCTGAAACATGTTGCCGCCGCCAAATGCGCCACCGATGCAAAATACACAGAAGACCCCTGCCAAAACTTTACCGAGAGGACGCAACCCTTTTTCCGCTAAGCCACGGGAGAGATAATACATTGGCCCGCCAGAAACAGTGCCATCGGGACGAATGATGCGATACATCAAGCCCAAGGTACACTCAGCAAACTTGCTAGACATGCCTAGCAGCCCGACGATAGTCATCCAAAAGACGGCTCCGGGTCCGCCAAGCTGAATAGCGATCGCCACTCCTGCAATGTTACCTAGCCCAACCGTGGCAGAGAGCGCAGCAGAAAGTGCTTGAAAGTGAGAGACTTCTCCAGGTTCATCGGGGTTATCATAATTGCCTCTAACCACATCAATCGCATGACGAAACGCCCGAATATTAACAAACTTCATCCGAAACGTGAAGAAGATTGCTCCCGCCAGTAGCCACAGGACAACCAGTGGCATACCGCCAATACTGAGAAAGATCACTTTTTCTAGAGCTGCTACAACTGCACCGAAAACAGCGTCAATGCTAGCTAAAAACCCATTTGTATTTGCTGTATCAGAGGTTTGAGCGAATGCAGGCGCAGCTAAAACAAGCAAAACCAAAAATGTTAGAGCAATGTTTTTTATAGCTCTCATAGAATCTTATTGCGGGAAATTAGTTGGTATTAAGAAATTACAATTTTTCCAGACTATTTTTGTTGTAAAGAAACACTTTCCCCCGGAGAAGCACACTACACAAGTTTTCTGTAGAAACCCGGTTTTCAAGTCCAGTCAAAAGTTTCAGGGTTTGCTCCACTTTAAGGAGTAGAAGAAAAATCTGTCTAATGAAGTAGACGACTTACTAGAAGTTGCAGTCAAGAATGAGTGCTTCTCCATCATCAATGAATTTCAGCTTTTACTCACTATGACTAAAATTTGCACTACCAGCAAAACCTGTAGAGCGATTCTGAATAATTTGTGGAAGTAGAGCGTTGGGCGATCGCCCCGACTCATCTGTAATCCTAGTTTTTGGAATTGGTATGACTTATTTCTCTTTACGTTAAATTATTAGGGTTGACGGCGTAGGTTCTTTGCTATGACTTCTGTAAATGGGCTACCGCTGGTTGATTTAACTAAACAGGCTCGTCCTGCGTTGTCCGAGTCGCCGGTCATTTCAAGTCAGCGATCGCAATGGCAAGGGATATTTTTTAATCACTACGATCATCCGGCGCACGAAAGTCCAGAATTTCAATACATGCAGCACGTTATTGGAATCACGGGCAGTGGACATCCCATTTCATCAGAGCATCGATTTGAGGGACAGGTGCAAACCTGTTATTGTCAGCCCGGTGAGGTGTTGTTTATTCCTGCTAAGGTCAGGTACTCATCGATTTGGCAGCAACCTGGTGAGTTTTCCTTGATTGGCTTTCTTCCAGCCTTCTTTGAGAAGATCGTTAACGAGTCGATTCAGCCCGATCGGATTGAACTGATTCCCAAAATTGGTTTGGTTGATCCATTCATTCAGCAAGTTGGGCTTGCTCTTAAAGCGGATGTAGAAGCAGACCATCCAGCAGGGCGAATGTTTGGGGAATCGTTAGCGACAGGATTAGCAATCCATTTGATTAAGCATTATTCAACGTGGCAGATGAAACTGCCGCTGAGAGCATCAGGGTATTTGTCAAAGTCTCAACTGCAAAAGGTAACGGACTACATCCAAACTCATCTGGATCAGGATATCTCTCTGGCTGATATGGCAGGGATATTAGGACTGAGCCAGTATCATTTCTGTCGGTTATTCAAGCAGTCAACGGGTAGGACTCCCCATCAATATCTCACCCAATGCCGAATTGATAGAGCAAAGCAATTCTTGTCAAAACCAGAATTGACGATTACCGAAATTGCCTTTGAAGTTGGCTTCACAAACCACAGTTCTTTTACTCGCCTCTTTCGTCAATGTGTGGGTGTAACGCCAAAGATGTTTAGAGAATCTCGTTAAACATTGCAGCAAGATCTGCACAGGCTCAGCAGATATCAAACATCTTTGCTTAAAAAGTTTTGGATCTGCTCTGCGAAAATATGAGCATTTTCAAAGTGAATGTTATGCCCGCACCGCTCCACAATTCTGAGCTGCATGAGTTTTCCTAGCTGAGACATTTCATGATTGATCTGGACAAATTTAGGGTCTAATTCACCTGTTAGGAGACTGATTGGAACTGTGTTTTGTTGAATGTGTTGCCACCGTGAAGGTTGACAGCCTGTACTCAGATAGCAGAGAGACTTAGCAAGCTGTGCGGGACGATTTTTTAGACGTTGCTTTAGCAATTTCTCAAAGTCTGAGTGGTGTTGAAGTGAGTTAAATAGCGGCTGTTCGTACCATTTTGTTAAGAAGGAAGGAAAATTTGCTTCTAGTTTTTTGGCTAAAGTGAGATCCTGTTGAATTCGCTCCTCCCTCTCGGCTGAAGTCTTTAGCCCTGGAGAAGCAGACTCTAATACTGTTTTTAAGAACCTATGTGGAAAGTGAAGCGTCAGGTATAGGGCAAGTCGTCCTCCCATTGAATAGCCGACGAGGGAGCAGGATTGAATCTTGAGAACCTCCAAAAATTGGATTAAACCGTGTGCGGTGTTGTTGATGGTATACGCTTGATCACCAGTTGTGACTTGAGTTTTTCCATGTCCTGGTAGATCGATAGAGAGACAATAGTAGTGATTGGATAGAAGGGCGATCGTCTGGTCAAACTCATGACAATCCCCCATAAACCCGTGCAAAAACAGAATTACGGGATGAGCGGGATGTCCCACCGTCCGATAGTTGAAACGATACTGATCAACGTTGACAAGCTGCTCCATCGTGAACTGTCTGAACTAAGTTCCTCAAAACTCTGCTCAAGTCCAGATTTCGCTGGAACCAGGGCTAAGCAACCATCGTTACTGTTCCTGTGTCCAGGTCGTATCGACCGCCGACGATCTTGAGTTTGCCTGACTGTAATCGCTCTGTTAGGAGGGGCGATCGCTTCAACTGTTCGATCTGGTACTGCACATTCGCAGTTACAGCATTATCGACCGTATCACCTGCCTTGTCTTTAACCCGCTCAACCGCTGGCAAAATCGCTTTGACGAAGCTGCCAATCTCACCGGGTAGAGTCTCATTCTGCACCGCAGCCGTGACCGCACCACAGCGCTCGTGCCCCAGCACCATTAGCACCGGCGTATCTAGTAGAACAACGGCATATTCAATGCTACCAAGCGCCTCTGGCGTAGCAATATTTCCGGCGATTCGCACGTCAAAAATGTCACCGATGCCCTGGTCAAAAAGGATTTCGGCTGGCACTCGTGAGTCTGCACAACTCAGTACAGTGGCAAAGGGATGCTGCACCTGAGCCACTTCCTGTAACCGTGCTGCTGACTGGTCTGGATATTGCGGCTGATGCTGGACAAACCGTTGATTGCCTTCCATCAGTTTTTGTAGAGCATCATCAGGACTGAGGGAAGGGGCGATCGCAGAGAGTTCAGTAGCTTCAGCCTGCTTTACGCGCCCTAAGAAAGTGCCAGCTGCTAAACCCAATGTTGTGATTGAAGCTCGTTTTAGCAGGTCACGCCGACCAATGAAACTATGGGTATGATTCATAGTGACTCACAGTGATGCAATACATTTAACAGAGCGGATTTCCATTACATCTGAGACGTAACAGGTGCCACCAAACTTGTTGAGCAAAGGGCGGACATTTTCGACAACTGTTTTAATTTGCTCAGGCATACAGAAAGCAAGAATGTAAACATTATCTAGCATGGTCATATCTAGATCTTCAGTGCCGTCTCGCAACCCTGTACCTGCAACATTACGAATTACAGCGTGACCGTGTATACCCGACTTATTTAAGCTATCCAAAATCTTGCCAAGCTCAAATGAATTGGCAATAATTTCTATTTTTTTAACAAGATGCATGAGATTATCTCCACAACAGGTCAATTCCGTACAGATAGAGTGGAATTCCTACAATGATGTTGAATGGGAATGTCACCGCTAGAGCAGTCGAAACATACAGGCTGGGGTTTGCTTCGGGCACCGTTATTCGCATCGCTGCTGGGACAGCAATATAAGAAGCACTTGCACACAAAACGGAGAACAAAAGTGCATCTCCTTGAGGCATGTTAATGAATCTGGCAATAAGCAGCCCAATGCCTGCATTGAGTATAGGAATCAGTATGGCAAACGAGATTAGAAAAAGGCCAGTTTTTTGTAAGTCTTTAAGTCTTCTAGCAGCAACGAGTCCCATGTCTAGCAAGAAGAAGGTCAAAACGCCGTAAAACATTCCCTGAGTAAAGGGTTCTAGGGCGTGCCAACCCCGCTCTCCCGTCAATACGCCGATCAGTAAGCTACCTACCAGCAAGAAAACTGAACTGTTAAGAAATGCTTCTTTCAGCACTTCCGACCAGGCAAATTCTCGTGTCTCATCCACGGTAAATAAGTTGACTAAAATCAGACCTACAATAATTGCTGGGGACTCCATTAGGGCAAGAGCCGCAACCATATAGCCATCAAAATCGATGCCAAGTCCAGTCAAAAAAGTACTTGCAGTAATAAAGGTGACAGCGCTAATCGAGCCGTAGGTGGCCGCGATCGCAGCTGAGTCATAGGCATCCAGCTTTATCCTTAGAATAAAAAAGGTATAAAACGGCACAATACATGCCATCAGCATTGCCGCAAGAAGCGTCAACATGACTTCCTGAGTAATGCCACTTTTAACTAGCTCTACCCCTCCCTTAAAGCCGATCGCAAATAGCAGGTAGAGCGAAAAGAGTTTTGGAATAGGAGCAGGAATTTCCAAGTCAGATTTGACTAGAACAGCAGTTATGCCCAAGAAAAAGAACAGAATGGGTGGGTTCAGGATGTTGGATACGATTAAGCTGACATCCATGTCCGTCCCCCTTGCTGCTGATAAAACCGAAAGTTTAGAAAATGTTGCATTGTCAAAAAAGGATGTAACGGTTGAATCATGATTATCGCGTCCTGTCACCCCGTGTCAATGGAATCCTGCAGGACAAAGTCATTTGTACCTGCTAGAAACCGCAAAGATTCCTAAATTTGCTGAATAAACAAGATTCCATTCTTGTGAAACGGAAATTAGCGATCGCCTTAATTCCCTTATTCCCAGTCCTTCTCCTAGAAAGCGCAAGGGATTGTTGCTACCGCTTACTCGTGCTGGTTGAGGGCTGCTCATCGCTTGGACTTTAACCCTGAACCTACATTTTGCTCGGGTTGACACATAACGAGCTCGGCAAATCAAGTTGATTCAGGAACTCGACCTGCGAATTTTAGAACAGCAGCGTACTGAAGAAAATTTGCGAGGGAGTGAAGAGTGCTGGCAGCTAGCCCTACGCGGCAACAATTGCGCGGCAACAATGTTAGCTCAATCTTGGTCTCGTAGAGCGTGTAGAACCTGCCGCTTGATGTCTACAAATTCGGGAGTGAGTTTTATTTCCAGGTCGCGTTGAGCAGGTAGGGTAATAGGTACTTCGAGCTTCAGTTGTCCTGGACAGCGGCTCATGACATATACTCGCTGCGACAGGAAGATTGCTTCTTCAACATCGTGGGTAATCATCAGGATAGTAGTATGGGTTTGATCCCATAGTCTGAGCAAAAATTGCTGCATTTGCTCCTTGGTTTGGGCATCGAGCGCGCCAAAGGGTTCGTCCATCAGCAAGACTTCGGGTTCGTTGGCAAGGGCACGGGCGATCGCCACTCGCTGTTTCATGCCGCCAGAGAGCTGCTTAGGATAAGCTTTGGCAAACTGAGTTAGCCCCACTACGTCCAGATAATAATTCACCCGCTCTTGCTGTTGTGCCCGTGATAGGCGGCGCAGCTTTAGCCCAAAGGCAATATTTCCACTGACTGTCAGCCAGGGATAAAGGGTATAGCCCTGAAATACCATGCCCCGGTCAGAGCCAGGACCAGCGACCATTTCTCCATCAACTAAAACTTGCCCTGCGGTTGGCGAATCCAGTCCAGCAACAATGTTGAGCAGCGTCGATTTGCCGCAACCGGATGCCCCAACCAAGCAGACAAACTCTCTCGCATGAAGCTGAAAGTTGATATTTTGCAGCACCATCAGCGGTTTGCCCTGAACCTGGAAGGTCTTGAACAGACCGCGAACTTCCATCTTGGGCTGTGCGGTGGAGGAGGGGCTCACATCGAGTCCGGCTTCTTGTCCTCGCACATCGCTGGATGGGCGGGTGTTCAGCATGATCAAAATTCCTGAGTAGGGGTGGGCATCACTTTGATATAGGTTTTCTCAGTTAAACCGATGATTGCGAGATGAAAAGTTAACTGAGATACAGTTCATCGCTATCAATCAAAACAGTCCCGTCAGTCAAGATAGCTATGAGCGGTAAAATCAAGAGATTGGAAATCAATTGTTCACAACTATTCTCCGTATCTCTGGATACAAAAAGTCAACCGGGAATCTATAGACTGTCTGGAATAAAGCCTTCCACACTCCTCAATTCCAAACAGTACTTCAGCCGTGGTTAACCTGATTGGGACAGAACTAGATCAGAAGTCGAAGCAGCCTGCCTGGTTGCAGTCGTGGCAGCCGCGATCGCTCTCCAGTGAAGCGGTTACGCTTCCGGCTGAGATGTACAGTTCACCAGAGATCTATCGTCTGGAACAAGAGCGCATCTTTGGCAAATATTGGTATTACGTTGGGCATGTTAGTCAACTCGATGGTCCAAACTCTTACTTCACTGTTGAGATTGCTGAGCAGCCTCTAGTCATTCTACGGAACAAGGCAGGTGAGTTACGCGCCTTTTTCAACATTTGTACCCATCGGGCTGGACCAGTGGCAGTAGACAGCGGCAAGTGTAACCGTCTTACCTGTCTTTACCATGCCTGGAGCTTTGACCTGGAGGGCAACCTGCGCGGCATTCCTGATATGGAGGAGGCAGAGAATTTTGACCTGGTGGCTTACGGCTTGACAGCGGTGAAGGTGGATACCTGGGGCCCATTCATCTTTGTTAACCTGGACCCTAAATCAGATGCTTTGGCAGTTCAGTTAGGCGAATTGCCGGAGATGTTTAAGCGATACAAGCTGGAAACCTGGGCAAGGGCTCACTATATCGACTATTGGACAGATAGTAACTGGAAACTATACGTCGAAAATAATGTAGAAAACTATCACGAGCCAACGGTTCACCCGATTCTGGCAAAGTATTATCAGCACATAAAGGCTGAGGCGAAATATCACTATTACCTGCAATACACCCCTTTTGTAGGTCGAGACGAGTTGCCGTCTGAGAAAGACCCAGCCCTTTACATGGATGGGCTGAATGAGTACGAGATGGCAGGTATTTCGACAATGAGTTTTTTCCCGAACTTTGCCTGGATTGTGGCACCCAACTGCGCCATCATTTACCTGATTGATCCGCAAGGTCCATGCCGTACCAGAGTTCGGTGGGATTGGCTGGTGCCGAATACGGATGCTGCTAAGTCACCAGCAAATCTGGAGCCGCTGATCGAGTTTTATGACGGCATTCAGCAAGAAGATTTACAGCTCTTGCCTGAAGTTCAAAAGCGAACTCAGTCCTTGGGGTATCGTCAAGGGCGCTTATCCCCAACGCGTGAAATGGGTACCCACCTGTTTCAAGAGTTGATCATGAGGGCGATCGCCACTCCCGCCAAATAGAAACCATCTTTTTCTCATACCACTACACTCTTCCCTCCATGCCTCTGCCTGCTTCCCTCCCTTCTCAATCTCCTATCCTCTGGGAAGAACTCACCTGGGAGGAAATTACTCACTTGCGCGATCGCGGCATGAATTTGGTAATTCTTCCTGTTGGCGCAACTGAGCAACATGCCCTGCATCTACCCGTTGGAGTTGATACTTTCTCAGCGACTGCAGTGGCTCATGGCGTTTCTGCCCAAACGGGAATTCCTGTTTTGCCGACTTTGCCCTATGGCTGTTCTCTAGGACATTCTAAAAAGTGGGCAGGCACGATTTCGCTGCGTCCCGAAACGCTAGCAACACTGGTGCTAGAAATTGCAGAATGGGTCTGTAGTGCAGGTTTTAGTCGCATTTTGCTGCTCAATGGACATGTCACAAACTGGGCACCCTTGCGCTGTGGTTTAGAAAATGTGCGTCACCAATATCCAGATTTAAGAATTGCGCTGCGCTCAATTTGGGAAATTTCGCCCAAGATCCATGAGTTTTATCACCATGATGCAGCTAATTTTCACGCCAACTGTGCTGAAACATCGGTGATGTTAGCGCTACGTCCAGATCTGGTGCAGCTTGAGAAAGCCGTAGATGAACCCGATCGCTCCGTCGGTTGTTTTTTTGCCTACACGGTGAACAAAGAGAGTGTTCATGGCGCAGTCGGTTCGCCCAGTAAGGCAGATGAAGCGTTTGGCAAACAAATTTTGGAGGTAGCAGTGAGTGAGTTGAGTGAGCAGTTGAAGAGGGCGATCGCCGAAGGAAATCCCCTAGAAGAAATGCCACCTCCTACGGTTCCATAACTCCTTAACTTGAAAGCCAGAAACACCGTAGGTTGGGTGAAGCAAAGCGTAACCCAACAACCAAAATATTATCGAATGTTGGGTTTCGCGATGCTCCACCCAACCTACATTTTTAACTCATACCCTTTCTTAAAATGGCTGAAACTCTTACGCCTGAGCTGCAATCCCTCAAAACCTCGCTGCAAGATAAAGGGGTTAAATATGCCCTTGCTAGTTTTGTCGATATTCACGGAATGTGTAAGGCAAAGGCAGTTCCCTTGTCTCACTTTGGGCAAATGATGGCAGGCTCAGAGCTGTTTACTGGAGCGGCTTTGGATGGTGTGCCGCAGGCTGTGAGTGATGAGGAAGTTTCTGCTCGTCCTGATCCCGATTCGGCAACTATTTTGCCCTGGAATTCTGAGATTGCTTGGTTTGCTAGTGATTTATATCTGCAAGGAAAACCCTTTGATGCCTGCTGTCGAAGCATTCTCAAGAAGGTGTTGGCAGAAGCGGCTGAAATGGGTTTCACCTTCAATATGGGGATTGAAACTGAGTTTTTTATCCTGAAGGAAACGGCAGATGGACGGGGGGCACCTGTCAGCGATCGCGACACGCTAGCAAAACCCTGCTACG
This sequence comes from Leptolyngbya sp. FACHB-541, assembly GCF_014695875.1. Taxonomy (NCBI): domain Bacteria; kingdom Bacillati; phylum Cyanobacteriota; class Cyanophyceae; order Leptolyngbyales; family Leptolyngbyaceae; genus Leptolyngbya; species Leptolyngbya sp. FACHB-541. Next base: position 12,711 of record NZ_JACJPC010000135.1, on the reverse strand, counting down.
ACCTACCCGGACTGCTCGATAACTTTACCTGGGTGCAAGAGATTGTCGAAGCAATGAATCAGCTTGGTTGGGATGTTTACTCCTTCGACCATGAGGATGGCAACGGGCAGTTTGAGACGGATTTTACTTACTGTGATGCGCTCAAAATGTCCGATCGCCTCACCTTCTTCAAACTTATGGTGAAAGAAATTGCCAAAAAACACGGTTATTTCGCTACCTTCATGCCCAAACCCTTTGCCGATCGCACAGGTAGCGGCGCACACTACAACATGTCGCTGGCAGATATTAAAACGGGTGAAAACTTGTTTGTTGATGTTGATGATCCGCGTCGCTGTGGCTTGTCAAAGCTAGGCTATCAGTTCATTTCAGGCGTTCTCAGACATGCTCAGGCAATCTGTGCAGTGATTGCGCCCACCGTTAATAGCTATAAGCGCTTGGTGCCAAAGGGCAGTATGTCAGGCTTTACCTGGGCACCTGTGTACATTTGCTATGGCAATAATAATCGCACTAACATGTTGCGGATTCCGCTGGGTGGCGGGCGGGTGGAATGTCGGGCATCTGACATTTCTAGCAACCTATATTTAGGCGCGGCAATGATTCTGGCGGCAGGACTGGAGGGAATTCGGGAGGGTCTTGATCCGGGTGAACCGCATACCGAAAACATGTACGAATATTCGCTCAAAGAATTGGAGGAGAAGGGAATTAAGTTTTTGCCACGCACCTTGGGAGGGGCGATCGCCGCCTTTGCCGCCGATCCGCTCAGCAAATCGGTAATGGGTGATCTAATGTATCAAACCTATGTTGACTTCAAAACTCAGGAATGGGAGGAATACCACAGTCACGTTTCTGATTGGGAAATTCAGCGTTACCTGAAATTTTTCTAGAGGAAAAATTGAATGCAGTCTGCTATCTATCCTCAACCCCGTGAAGCAGTTCCCAATCCCCATTTGTCGTCCTTCACTGCATTCATCGCGCAGAAAAACGGACAGTTACAGACGTGGTTTAGTTCAATTCCACCTAGCAGTTTGGTCTTACTCACCAGTTTTGCAGCACAAGCAGGAACGGCGACCTCTAAGCAGCTTTTTGATGTACTCAGTCCGATTGGAGCGGCATTTATCTGTAAGGCGATCGCAGCCATATTAATGCTGCTCATCTGGCGACCTCGGCTGCAAAATCGAGGATGGGGAGATTATGTTTTAGTTGCAGGGTTGGGAGTGGCGATCGCTGGACTCAGTTTGGCATTTTATGGAGCGATCGCCCGCATTCCTCTAGGCATTGCCTCAGCTTTGGATTTTGTAGGTCCGCTGAGTGTGGCTGTCCTGGGTTCACGCCGCTTGCTCGATCTAGTGTGGGTGATTCTAGCAGCAGCGGGAGTACTGTTGCTCACGCCGATCAGTGGTGCTTCTCTCGACCCGTTGGGCGTTACTTTTGGCTTACTCTCAGCCAGTTCTTGGGCTGGTTTTATTCTGCTCTCTGCCCCAGTTGGACGCGCTTTCTCGGGTGGGTCAGGGCTATCGCTGGCAATGGCGATCGCCACTCTACTCATGTTGCCCCTCGGCATTCATGCTGGCGGTAGCGCTCTGCTGAAACCTAGCATTCTCCTGTTGGGTCTTGGCATTGCTATTCTCGGTGTTATATTGCCCTATTCTTTAGAATACAAAGCGCTCAAATGCTTACCGCCAAGAGTCTACGGCGTTTTGATCAGCATAGAACCTGCCATCGCTGCGTTGGTCGGACTGTTGTTTTTGGGGGAACAGTTGGAGCTTCGGAGTTTGGTGGCGATCGCAATGGTTACAACCGCAGCAATCGGTGTAACGCTGTTTGGCAGAAGTCCCAGGAATTCATAGCTTCCAATCATGGCGAAAGTTGCACTCATTACAGGCGGAAATTCGGGAATCGGCAAAGCAACAGCACTGTTGTTTGCTCAAAAAGGATATGCAGTGGCGATCGCCGCTCGTCGAATTGATTTGTCGGAAAAAGTGCAGCAAGAGATTGAGCTAGATGGGGGAATGGCGAAGGCGATCGCGGCTGATGTCGCCGTTTCCCAGGATGTGAAACAAATGGTAGAAACCGTTCTAGCAGAATGGGGACAAATTGATGTCCTGATACACGCTGCTGGCATCGCCCCCGCTGGTACGATTCTAGAAACCGACGAAGAAACCTGGGATCAGGTGATCAACACCAATCTGAAAGGAACCTTCCTCGTAAATCGACAGGTATTGCAGCACATGAGCGATCGCAGCACAGGTTCAATCGTAAATGTTGCTTCTGATGCCGGAATTTTGGGCTGCCGTGGACTAGCAGCCTACAGCGCCTCTAAAGGCGGAGTCATTCTATTGACCAAATCAATGGCAATGGATCATGCCCGTCAGGGTGTGCGGATTAATGCCCTCTGCCCTGGACCAGTCGATACGCCCTTAACAGCAGACCTTCCCGCAGAAGAAGTTGCACACTGGCAACAGGTGCTACCGATTCCCCGTATGGCAACCGCGCTCGAAGTCGCAGAAGCCGCTTACTTTTTAGCCCATGCCGAGTACGCAATGGGCAGTTGTTTAGTTCTCGATGGAGGAAACACAGCCGGTGGCGCAATCTAGTCTTAGTACCCCCAACATTCAACCCTCTGCTGCACCTAGACGGTATCTTAAACCGTCTGTGTTTTGGAGCATTCGCCAGGGTTTTCCGCGTTGGTTAGCAATCTTACTTTCCGCTATTGCTTTAGCAATCCCACTGACTGCTTGGACGGTAATTAGCTATGCGGGATGGGTCACTCCGATCTTTTTGCCAACGCCTACGGCGGTCATTCAATCTGGGATTGCATTGTTCCAGGACGAACTCACTGTTGATGTTTTGGCAAGCTGCGGTCGGGTTGCGGCAGGCTTTCTGGCAGCGGCTGTGATTGGCGTACCGGTTGGAATTGCAATGGGTACTTTCTACAGCATGGAAAGTTTGTTTGCCCCCATTGTTGGCACTGTCCGCTACATGCCCGTCTTAGCATTTGTTCCATTAGTGATTATCTGGTTTGGCCTAGGCGAAACCTCCAAAACAGTCATCATCTTTATGGGAGTAGTGTTTTACAACGCCATCATGGTTGCAGATGCAGTCAAATTCATTCCCAACGAGATGATTAATGTAGCTTACACGTTGGGTGCAAATCGGTTAGATGTGTTGTTTAGAGTGATTGTTCCAGCCGCTTTCCCAAGTGTTTTAGACACGTTACGAGTCAATATTTCTGGGGCCTGGAACTTCTTAGTATATGCAGAATTGGTAGCGGCACAGAACGGTTTAGGCTTCAAAATTCTGCAGGCACAACGGTTTTTGCAAACTGAGAAAGTATTGTTTTGTATTGCCGTTATTGGCTTGATTGGTCTAATCACAGACTATCTGCTCAAGTGGCTCTCAAAGCTTTTAACTCCGTGGGCGGATGCAACTCGGCATTGAGAATTTAGTGAGATTTTTCTTGTGAGATCAATTCATTGTGTCTGTAGAAGTGGGTTGACAGGTTGAATTTTTAGAGGGCGATCGCTTTATGACTTTAAACTTGAATTTGAACAGCACTGCCTTAATCCTGGTAGACATGCAGGGGGGATCTGTTTTTGGCGACGGTACACTTCCCCATACAAGCACAAAAGAAACTTTGCCCAATGCAAAACAGGTACTAGCAGCGGCTCGTGCAGCCAAACTGCCAATCATTCACTTTAAAGAAGTGCATCGAAAAGAAATGGTGGACTTTGGACGAGAATTAGATGGTGCTGAACCTGTTCACTGCCTGGAAACCTGGGAAAGCACCAATTACTATTGGGAATTAGCACCGATTGACGGTGAGTTTGCCATCTCTAAACGTCGCTATAGTTGCTTCTTTGGCACTGACCTAGAAATTTTGCTGCGTGGCTTAAAGGTCGATACGGTGGTTTTAATGGGCGGCATGACGAATGTATGTGTGCATTACACCGCAGCAGATGCCCATCAGCGTGACTATCACTTTCATGTAATTGAAGACTGCTGCTCTGGCTCCGACTGGGATGCCCACTGGGCTGCCCTCACCGCAATGGAGTACTTGCAAACAGGTGCCCGTATTTTTCACACTGACTTTGTTGAAGCAGTAACGGGAGAGCGATCGCCAGCTTTACAAGAATCTCTCTAACTTTGAAAGTATCTGAAAGGTGATGCGTATTTCCTGTAAGGGCGTAGCATTCGGGCAAGGATTTTTGGTTTATTCCAAGGTTTATTTGCCGAATGCTGCGTCCCTACGTGTGTTTGGCTGAAGTTGGCTTTTTAGGCTTTTTGGGTGCGATCGCTCCCTTCATCCCATTACCCAAATACCTACCACCAGCGCAGTTGCAGATATCCTCGCTCTGGACGACTCAGTTCCTCTTCAGTCATCCAGTCCACCAGTTTGTAGGTGCCGAAAACATGATCCCACCAATCGACCGCTAAGCCAAAGTTGTGATGCCACATGCCGTACTTGTGGTGGACATAGTGAACGGGCATTTTCATCCAAAAGCACTTTGTAGGGTTTTCGTGCTGGAGTTGGTGAGCATAGGCAGAAAATGCCGCATAAGCCAACGCGCCCAAAAGCCAGCCCATTCCCGCTTCAAACGAGAAGAAGAAGAGCAGCAACATAGCGATCGCACTGCCCTTTATATAGTCCAAAAATTCCCATGCCACGCCCTGCCCCTCATTGCGCTTGTGGTGATCGAGGTGACGCGCCCCAATTTTTTGAGGTGAAAGATGCATGATCCGATGCATCCAGTATTCGACAAAGCTAGCGAAGACAAACGCCGCGACGAAAAAAGCGATCGCAACCATAAAATTCATTTCCTGGCACACCAATTCATAATTTGACACAACCTACAGATAAATTGTGCCATCTTTGCCCGAATTGCCGCATCCGAGCCAAGCAACATCCTCGCTACTCACCGATGCGAAGCGCGTTATGCCACACATCCACAGTTCCTTGCGGAGGGGGCTTGGGGGACGCGCTTCGTCCCCCAATCGGGGTCTGGGGAAACCCCCAGGACAGACTGGAATTGAGAGACATAAAAATTGAGGATTAGAGATTGGCATCAGCCAAGGAGCAGAATTAAAGATCTACTCCTTGGCTGACTTATTCAGAGCAAAAGATTTCGCCTCGGAAACACAGCAAATTTTTAATGAACAAGCTCAAAGCCTTAAAAATCAAGAGTTTTCTTATACCCGACCTTTTTTGTCGGGTATGTTTGACGGGTTTTGTGGCCCATGTTACTATCAGACCAACATCAGGTGAGGAAAGCCTCTAGCCCTCGCCAGGACCGATTTCTACCGATGTCGAAAACTTGCTGTCGAGGACGCTAACTCATGACCCAGGCAATTCAAACCCAAACTGCTCTATCTTCTGCCGCTACCTTTACCGCTCTGAAGTGTAAAGAATGCGGCGAAGAGTACGAACTTAAGGCTACTCACGTTTGTGAGTTCTGTTTTGGCCCACTCGAAGTCACCTATGACTACAGCAAACTGAGCCAAACTGTTACTCGTGAAACCATTCAGGCGGGGCCAAACTCCATTTGGCGCTATCGTCCCTTCCTCCCGGTTGAAACCGACACCCCCATTGATGTGGGAACCGGGATGACTCCTTTGGTGCAGGCAAACCGCTTAGCCCGTCGCCTCGGTCTAAAGAAACTGTTCATCAAAAACGATGCGGTGAACATGCCCACCCTCAGCTTTAAGGATCGGGTGGTTTCAGTAGCGCTGACCCGTGCCCGCGAACTGGGTTTCTCAACGGTGTCCTGCGCCAGCACTGGAAACTTGGCAAATTCTACAGCGGCGATCGCTGCCCACGCAGGACTAGACTGCTGCGTCTTCATTCCCGCTGACCTGGAAGCCGGTAAAATTCTCGGCACCCTGATTTACGGACCCACTGTGATGGCGGTTCAGGGCAACTACGACCAGGTCAATCGCCTGTGCTGTGAAGTGGCTAACTCTCACGGTTGGGGCTTTGTCAACATCAATTTGCGCCCCTACTACTCTGAAGGTTCCAAGACCTTGGGTTACGAAGTTGCAGAGCAGTTAGGCTGGCAGTTGCCCGACCACATCGTCGCGCCCCTTGCTTCCGGTTCTCTGTTTAGCAAGATCTACAAAGGCTTCCAGGAATTCATCAAAGTCGGTCTGGTAGAAGAAAAAGCCGTTCGCTTTAGTGGTGCACAAGCTGAAGGCTGTTCCCCCATTGCTCAGGCATTCCGGGAAGGTCGGGATTTTGTCACGCCCGTGAAGCCCAACACGATCGCTAAGTCGATTGCGATTGGTAACCCTGCTGATGGCGTTTACGCAGTCGATATTGCTCGCAAAACCAACGGCAACATTGAGTCCGTCAACGACGCTGAAATCATCGAGGGAATTAAGCTACTAGCCGAAACCGAAGGTATCTTCACCGAAACCGCAGGCGGCACCACCATTGCTGTACTGAAGAAGCTGGTCGAAGCAGGCAAAATTGACCCTGAAGAAACTACCGTTACCTACATCACTGGCAACGGACTGAAAACCCAGGAAGCAGTACAGGGTTATATCGGTGAACCGCTCACGATTGAACCTAAGCTGGACAGCTTTGAGCGTGCTCTAGAGCGTTCTCACACGCTAGGTCGGTTGGAATGGCAACAGGTCTTGGTTTAAGCTAATTCCAAGCAAGGAAACTACTTCGTATTAGGGCAAAGCACTCAGCAGGTAGGCTGTTGAATTGAATGCGGAAATTTTCGCCTAATGCTTTGCCCCTATCACTCAATACTCATCATTCAAATCTCCAAATCTCATCATGGCTGTCAAAGTTCTCATCCCTACTCCATTGCAGAAGTTCACTAAAGATCAGGCAGCGATTGAATGCGATGGTGGCACAATCACGGAATTGCTCGATTCTTTAGAACAAAATTTCCCTGGCATCAAAGCACGACTGTGTGACGATCAGGGTGAACTGCGCCGTTTTGTTAATTTCTACGTCAACAGCGAAGACATTCGCTTTTTGGATGGCAAGCAAACTTCCCTAAGCGAAGGGGATGAAGTTAGTATCGTTCCAGCGGTGGCTGGCGGCTGAGACGTTTAGAAGGCAGAAGGGCTGTTCTCCAGTGGACTGAGAAACGGGGTAAAACCCTTTTCAGGTGTCCACTGGATCGCGCCATCATGCCCCGTCCAATAGGTGGCGATCGCCTGTTCGCGTAGTCGCAGTGCCGTATCGGGGTCGATGGAATAAGCAGAGGCGATCGCCACCCGATTATCAATTGCAGACAAAAGGTCAGGGCGCAGAAACTCACCTGACCACCACAAGACTTGCGCTGGAGTCAAAATCTTTTCAGTTAGCAGTCGTTGCTGTTCGGCAGATGGCTCTAGATTTTGCAGCAATAGCCACTGCTGCTCCCCAATATTTAACTGAAGTGCAACGGGGTCGGCATTGAGCAGCATTGCAGAAACGGAACCCAGTGACACAGCCTGATCAATGGGTAGAGGCAATTTTGGTTGCGAGGTGACAAGACTGGGGGGAGTTTGACCTGCTAACGTTGTGTCTGCGGTTGCAGAGGGCACGCTAGCTGTTGTCTCCGGGCTTTGGTAGAAGTTTTGAATGGGTAGATCAGCTAAAATCCGATCCCACCCTGCTTCACCGGGATTGGGATCAGTTGAGATTGCCCAGTTAATCTGATTAACTCCCTGTTTTCTCAGGAAAGGCAAGACTGTGAAGTTGACGTTCTCCTCATCACCACTATTGATTAGTCCGACCGATCCCCGCTCTTGAACTACTAAGACGGGTGTTCCAGAGGTGGACAAAACAGTGACCTGAAACAGATTGGTATAGCGAAACCAGAGGGGAATCGCGACCAGGCTGAGTCCAAGGAGAAAGGCGATCCACCAAAACTTTTGTCCTCGTCTCCACGCCCAAACTACGACGATCAGGCTGTAAAGAGCGATCGCCTGAATGACTGAAATCGTCCCGGTTGCAAAAGAGTTTCCAGGGAGCTGATTGCAAAATTCTGCCAGAGTAACCAGTGCATGCAGCGGGTAGTAAAGCACTGCACCCAAAGCGCTTCCGGCAGTTGACCAGAATAGAGCAGCTACAGCACTGATCATGCCGCCAATGCTAATCAAGGTAATCAACGGCGTAGCCAGGACGTTCAGCAGAATGCTGTAAGGGGAAACTACGCCAAAAGCATAAAGCTGTAAGGGCAATGTCCAAAGATAGGCAGCAAGTGGAACGACAATCAGAGTGGCGATCGCAGGTGGCAACCAATCCAGCCTTTGCGTCAGCGGTGGAACGGTAACAATCAGTCCTAGCGTTGCCAAAAAACTCAACTGAAAACCCAAATCCCAAATCCACAGCGGGTTTACTAGCAGCAAAATGGCAGCGGCAAGCAAAATGGAACTCAGCGGTCTGACCTTGCGCTCTGTAGTCAGAGCAATCAAGGCGGCCGTTCCCATTACAGCTGCTCGCAGGACAGAAGGCTGCATTCCGGTGAGTCCGGTATAGAGAATCAGAACTCCGAGTCCAAAGATCAGCCGCGCCCGGTTAGGCAGCTTTTGCGTCAGAGTTAGCATCACTCCGACCAACAGCGACACCTGAAAGCCAGAGGCCGCCAGCGCATGAGCTAGCCCCGCGCGAGAAAACTGATCTTGAACGCTGTAGGGCAAATCTACCCCATTGCGCCCCATTACCATTGCGCTGAGCAGTGGACCTTCGGGTACACCCAGCCATCGCACCTGTGACTGTACAATTCTTTCGCGGATCAGCCACCATCCCCAGGGCGATCGCCCCTCTCCTGCGGGAAAGTCAATCTGTGTACCAGTCAGTCCAGCAAAGCCGCCCTGTCGTGCCAAATATTGCTCAAAGTTAAAGCCGCCAGGGTTCTCAGCAGGTTTGGGTTTGTACGGAGTGCCTGTAACAGCGACTACCTGCCCCGTCGTTAACCCAGTCCCTTGGAGCAGCGGTACAGTAACGTAGAGTTTTCCCGTAACGGGCTTTCCCGCGTTTGCACTGGTCTCATCGCTGGTAATTTCGCTCACCTGAGTGACGTTTAGCCAAAACCGTACCTTTTGCTTGCGAGTAAGTTGAGGTGGCGTATCAATCTTTCCTTGAACGGTGAGAAGTTGGGCAGGAGCCGTAGGGTCAAAGTTGCTGATCTGGTTGCTGATGTCTGACTCTTTCACATCTGGCAAGCGTAACTGAAAGTAAAACGTTGCCAGCAGTCCAACCAATCCCGCCGCTAGCCAGAGCCGCGATCGCGGGCCAGTCTTCCAAAAGCGGGGCAATGTGAATGAGGCGATCGCACCCGTTAAGAGAAGAGCGATCGCCCCTAAAGGAATTCCCCCAAACTGACCCGGTAGTGCAGTTAACAGCAATCCCAGAATGTACGCCAGACTAAGAACAGCACCATTTACAGCAGCCATAGATGCTGACCCCCACAACTCTTCCGCTAGTTAACCCAAAACCATTTGGGAATCTAGCTCAAATGGACAAACCCAACTTTAAGCCAAAAACGGCATGGAGAAACAGCACACAGAGAGCCGCACTGCCCAAGTAGGCATGGAGGGTGCGAAGGGAAGTTTTCTTGGCAAACCCAGTGGCAGCGATCGCCCCATTCAACCCCAACAACAGTACGGCGGCCGAACCAGTCCAAAAATGTGGGCTTTCAAAGATTGGTTGATTCTGCATCACTAAGGACAAAACACCACCTGTATAACCTGCGGCAATGAAGGCAAACATCAGCGGAGCTAGCTTACGGTGGTCAGAACGGCTCTTCACAGCGACGGCTTCATCGGTGGCAGCCCTACCACGCCAACCTGCCAAACCGACAAAGCTGCCCATTACAAATACAACAATCCCCATCATTAAGGGATGCCCCCAATGCACAATCGGCTCAGGCATTCCAAAGTCGCGAAACCAGGCGGCGATCGGCTCTAACAGATCTCTGATACCTGACATCCAGTTCTCCTCTATTGCTCAAACTACGGCTTTAACGAGCATTGCCTTAATATTTCTTAAAGACATTCTATGGGATCTATCTTGTCAGAAGGAAGCTAATTGATAGAGCAATCCAACCTGTAGGAACGTGAAATTTCGCCTGGAAACTCAATAATCCTTACCTTTGTAAAAACTGTGATTTTTGGGTCTTGGGATGCATCTCGTTTTTAGAGCGATCGCCTGTTCAACAGGAGTTCACATCTCCAATCGTGATTCCCAGTTAAAGCCGATGGAGTTCGCTTGTATCATCAAGAAATAGCACTTTTGCAGCAGAGAATTTCTAGCTCTACTACCACGCCTACTTCTAATCGAATAGAAAACAGCGATGACAGAAAGTAACTTACCTGACCGTGTGACTCGCTTAGAAACAATAGCTGAAGTGACCCTGCTAGCCGTTCAGCAGCTAGGCATACAGCAGCGTGAAATGCAAAAAGCCTTAACAGATAGCATTCAAGATTTACTTGGCATGATGAATGAGCAGCGAGGAGACATCGCTGAAATGCAGTCGAAGATACGAGGTCTACAGCGAGAAAATCGCCACATTCTGGACATTCTGCTAAACCGACAAAATCTTAATGTGTAGTTAGCGATCGCCACAAAATAAATGTCTTCTGTAGGGGCTTAGCATTCGGGCAATAACTTCCGACGCATCCAGCTGACATTTGCCGAATGCTAAGCCCACGAGGAACCGAGCTACAAATCAGACTTCATCAAATCTTCCCTAACACCCTTCATCCAGATTCTCAGTCTCACTCTTTATCGAGCCGTAAACAGGAAAGGTGTTGCACAATAGAAGTCAGCTTCCTCGTTTAATTCATTTAAAGGCTCCTATGTCTACTGCGCTGACTGATGCTCAAAACCTGCTGTCTGATCTGATTGGGCGCTATCGCTCTCAGGTCGATTACTTGTCAGTTCGGTTAGAAGAGGCAGAAGGGACAGATATTCTCCTACGCGGCGACAAGGTAGAAACGTTGAGCGAAGGAATTTCGGTGGGCGGGCAAGTTCGAGCTTGCTTCAAAGGGGGTTGGGGTTTTGCTAGCTTCAATCAGCTTTCGACTTTGGCAGAGCGCATTGAAGAGGCGATCGCCGCTGCCCGTCTAGTTGGAGATGAAGAAACGCTGCTAGCGCCAATTGAAGCAATTCAAGACACTCGCCAACTGCCGCTCACGGGAACCGATCCTCGTCACATTTCATTGGCTCAAAAGAAAGCACTGTGCAATCACTACGCTGAAATTCTCAGAAGCTTTGACAGCCGCATCGCTACCACTTCAGTACGGTATGGAGATAGCGCTCAGCGGGTGATTTTAGCAACCTCAGAAGGTACCCTGATCGAGCAATCTTGGGTTGATTTAGAAATGCGCTTTGCTGCAACTGCCCGGAACGGTGAAACGGTGCAAACGGGGCGTGAAACCACAGGCTCTCGTAAAGCCTACGAAGATTTGGAAAATCTGGACGAGCAGGTTACAAGTGCTGCACAGCGGGCGGTAGATGCGCTGGTATTGCCTGCGGTGAAAGGCAATACTTACACCGTGGTAATTGACCCGATTCTGTCAGGGCTGTTTGTGCATGAAGCCTTTGGACATTTGTCAGAAGCCGATATGGCTTATGAAAATCCTGATCTGCTGGAAGTAATGACGTTGGGACGGCGGTTTGGTCCAGCAGGGCTACAAATTTTTGATGGGGCAGCACCAGGTGGTCATCGGGGCAGCTATTTTTATGATGATGAGGGTGTTCCAGCGACCACAACTCAATTGATTGAGGATGGCGTGTTAGTCGGTCGGCTGCACTCACGAGAAACAGCGGGCAAGCTGGATGAGGCTCCAACAGGTAACGCACGCTGTTTGAGCTATCACTATCCACCCATTGTGCGAATGACGAATACTTGGATTGAGCGAGGTGATACGCCCGTCGCCGATCTATTTAACGGCATTCAAGAAGGCGTGTACGCCCGCAACTGGTTGGGCGGTATGACCAATGGTGAGATGTTTACCTTCACCGCCGGGGAAGCCTGGATGATTCGGAATGGGGCGATCGCCGAACCCGTTCGAGATGTCACGCTTTCTGGCAATGTGTTTAGCACTCTGAGCGATATCGAGGCGATCGGTGACGACTTTTACTGGGATGAGTCGGGTGGCTGCGGCAAAGGTGGACAAAGCGGGCTTGCGGTGGGCTGTGGTGGTCCCAGCCTGCGAATTCGTGATGTTGTGGTAGGTGGCGAAGCAGAATAGCTGGCTACTGCTCTTATTGATAAGTTCTTAAGCTCTACACTTACAGCCATTCTCCGATAGGTGAGCCATAGCGTAGGGGCAGTTCGCGAACTGCCCCTGCAGGGATTTGTGGTTTATCCAAGTGGAAATTGCTGCAAGGTTCAAACTCTTATTTCTAATATTTCTAAACTCTCAGTACTTATACCAATTCTTCAAAGTAAGGCTACAGATGGTATAAAGCTTTTGATGGGTTCAAAGACGAAGGATGGCAGGGGTATACAAGCTAGAGATTAGTGAGAGTGAGGAAGACCTCAAAGGGTTACTGAGAGAGCAGAAAACTGCATCAGGCAAAGAACGGATACAACTGCTGTATCTGCTCAAAAGTAGGCAAGCGGCAACGATACAGCAAGCAGCGCAATTGCTTGGACGCAACCGGGTCAGCGTTCAGAAGTGGTTACGGCGCTATCGAGCAGGAGGACTCAGCGAGATGCTGGAGAAAAAGGAACCCTGCGGTCGCCCCCGTGCGATTCCAGC
>NZ_JACJPC010000134.1:0-5552 GCF_014695875.1 Leptolyngbya sp. FACHB-541 | reverse complement strand
CTTCCATCTGTAACCTCTTTTTAGAGAAACGTTATAACTGCCGATCAAGCAGTACTAGCTAATTCTCAATAGCTCCACGTCAAAGATCAGCGTGGCATTGGGGGGAATCACACCACCCGCACCACGAGCACCATAGCCTAACTCAGGCGGAATGATCAGTTGACGGCGGCCGCCTACTTTCATCGTGCTGATGCCTTCATCCCAGCCGCGAATCACTCGACCCGCGCCCAAAGGAAAGGAAAAGGGTTGGTTGCGATCGCGAGAGCTATCAAACTTAGTGCCGTTCTGCAACGTTCCGGTGTAGTGAACGACTACTGTTTGTCCTGCTTGCGGGGTAGCACCTGTGCCTTCTTCGATATCGATATACTGCAAGCCAGATGGGGTAGTGATAATATTCTCAGCGTTTTCAGGCATAGGTTCAGTAGCATCAGGGGTTAACAGATCAGAAGCTTGCGCGATTTCGGGTGCTTGCGCAATTGCTTGGGCAAAGATTTGGGCAGGGCTTTGAGCAGGAGTTGCCGGAGCTTCTAGGGTGGGGGGCTGAGACTCAGCAGCGATCGCCTCCTTTGTCCCAGTAAATTGAGCCACCACCAGAAACACAAAACAAACCGCCATGACTCCCAAGCTGATCAAAATTTCCCGCACAATTCAGTCCTCCTGTGTTCGACAGTGGATTCATGACAATCAGTCAAATTTCGGCAATCACCGAATTGAATCCGCTTCCCAGTTTAATACTTCAGGTCAGCTAGAAGCCTAGCTGAAGCTAGCGCCAAAGTTTATTTTCCAGATCGCGCACCTGCCGCTCCAGGCGATCGAGCCGCCCACGCAGCTCATCCATCTCGTTTTGGCGCGGCACTCCCAAATCTTGCAAAACGTGTCGCAACTGACGATGCATCTGCGACTCAAAATTGCTTTGCTCAGATTTAAGCTGTTGCAACAGGTCGTTGACAAAGCTGTTAGCCTGCTCAGGGTCTAGCTTACCGTCTTTGACCCACTGGTCGCTCACTTCTCGCAGCTTTTCCGTAACTAGAGAAGTTGTGCCAATGCCGATCATCAATATCTGCTTAAGAAAGTTGTTATTATCCATGCCGTGTTCCTATGTCTGTGCTAAGGGAGGCTAGGTCAAGCAAAGGAAATGACTAAAATCTGACTGATTCCAGCCTACAGTAGACTGCTTCACAAACAGAACAAGGCTGAAAGATTAGATTTGCACCTTTGCTGAAGGCCTGACTCGTGATATCTCTTGCAAGGGATCTGAGTCTATTGTGGCAAATTTAGCACTGAAGCCGCTCTCCAAATGGGCCGGGTTATCCGTACATTATTTCATTTTGGGATGAATTTGTGCGTCATACAAATTCTCCCTAAGTTAGCAACGCCGTTAGGTTTATGGTTTCTGTTGAGGTTGAAAAGATGGTAATTGAATGGCTCAAGTTCAATGTCACGCCAGAACTGCGGGAGCAGTTCGTGCAAAAGGATGAGGAAATCTGGACGGCTGCCCTTTCGACTTACCCTGGCTTTCTCGGCAAAGAGGTGTGGATCAGTCCAGACAACTTAGCAGAGGTGATTATTATTGTGCGTTGGTCTAGCTTTGAGGAATGGCAATCCATTTCCCCAGAGGAACTTGAACAGATCGAAGCCCGTTTCAACGCCGCCATCGGAGAAGATACCCATGAAATTGTGGAATCCGCAGGTTACCAAGTGCGTAAATTTCAGCGGTCGTGATTGTTTACTGCTGAGGAAAAAACTCAGGTGATCTTTAAGCAAGCAGGTACCGTATAGCCAGCAATGCTCTAGTAGGGGTGAACAATCGTTTGCCCCTACAGGGGTAAAGCTTCTCACGTTTAGCCGTCGTTGAGCGATCGCCTCAATATTTGAATAGAGGCTGCATATTGATTGGGTGTTCCTTGAATCTCTGTAATTAGTAGCGAACCTTGCCAATCTCTGCCTTCCTCATCCTGATAGCTCCAGCGGGAAAGCCCTCTTTCGGATGCCTCAATCTGCCTCCAGCCTGCCTGCTGAAGCTGGCTGGCATAGTGGTTGATTAACGCTTCAGCATCTAAATCAGTTTCAATCACAGCATCTGCACTCGCATCCCCGTTGCCACTGCTGCTGCCACTACCTTGGACTACAGCATCAGTGGGAGGGAGCAAAGCGGGCAAAGGTGCCTCTACTATACCTAAAGAGCAGTCAAACCCAGATGAAGGCTCAGACTCAAATCCGCCGGCAATCAATGAAAGCTGTACCGTTGTTGCAGACGAATCAGGTGAAGGTTGGGCTGAAACATTCAGCAGAGCGGCTTGAGAGGTAGAGCAAAACTGACGAGGCAGTTCTCTAGATGCTAAATCGTTAATATGAGCTTCACTGAGTCGAACAATAAAACCTTTCGGGGATGCGTGAGGTTCTTGCAATTGCCATCCAGTATCGAGCAACTGTTGCTGAAAGAAAGAGTAAACTTCTTCTGATGACTGAGCAGTTCGCAACATAATCTCTGTGAAGCCATAGCTCCGCACAATTGAGCCAATAATTTGTGCTTCTTCGGGCAGCGGAAAGTCGGCAGGTAGCGGGTCAGGAAGCTGTCCCACCAGAATTTGAACGTTTTCTTCCCCCTCAGATGCATATCTTAGTCTCAGCATTTCTCTCAGCAGGGCTGCTTCGTTTTCTGGAGTCAGTTGAGCTGAAGCTGTCCCTAGTGGCAAAGTAAGGCTGATTGAGATGAGTGCTGGCAGAAGACGGAAGGAAACCATAGATACCTCTTGAATCTCAACTGCGCGATCGCCCTTTTCCTGCTGCTACATTGGCACTTTAAGTTGTGATACTCCTCACCCACCTGAGTGAACCAGTTGGAGGATGACAATTTGGGGAATGAGCAACTATCCTCAGGCGAGATTAGTCAGATTCTTTAGAGAAGCGCTTCAAAAATCCTCAGTTTCAGTCGATAAAGAAGTAGCGCGATCGCAACAGCTTCAACAACATCAACAACGCCTCTGGTGGTGCTATGCAAGCAATAGACAGAATATGGCAAGCTCTGCCGATTAACGCTGTCTTAGCTCGAATCAAAACCTTTACGTCCGTTTCGGAATCCGCTGACTACACCGCTTGGCGACAAAAGTTCTTTCGCGATCGCCTGTTTCTAGCAACCTGGGCAGGGCTGCTGTGGACTCTAGTTCAACTGCCCCTATCATCCATTTATTTTTACCTCTACAACCCAAGCCTTGCCGATACAGTCTTGCTCTGCAACGCTGCCGCATTGATTTGTGTCGTAGTTAATTTGCTCTTACAAAGAACTCGAATAAAGTACGCCAATCCAGATCTCCTACTTTTGGGATTGTATGGGTCTTTAATTGGATTTGCTCTGATTGAGCGTGCTATCCTTAGCCAAAACTTACCGGATGGGCAGTTTCATCTAGATGTGTCGCTGTTCACGCTGGTATTTCTGACGCTGGTTGCTCTAATTCCAGTGCGGTGGAAGCTTCATGCACTCGCTCAACTAGGGGCACTGGGGTTTCATTTTGGGCTAAAAGCGGCTCTGGATTTAGACTTAGATCTACCCCTAATTCAACAGGGCTGGGCGGTTTTGTTTCAGCTGTGGATCTGCTTCATCTGCAACCTGGGAGTTTATTTATATGAGCATTTGAAGCGGGCTGAAGTAGAGTCACGGCGGCAGCTTCAATCTTTCGTTCAAACTGTCTCTGAAGATTTGCGAACCCCAGTACTGGGCAGCTTGAAGGACTTAAGAGATCTGCTGGATCAGTCAAAGGAGCAGGTGTCCGTTTCACGCTTACGGCTGGAAGTCATGTTAGCAAGTAGCGATCGCCAACTTGATCTGGTGAACTCACTTCTAGACAAAGCTAGAAGCTCAAATCGTTTAATCCAAGCCCAGCGAAATCGCATTCCTGTGAATGGACTACTGACTGGATTGATTAACGTTGGGCTCAAGCGAGTCAAAAAAGCCAGCAAAGCGCTTGGATTAAAGGAACTTGCACCCAGTACCGCCATTCAAACCAATACCTCCGCGATCGATTACGAGGTCTGGCGCTATCAATTTCTAATTGAGCGGTTGCGTCTCGTTTGGTGGATTGCTTTTGGTTGCACCACAACATTGTTTGTTCCAGACGTGTTTGCCGCTCAGAACGGTTCGGACAGAGGCTACTGGCTATACACCTATGCTGCAATCTTGCTGTACTTGGCGGCGTGGTCTATTCTCTATCGGAGTCAATTTGGTCGTGCTCGTCCAGCGTTATTGTTTGTTAGCTTTGCTTGCTCCATTCCTCTCATTTCACAACTCTTTGTGGCGATCGCCGGATGGGTAGAGCCAGACATAGGGGTTTGGACAATTATGTTTTTGATGATGGCGACGTTGATTCCCGTAGGGTGGCGACTCCATGTTGCTTCACAAATTGGTGTACTTATAGGTTACTCATGTCTTAATCTGGCATTTGGTCTAAGCTTCCACCTGAATCCGCTGCACTGGGTTGAAATAGGCTGGTATCTGTTCTGGATTTGTGGCATTTGTGATATTACCGTTTATACCTACGAACGTCTCCAGCAAAATGAGTTTGACTCACGCCGCCAGTTGAGAATTTTCCTTCACTCGGTTGCTCATGATCTCAAAACACCAGTGCTGGGAGCGTCACTGGTACTGCAAAATTTGCTCAACCGACCGGGTGAAACACTGCAGGTTCCTCGGTATGTGATAGAGCGAATGGTGCAAGGGGGCGATCGCCAGCTTCACTTAATTAACTCCTTATTAGAAGCGCACATCAGTCCTACTCAAGGTGTCACTTGCCAATTTGAACCTACCTCCCTTAGAGCTTTTACCCAAGCTGTAATTGCCGATGTAGAACCCCTGCTCAACCGCAACCAGGCAGTTTTGGCGAATTTTATTCCGGCTGATTTGCCGCCCGTTCACGCTGACCCACTTCAACTGTGGAGAGTGTTTGAAAACCTGGTGACGAATGCGCTGAAATATAACCCACCTGGGATAAAGCTGACGCTAAAGGCGATCGTTGAAGCGGGAATGGTGCGCTGTAGCGTGCAGGATAATGGCGTTGGTATCAGTCCAGACCTGTGTAAACAGATTTTTGATCTGTATAGCCGAGGTTCTCATGTGAGGCGATCGCCTGGACTAGGCTTGGGACTGTACCTCTGCCAGCAAATCATCACCGCTCACGGTGGCAAAATTGGCGTAATTAGCAGTCCTGGTGCTGGCTCAACCTTCTGGTTTACGCTCCCACTAGCTCAGTCTCAACCTATCAAAAACCCTATCCATAAACTAGTGCGCTGAAACTTTTCAACAGGTCAATCCCCCTTCGCAGTAGGGAGCAGGGTAGTTAAAAAATGTCTCTAAAGCCTAAACTAGCCGATGTAAAACCTACTACAGTAACACCCTCTTCTCACTCCCCTCTCCGTGAGTTGAGTATTAAATATGTCAACTTCCCGGGGCTCATCCCAGCTTTTGGTGATCTTAGGGCATGATCAAGATATCTCCCCTTGAGGATTTCAAAGGACGTGGAATTCCTTCGACATTTTCTGCCAGATACCCAACAAATTCA
>NZ_JACJPC010000133.1:0-17639 GCF_014695875.1 Leptolyngbya sp. FACHB-541 | reverse complement strand
CTGCACTTGGGTAAAGTCAAATGCCAACAGATTCTTCTTGTCCAAATACTTCGCTGGACCGGTGAATCTCAGCTTGAAGCCGCCGAGTTGAATTTGGTTGCTCGCGGCGAGTGGAGATGCGATCGCCGTCTGCTCAAATTTGATCTGCGCCGGACTGAAGCGCGGCAGGTAGAAACCTTTGCCGAGGGCAATTCCACCCTTACGGCGGAGTTTACGAGTTCCCGTTGTAAAGCACAATCGCCACTGCCCCAATAGCGACTCTAGCGGGTAGGTCGATCGCTTCCGTTTGGCGGCTTTCTCAGCTTGCAGCAAGGCCGCAACGACCGTAGCAGGATCGGGGCGATCGCGCTTGCCAGAGCGATACGCCACAACTGTCTGTTGAAGAACATCGAGGTAGTTTGCAGTCGTTGTTAGTTCAGCCGTCATGCAGGTCAACCTCAGGACGATGAAGGTGGAAATCGCTTTACCAGGAAATTATACGACCGCTCGATCGACGTGGTGATTTTTGGCAGAAACAAGGAAACTATCAGAACTGGGTACTCGACTTGAAGGTAGAAGTTCCTTGATGCGAGAAGTTTTCAAGAATTCCAATTCTACACCTCGACAGCTTCTTATCCTTTGGGAATACTGTGAAGCGAAGGTGCTGCAAGCGTATGAGCGGTTGAACAGACCGAGAATTCACAGCTATTATCAGATTTACAGCACTATGAAGACTGTTCAAGTTGAGTACGCAGGTCAGATCCAGGTCGCTGTAGGCAAAAGCCCTAGAGAACTTTATCCCCATCAGAACGAAGCGATCCGAAAGCTGGATGAGCAGAACAAATCGTCGTTTGAAGGTTTGCTAGTTTTGCCCACAGGCGGCGGAAAGACTCTAACAGCCGTTCACTGGCTCCTGCGTAACTTCATCGATCAGAGGAAGAAGGTTTTGTGGATTGCTCATCGCCACGAACTGCTCAACCAGGCATTTGAGACCGTACAACTCAGTGCTTACTCATCATTGCTAGGTAACGTTAGAAATTTTAGATACCGTGTGATTTCCGGGCATCCAAAGCACGATCGTCCAGTTAACATCCAACCAACCGATGACATCATTATTGCTAGCAAGGACAGCCTCAACGGCGGTTTGAATCACCTTTTAGACAACTGGGTTAGGCAAACCGATTCAATTTTGCTGGTGCTTGATGAGGCACATCATGCCACAGCAAAGACCTACCGAAACCTGATTAATGCCATCAAGCAGGATTTTCAAAAGAGAGGAATCCATAGTGGTTTTAAAATGCTGGGATTATCAGCCACTCCATTTAGAACAAATGAGAGCGAAAAAGGGCTCTTGAAGAATGTGTTTCCTCAAGACATTATCTTTTCAGAACACTTAAGAACGTTAGTCAATAGAGGTATCCTGTCCGAGCCAGTCTTTGAAAGTCTGGAGACAAATCTAGATTTTTGCCGGGAATTGACTGATAAGGATATCAAAGCGATCGAGGCATTTGACAAACTCCCTAAAGCAGTTGCCGAAAGGCTTGCAATGTCCAGTGTCCGAAACAAACGAATTGTTGACCACTATGTTGAGAACCGCGAAAAGTACAAACCATTGTTGGTTTTCGCCATTGATGTAGCCCATGCAATCGCACTAAACGCAGTATTTCAACATAGAGGTATCAACTCTGACTTTGTGGTTGGTGAGCTTGTAAATGGAGCAACCAACGCGAAGGTTTCACCCAAGGAGAACGGAGAGAAGATTCAGCGGTTCAAAAGGGGGGAGCTTGAGGTTCTCATCAACGTAGAGATGCTGACCGAGGGAACCGACCTTCCAAACGTTCAGACTGTTTTCCTGACCCGTCCAACCACCTCTACCATTTTGATGACCCAAATGATTGGTAGAGCTTTGCGAGGACAGAAGGCAGGTGGAACTGACAAAGCCTATGTCGTCAGCTTCATCGATAATTGGGAAGACAAGATTAATTGGGTGAATCCCGAAAAGCTTCACATTGAAGAAGGTGAGCCTCCTATAAACCCTACCGAGACAGCAAAAAGGATTGCCCGACTTATTTCCATTGAGAAGATTGAAGAGTTTGCCCGGATGATGGACGACTCTATCGACACCACTACCATCGAAAAATTGGATTTTTTGAAGCGGGTTCCTGTTGGCATTTACTGCTTTTCAATTCTTGAGTCGTCTGAGTCAAACGAGTCTATGCCCAGGAACCACGATGTGCTTATCTACACTGACACTGAAGAAGCCTACGATTGCTTCGTCAATGATTTAGCCGCCCTATTTAAGAGCGTTGATGTTGGAAACAGGGAGCTCCTGACTGAAGAGGAGCTTAAGTACCTCCTACAACTTACAAAAGAACTGTATTTCCCTGACTATCCATTCTTGATTGGGTATAGAGACGCCGATATCGAAAATATCTTGCGATTCTACGCACAAAAACAAGCAGAACCAGGATTTATCGCTTTCAGTCAACGCCGAAAATGCGACTTGTCAATTGTGGCAAAGCACTTGATTGAGCAGAAATTAGACCGCATACAGGAGAAAGAGTATCTTGACTCTTTATGGAATGACAGCACATCCTTCTGGCAAGTTTTGTTTGGGTACAACTACTTATATTTCAAGAAACAGGTAGACATTGAGATCAACAAATTGCTTGGTTTCTACCCTGGCTTGAACGTAAGTGAACCGACTGTAATCCCCGAATCAGTACCGCTCGATACTCTCTCACTTGTTGAAATTCGGGAAATAGACCCAGCCGAGTACAGGGAAATTAAAGATGCTGTATTTGCTAAATATACAGATGCAAACGGATTCATCACCTGTGCTGCAAGTGGGTTTAAGAGTCAGATGCGACGGGACTTTCAAGTCGATCACATTAAACCCATGTCGGAAGGTGGTCGAACGACCCTGGACAACCTGCAAGTTTTATCTTGCAAAGCTCATACAGAAAAGACACGGATAGACAATGCCAGGATGAGAAAAAGGGCTCAGTTTGTCTAGTTGGGATGGCGACTGCAAAATTGCAAAAAGTTCGGGCTCTTGTCAGGTTTTGATGATTGAGAAGCTTACTTTGACTTGAAGTTGAAGATCCTCGTTGTCTCAATCCGTGATCTCCTCTTAGACGGACAAAGACTTAGTAACACTGCTAGGGCTTTGTTTTGGAGTGATTGTGTTGCAAAGAGTTCTGAAAACTCTACAGGTAGGCTTGAAGTACCTACGTAACCTCATTTGCAAGGCTGATTTCAGTTGCTTAGATCTACATGATCAATCGTATCCTCCCTGTTGAACTGTCTATCCGTCGAGTGCTAGTGAGCAGTTCTGTCGTTGGATGCCTGCTGGTTGCAGCAATGTTTGGGCTGCCTGCCTTGCGCCAAACATTGCTGCCGTTGCCCTTGGATCGCTGCGAAAGTAAACGGTTTGAGTCCACCGATTGGCAAGACCGTTCACGGTCCGGCTCTCCCGCCGCTGTACGCGGGTGCATGGTTGATGATCTGCTAGGCAGCATACATTGGCAGGTAAGAGCCGTCCCGAAGTCGTCGCCCTCCTAGGGGAGCCTGACAAGACGAATTACTTTCAGGACTATGATCTGGTCTATTGGTTGGGTCCAGAGCGAGGATTGATGAGGATTGACTCCGAGTGGTTGGTACTCCGGCTTGATGCTGAAGGTCGGGTGAGTGAGCATCAGCTGGTAACTGACTGAGGTTTAACTGCTAAGAGGTGTGAGCGCCACATAGGTTTCGTTACAGCCCCTTCTGCCAAGGGAAGGCTAAGACAATAAGACACCTGCCTCAGCATTGCTGCTGAGGCTTTTTTCGTGCCTGTTCAGTGCTTTTAGCTGCGTCTAAACACCGTTGGGGTGTTCACCCGCAACAGAGCTTCAGCCGTGGTTTAATTAATCCTTCAAAGCCTTATCTGGAGCGCGATCGCCGCAAAAACCTTCCAATACGTCAAATCAGAATCGCAACCAACCCTAAGTTAAGACCTAGCAACCATAGAAAGTGAATTCCCAGGACCTTCGAAAAAAAGGTTGCATATTCCCCAACTCAAGCAAGATCGTGAGGTGAAAGGGTGTAACTTAGACAATTTGCAAGGTGGGCTATCGCAGCGTAACCCATACTTCTTCAAGGGATAAATGTATTATTCACAGCTAATTCATTCCATGTCCAATTACAGCTAAAGATTTAAGCGATAGGGGATACTCTGGCGATCGCCCCACCTATCTATCCAACCGCTCAATTTTCTCAACCTTCTGCCGTAGCATCTCAATCCCTCGCTCCAGTCGATTCAGTTTCTTGCCACGGGCGATCGCCTCCTCACACTGCCCAACCTCAGCAGCCTTCAGATACTTCGACTTCTTCCCGCTAAACTGCACTTTACGGCTCCTTAGCTGCGCTAGTGAGCATTATCACTTCTGGCAGTGCCGCTGGGCTTTGATTGAGCAATCCAGCAGTCCAGCAACACATCGCCCTGCTCTCTGGTCGCTGCCTGCTGCGACTTTAGAGAAGCGATTTTTTTGAGTAATGCCTGGTGTGCTTGCATCTTTTGATTCGTGTGCAATTTAGAGCTAATCCAGCAATTTGCACACGAATCAACAAGACTCTCCATCTCTACAGCGAAGCTGGGCAAGGGCTTTCGTCTCCCGCTTGCGAAGCCATTTCCGCGCTAGGTTGACCGACCGAGCAACCTTACCCAACGATTGCTTATAGCCATCCGCGCTGCCAATGCCCCAGCGCTGTTCAATGATCTGGCGATCGCTACCAGCATTAGAAAGCTTGTTAGGACTTGGTATCCGCTACATCCAGACGAAAGGTTGGATGTCATATGATGACTTCTTATAGCCATTTAGCTTCAAGACTTTATTACTTTAGAACTTAGAAGAGAACTAAGATGAAACGTCTTGCATTACTAGTATTATTTGGTGTGCTCTCTACT
Organism: Leptolyngbya sp. FACHB-541; assembly: GCF_014695875.1. Classification (NCBI taxonomy): domain Bacteria; kingdom Bacillati; phylum Cyanobacteriota; class Cyanophyceae; order Leptolyngbyales; family Leptolyngbyaceae; genus Leptolyngbya; species Leptolyngbya sp. FACHB-541. Next base: position 12,712 of record NZ_JACJPC010000133.1, on the reverse strand, counting down.
CCGACAAATGCAGTTGCCCAAAACGGTATTCCTCAACCTAATTCCAACGGCGATTTTGTAACTCGTACCGATCATTCCACCTGGCAGGTTACAGACACTGATCCAAACGGACTGAATTGTCGTTGGTCAAATCAGATGCCAGCAGAATGGGCTGACCCAAGTGCTACTTTGCCACGCTTTGACATAAGCAGTTGGACATCTGTACGGCGATTCCAAAATGGTGCTGTGTTATCTGCTAACTCGAATCCCGCTGGCTTTGTCACTGTAACCGATACACGAGGGAGACCTTGGCTTAAGGTCACCATTGGAGCAAATGACCAAATTTGCTTTGTACGAGCAAACCGTCGATTCATTCGCCCAATCTAGGTGCAAGCGACTATTTACGGGTAGACAGCGATCGCCCCTACTCCTAAACCCAGATATCCGCGTGTGCATTCCCCTCATCGTCATACCAGATGCCCTGGCTCTTAAAGTATTGAATGCCAGCGTAGGAAATGCCCAACATGAGAACAGCGGCGATCGCACAAGGAATTAAAACCCGCTTCCATTGGCTGTTCATCGTGAAAGCACCTTGACGCTGTGGGTAGAGGGTCAAGATAGAGAGGGCGATCGCCCTCTGCTTATCACCCTCAGACACCTCTAGATACTGTGCCATGAAATTCTTGATAGTACAGGTTTGGACTAGTTGAGGACTAAGTACTACTCAGAAATGGGTAGTACATCGCCTACTTTTGAGGAGTTTAGGAGGCTGAACCCCTGATTCTTTTGTTGAGTAGTTGCGCCCCGCAGCAGCAAGTCAAATCTGTATAGCTTAATAGAACCATCTTCTGTACTGCTTACAAGACCAGCATTTCCATCTTTCGTGGCACACATCCTGATTACACCCCATTTGCATAATTCAGGCTTCAGCTTGGGTGGTTCTCTAAAGTGGATTATCGCTGGATTAGTAGCAACAAGAGCGAATCTAAACTCTCACCCTACCCCTATCCGACACAACCCATCTACCCCTCTTCCTCTTCCTCCTTCAGCTCTGGGTGCAGTTGTTCTGCCCGAACGGTTAGACCAGTCGATAGAACTTGAGCTTTACAGTCATTGCTGGTGCATAAAGCGGCTGAGCGGTTGACCTGCCGCCAGTCTTCTAGCTCTGCATAAGTTTTGGCGATCGCACTCAAAGCCCAAACCTTGTCGGATAGATGATCAATTTGCTCAGTGTTGGTTAGGGTTTGCTCTAGCAGAGATTTTGCGGCGGCTGGCTGATTGAGCTGGCTGTATGCCTCAGCGATCGCACTCAAAGCCTGATTTTTGGGGTATGGATGATCGATTTGCTCAGCGCTGGTTAGGGCCTGCTCTAGCAGAGATTTTGCGGCGGCTGGCTGATTGAGCTGGCTGTATGCCTCAGCGATCGTACTCAAAGCATCAGCCTTGTCAGATGGATTGTTGATGGAATTAATGACCTGGAAAGCTTGTTGATTGCCGACTTTTGCTAGCGCAACGGCTGTCCGCTGGCGAGACTCATCGGACACCTTTTGCTTTAAGCTGATCAGTTGCGATTGCATTTGCCAGCGTTGCCCCGGTGGGCTAAGCCAGAGCAGGAAGCCTGACAGGAGCAGTATCAACGTGGTGAAAGCTGCCCATCCCCATCGCTGGAGTTGCTGCCAACTTTGTTTAAGCAGTTTCTCTTTGTCTCTGCGGTTGGTGCCCCAGACGAGATAGGCTTTTTGCTGGCGCAGCAGCCACAGCTCACGCCAGGAGAGCAAATAGCGGCTGCTGCGACCGTTGCCGAGCCATTCATTGACGCGGCGATCGAGCAGGTGATTGGCTCGCTCTGCGTCTTTCAGCTCCTGCCCTGCCAATCGCACCACAGCCGGAATAATCCGCTCATGGGCCAGCTCATAGCCTGTCGCATCCTGTCGCTCGATCGCCGTAATCAGTCGCACTTCACCGGAGGCAAGCCAGTTGATCGCCTGTCTTAGCTCATTCGGTCTGACAATTCCTTTAAGTTTGTCTTCTAGCTCTGCCAGCGTCAGCACACCCGCTCTCAGATTTTGCTCTCGATTAATCAGTGCCAGCAGCACCTGAATCGCGGCTTGATAGAGATTATTTAGCTTTAAGACCTCTAGCGTTTCTGCGAGATAGCGATTGAGCAAGCCTTCTAATCCGCCCATCTGCCGATAGGCTGCTTCTGTGAAAGCGCGTCGGGTTGAGGGCTGTTTGCGTACCGTCTCTGCCAAGATTTGCAGATCAACGGGTGAGATTTTGCCTTCGGATGAGGTGAGGTCTTCCTTCACTAGCCGGGTGACAAAGCTGCGGTCAAATTCCCAGCCTTCAGTTTCAGCAATCACCCGCAGCACTTCGACGGCTGCCTCTGGCTCAAACTTTTCCAGCTTAAACACGTCATAGCGGCTCAGCACATAGCCCATCGTCCGCTGAAGCTCATACAACTCATGCAGCAAATCGGCTCGAATGCCGACTAAAATTTTGAGCGGCGCGGGTGGTTTTGCCTCATACCAGGCGGTTAAGGCATCAACAAACGGTTGGCGATCGGCTTTCTGCCGCTGATGCACAAAAAACTGCTCAAACTGGTCAAAAAATAGCACAACGGGCTTTTTAAGCACCTGCGGAGCCGCGATTAGAAGTCTCGACAAAGGCACCAATTCGGTTTTAGCTCGATTGAGTCGCGGTTCTGCATCCAGTACGGCTTTGACCAACGCCTCTTTAACCATCTCAATTGGATCGCGATCGCTGAACTTGATATAGATGCCGTGACACGTTGATGCCCGGTTTAGCTTTGGCAAGATGCCCGCCTGCAAAAACGAAGTCTTGCCACAGCCCGACTCACCCATCAGCACGCCAAAGCGAAATTCCCGCCGCTGAAGCGACTCCAGGCAGGCTGCAACCGCATCAGAACGTTGCAGCTTTTCAAACATATCGGCATCTTCAGCTGTGAATGATCGCAGTCCTTTGATGACTTTGCGCTCACCACCCTCCTGCACTTCCAGCTTGGCGGCACGGGGCATCGTTTTGACCGCAACGGCGATCGCAGCGATAAAGATGCCTGTTAGCACCATCCAAAAAACATCTGCATACCAAAGCGGCAGATCCAAAGCAAAAAACCGCTGAAAAAAGCCGATGATAATGCCGCCTTCCCGCTTGAAGCCAAAGAATAGGGCAACATCAAGCAACAGCAGCAGCGTAAACCAGTTGCGCTTTTGGATCAGCTCGGCAATCCACCGCACAAACTCGGCAGACTTCTCAGTGGTTGATTGAACAATATCAGTCGAGACGGCGGTAGACAAAGCATCGGGCTGATCTTCACTCATGGTCAGGGGAGGCGCTCGGCTCTACGTCGCTAAGCGTTGATTCAACCTTATCGCTCAAATTTCCGCAGCCTGATCTGCTTTCACGTAAATTAAGGTTTATGCAACTCCACCCCAGCATTCGCTTTGCTTGGCAAAGCATTGCCTAACGTATCGAGTGACATTACCAATGTGAGTCGATACGTTAGGCAATGTCAGCTAATGCAGAAGGACGCGATCGCGCTACAACATTAATGAATGCGGTCGCTTTGCTGCTGTTACAACTGTTTGTGAGCAGAGCTTATAGCGATCATGTGGCGGCATATGACAGCTTCGCCAGCTTGAACCCTATAAAGTTGAGGGAAGGGGCGATCGCCCGTTCACAAGTTCCATTCCTCAACAGAGGTAAAATATGGACAACATTTCCGATCTGCTTCAACGGCGCTACGCAATTCAGCAGCAGCTTGGCAAAAATGCTGGACGGCAAACGTTGCTGGCTCATGACCGGCAGGAAAACCAACAGGTCGTGATCAAATTGTTAACTTTTGACCACGACTTTGAGTGGGACGATTTGAAGCTATTTGAACGAGAAGCAGAAACGTTGAAAGCGCTATCTCATCCAAATATCCCGCGTTATCTTGACTTTTTTGAGATTGATTTGCCGGATGCGAAACAGTTAGCACTAATCCAGAGCTATGTGGAAGGGCGATCGCTCGAGGACTATCTCAAAGCGGGACGCACCTTCACTGAACCTGAAATCAAACAGCTGGTGAAGTCTCTGTTAAAAATCTTGAAATACTTGCACGGACGCAAGCCACCCGTGATTCATCGGGATATTAAACCGAGCAATATCATTCTGGGCGACCCTTGCGGTATCTGCGAAGCAGTACGCACCGGCAACAGCATCGGTGAGATTTATCTGGTAGATTTCGATTCTGTACAAACGCTAGCAACTCAAGAAGGGCGAACGGTTACAGTAGTCGGAACCTATGGTTATATGCCGCCTGAACAGTTTGGCGGACGGGCGGTTCCGACTTCTGATGTGTATGGAGTAGGGGCAACGGCGATCGCCCTACTCACTGGGAAACATCCTGCTGACCTACCACAACAAGACTTACGGGTTCAGTTTGAACAGGCTGCTCATTTTCCACCCACGCCCAGTTTCGTAGATTGGCTAACTCAGATGACCGAGCCAGATTTGAAACTACGATTTTTGTCTGCTCAAGCTGCTCTGGAAGCACTGGAACATCCTCAGTTCCAAACTTATGAACCTGCTCCCATCCAAACCCTTCCTATCCCAACTCTCACGATCATGGGAATTTCGCTCCTTCAAAACCTGGGAATGGGGTGCGTGACAGGATTAGTGTTTGGTGGATTGATGGGTACCAGCATCGTGCCAGTCTGGGGTACTTTAGCAGGAGCGGCATTTGGGGTAATGGCAGGAATGGCATTGGGGTTTGTGAATGGAGTTGTCTTGGGGGTTGAAACGCGGTTAAGCTTCTATCCTCTCACCGATGCTCGTTTACATCGCCAGACAATGACTAATATCAGCACCATGCTAATTGGCAGCCTTGGATTCGTTCTTCTTGCAGGTTCACTTGTTGAGCCTGGGATGATTAGTAGATGGATTTTATTAGCCGTTGGCATTCCAAGTGTTGTAATTGCTGGATTAGCTGCCAGAATGTCTGGGCGCGGTTTCGCGCAGTGGTACGAAAGCATTAGTCGGAGGAAGTAGACGAATGGTTGATAATGCCTCCGATAGATCTGAAAAGCTGTCCGCGTTAGAAAAGGTGTGGGGCGATCGCTACAAAATCCTGCAACAGCTTAGTAAGCGAAATGGACGACAAACGCTGCTTGCTCAGGATTTGCAAACTCAACAGCACGTTGTGATTAAACTGTTGGCGCTAAGCAGAGATTTTGACTGGCAAGACTTAAAGCTGTTTGAACGAGAAGCCCAAACCCTAAAAACGCTCTCCCATCCGGCAATTCCTCGCTACCTTGACTACCTCGACATCAACACGCCAACCTACAAAGGGTTTGCCCTGGTGCAAAGTTATATAGAAGGAAGATCATTAGAAGAACATTTGAGAGCAGGGCGAACGTTCGATGAAACCGAAGTAAAGCAAATAGCCGCATCCCTTTTGGAGATCTTGATTTATCTGCATGATCAATCACCACCCGTCATTCATCGGGATATCAAACCCAGCAATGTGCTGCTAACTAACCGTTCTGGCAATCATGCAGGTCAGGTTTACCTGGTTGATTTTGGTTCCGTACAAAACCTCGCGGCGAAAGAAGGCGGCACCATTACTGTTGTTGGAACCTATGGATACATGCCACCGGAGCAGTTTGGTGGGCGAGCAGTTCCGGCTTCAGATCTCTACAGCTTGGGCGCAACATTAATTTTTCTGGTAACAGGTCACCATCCTACTGAACTATTGGAAGATGGGTTGCAGATTCAGTTTCGTCAAGCCGCTCATCTAAGTCCTAACTTTACAGATTGGTTGGAGTGGATGACAGAACCCAGCCTCAATCGACGTTTACCTTCTACTGTAGAAGCACTGGAAGCACTAAAAACAGATCAAAGTAGACCAAAACTTAAACCTGCTGAACCTTCTCACACTTCCCAAATCACCAAATCACTTCCTCACTCGAACATCGTTCTACACAAAACTCCTGATGTATTTGAAATTCTTGTTCCACCTCAAGGAATAGGATTTTTGAGTCTTTCCTTGCTGTCGCTGGTGACACCACTTTGGGCATGTTGGATACCTCTACACTGGTATGGGTCTCTCAGCCTATCTCAGCAAGATGTTTATCTCGAAATTTTATGTCTAGCGATCGCCCTTTCAGGCGGATTAGCGATCGCCCTCTACAACGCCTTATTCGGCAAAATTCGACTGAGGATCGATCGCCAATCAGTCTTTTTTATCTATGAAACTCTCCACTTCAAACGGGTGAAACGGTGGGGTGCTTATCAAGCGATCGCCAGAGATATCCCCGTTACCACGTATCTCAAGCCCTCTTCAAAGAGCCTTTACACCGCTCGAAAACCTCATCTGCTGCTCCGGCTTGAAAAGACACAGTATAAGTTTGGTTGGGGAGTACGAACCTCTGCGGAAGTTGAATGGTTAGCAGGTGAGTTAAGAAGCTGGCTAAAAATGAGGGATGAAGCCGATTCACCCAATTCCCCATCTTTTAACCCCTAATAACTAATCTGTAAAAGTGAGGGGAAGCGTGGCAAGGCTGCGCTTCCCCTCACTTTTACAGATTAGTCAGCAACTGATCCCTTAGTAGCGGTAGTTATTGCCGCCACCTGGCTTGTGGATGATGAAGCTGAGAACCTGGCACTGCTTGATGTTGTCAAATCCGACAACCCGGACATAAGAGTCACGGTAAGCGTTGCGGCACTCGTTTACTTCTTGAAGGGGTAAAGGTCTAGTGGGGTTTACTCGACCGTGCTGGCTATTGCGGATTCCTAAAGCTCAAAGCAGCTAGGAACACAATAAAAAATAGGAGACCCATAGACGGATCTCCTGCCATTACTGGGATTGTGACAGGATACGTGCGAAATTCTGCAAGATGAGCTTGAAAGCTCTGCTCTGAAGCAGTTTCAGAAATCCCAACTTCATGCCATCCAGCCCTAAAAGCCAACGTAGAAATGGGTATTTGAGGACTATCTTGCAGGCTTTCGCACGTATCCTGTCACAATCCCTTTTAGCTTTAATGCTCAAGTTTGAAATAATCAACCCTAGTCAGATCTGGCACGAATATTTCCTTGTCAGAAGGGTAACCCCTGATAAAACCTGGATTTTGAACTCGATAAATATTATCTTGCTTAGGACTGTAGCTTTCCTGTACAGTGACTTTTTATTTGTCGTGGAGACATATTGATGTCGTTCAAGAAGCAAAGCTAAACCTGACTTACTTTTCTGCCTAAAGCCGGCTTGGCGATCCTAATGACCTGCTGCTAGGTCGCTAAGCGAACTTTCTTTGTGATTCTTAATAGAGAGGGTTTTACTCAGCGACATGAATTTGTCTCGATGCCATTCAATTTGGCACTGTACATTAGTCTCTACCAATAACTAAGCTGTCTAACGACACAGCGCACCTGCTGGCGGGGCACCGGTGCGCTGGGGTCGAAGAATGCTTACACGCCCCGCCGGCAGGTGCAGCGTTTAGTTCGGCGTGGCTTGCGGCCGCCCAGCCAGAGTTACTCTGCCAACTTCAGGGCGATCTCCATGGCGACCCGCTCATCGGTCTTTGGGTCCGACCACTCGCCGGTTCCCTCGAGGGTGCTGCAGCTGAGCTTGGCCGTGAACTTCGACCCAGCGAGCACGCCTGGGCGTGTATGTGTCAATTCGCCATAGAGGACTTTATCCTCGGTGAACAGAACCGACCCGTCCGGGCTGGTCTTGCCGCTGACCGTCATCAGCCCGTCCCCTAGCGTCGGATACCAGATCACGCCCTCGAACACGCCGCGCTCGCATTTCCTGATGAACAGCACGACTTGATGGCTTTCCTTCGGCTTCGACCACCCGCACGTCCCCTGCCAAACCTGGCTGGTTTTTAGCCCGCCGCAAGCAAACCCGTTCGCACGCTCCGGTTGGTCTGCCGGCGGCCCAGCCACCGCAGCCATCACCAGTCGCCTCGTCGTTAGATCATCCACCATGCTACGCCCTCCGGCCGTCGAACGTTCTCAATCACCCACCGCAGATGACCTCAAATACTTACAGGCAACCTCTCGGTGTCGGATGCATTGAGGTTGTTCTGCTGCTGTTAGTTGCTTTCAGTCTTTCCTCAACAGCTTCGATACAACTCCCTTCAGGATATAAAGCAACAGTTTCGGACCTGGTAAGAAAACGATACCCAACTGCTGCATCAATCCGAGAGCATCACCCTGCCCCCAATGCTCTACGACTTCCCATCCTCACCAAAATTTCGCTTCAGTCCGCTCCAAGCATATTATGGGGCTGCTTTCTGGTTGCAACTGAAGTCATCATAACTGCTTGTAGTAGGGACGGTATGGGTAGCGCTCAAAGCCAGCACGCTCATAAAAAGTCGAGAGCCAGGGCTTTTCATCAGAGATATCACCACTTAGAGTTGTTGCTCCACGTAGTATCGCCTCTTGTACTAAAAGCTCTAAAACTGCTGTTCCCAAGCCTTTACCACGTTCTTCAGAAGCAATGTAGATTTCATCAATTGTCGCTATGATTCCGCCAAACTCAAAACTAAAAGTGAAAGTCAAAGTCGCGTAACCGACAGTACATGAGTTTACGACAATCATCCAAATCTTCACAAGTTGAGGCGAATTAAATGCAACATGTATTCGCTCTCGATAAATTTCCGTATCAAAATTAATGTTTTCTTCTTGATTGAAGCCTGACATTAGCTCAAGCAGCAAGTCAGTATCTTGGCTCGAAGCTTCTTTAAGTTCTAGGTTGCTGCACTGACTCATCTTCTACATCATCGCTGCTACAACATGGAAATGGCTATGCCAAGAATCTTTAACCCCTAGCTCTATGACCTCTCACCAATAACCTTAAAGCAACTTAAACCTAAACGCCAGTAGATAAGCTTCAAGAGCCGTTTCAAACAAGGACTTGCAGCATAACGGCTAAAATGAGCGGCGACAGATATAACCAAAACGAAGCCCGAAGCCCTGCATGTCCGTTCCACTGCGTTGTTAGCTTGAGCCAGTAGACTGACTACCTATTTACGTCGGCTGGGATTTGCTTCTTATCAGATTCAACCCTAACGCAATATATACACTCCCTGTCACCCGCTCTAACCAACCTAAAACTTTCTCATTTCTCCTGAAAGTGTTCGTTGCTGCTGCCGCAAATCCAGCAATGATTAAACACCAAACCGTACCACCGGTAACAAACAAAACACCTAATAATAAAAATGGTAATGCACCAAGACCTGCTGCTGGGTTCACAAACTGCGGGAGAAATGCGAGAAAGAAAATTGCAACTTTAGGATTAAGAACATTGGTTACAACTCCCTGGCGATAAATTTGCCAATTGCTCATTGAGTTAATGTCTAGTGTGGATAGAGGTTTAGACCTTCTCAACCAAGCTTGCACACCCAGATAGATCAAATATGCAACTCCAGCAAACTTGATAGTCGTAAATGTCCAAGCTGAGGTTGCTAGAATCGCAGATAAACCAAACGCAGCAAAGAGGGTGTGGACCAAGCCTCCGCTACTGATCCCCAGTGCTGATACTAGCCCTGCTTGACGACCCTGTGAAATACTTCGAGCCAGGATATACGTTGTATCTGTACCAGGGGTAATCCAGAGTAAGAAGCTCGATAGCAGGAAAGCTAACAGATTATGAGTTCCGAACATTCTCAAATCGCCCAATAGTAGGAAGCTAAAAAAACACCAACCCATTCAGGATAGCTGCATTGCATGTGACGCAGCTCAAATAGGAGTAATTCTTATGTCACTCTCAAACATAGCTTTGTTCTTTACCACTGCGGTTGTAATGATCTGTACACCAGGTCCAGACATCATTTATGTCAGTACTCGTGGTATTGCTCAGGGGCGAGGAGTCGCACTTCTATCAACATTTGGGGTTTGTATTGGCTATATCGTTCATACAGCCTTGGCAGTGCTTGGGTTATCAGCCATCCTTCAAGCATCTGCAACAGCATTTGAAGTTATCCGATATGCAGGTGCAGCCTATCTGCTTTATTTAGGAGTTCGTACTCTGTTGAGCAGAGAGTCTCTAATACCTGTAGGTAATGAGGCTAGACCGACTAGACGAGGCAGTATTATTTGGCAGGGGATGGCTACTAGCATTCTCAATCCCAAAGGCATTCTATTCTTCATAGCATTTCTGCCTCAATTTGTAGATGCTCAGGTGGGGTATGTAGCTTTACAAATGCTAATTTATGGGCTGTCTTTTACGGCTCTGTGCTTACTGATTTATGGAATGATTGGTCATTTTGCGGGTGGTTTGGGTGATCGCTTGACACGACAACCACAAATTGCTGGCTTCATGAAGTGGTTTTCAGGAAGTGTTTTGATTGGGCTAGGATTACGGATGGCTATACCGGAACGCAAATAGTCACCGTATAACAATTGAGATGGAGCGGACAGATCAGCTCTAATTTTGAGTTCAATGCTACTACTGCCGCTCATCTCATCCGTTGTGCTGCTTCGTTTCTGAGGGTAGTTGTCGTTTAGATTTTGTCTGTTGGCGATCAGGGGTAGTCAATACAGATTTGCTCACAGGGTAGTCATTGCTGTCAACCTCTCCTTCTGTGCGGCTATAAATTCAACAAATGCTCGAATTCGAGGGGCAACAAAACGTCGATTCAAATAGCAAGTCCATACCGGAATTTCTGGGGGACGATAGGGGCTGAGGACTTCTACCAAATTGCCACTAAAAATTGCTTCAGATGCTAAGTACGCAGGCATTTGGCTCATGCCCAATCCAGCGATCGCGGAACGAACAATCGCGTCTGCATTATCAAACACAACGGAGCCGCTCACTGCATATTGTTCAGTTTTGCCCTCAACAGCAAAAGACCATAAATAAAAGCGCCCCGTTGAGCGATTGCGAAAATTCAAACAGGTATGTTGCTGAAGTTGACGGGGATGCTGGGGAGTCCCGTGTTGTTCAAGATACGAGGGCGAACTACAAACCACCAACGGGTAAGTAACCAGTTGGCGGGCAATCAGGCTTGCACTGTCATTCAAGTTGCCTATCCGAATCACAACATCAACCCCCTGTTCAGCGGGATCTATAAGGCGATCGTCCATTGAAATATCTAGCGTGATGTCTGGAAATGCTTGGGTGAATCCCTTAAGCATGGGCACTAAGCAAACTCGCCCAAATGCAGGTGAAACGCTGACAGTCAAGCGTCCTCTGGGTGCCACACGATTTCCCTGAATTTCAGCTTCAAGCGCCTCTAATTCTCCCAACACCTGTTGGCAGCCTTCATAGAAGCGCACGCCGTCTGTGGTCAGGCTGATACTGCGAGTTGTCCGATGAAACAGCTTAACGCCCAAGTCCGCTTCTAAACGGGCAACAGCTTTGCTGACAGCAGAGGTTGATAATCCCAACACATTCGATGCCTGAGCAAAGCTCTGCACTTCTGCCACCCGCACGAACGCCAGCATATTAGACAAACTTTTCATGGGCAACCATTGAAAAAAGGTGGATAAAGAAGTGAAGTTCAGCCTCTTCTCAAAAGATTGTAGACAAAATATCTTGAATATCAAGGAGCGCAACCTAATGGAGCCTCCAGACAGTTTTGAGGTAATGCCAATGACTACCCAATATCCATTTGTTCGGGAACTCTACGATGCCTTTCAACTCAGTGAATTCGATCGCTGGGATGTTCTGGTGGCAGAAGATGTTTTGGTCAATTCAACAATGGGTCGCGATATTCACGGACGACAAGCCCTGAAAGAATGGGCGGCTCAATTTGTTAGTGCTTTGCAATCGCGGGTTGATTTGGTGGACGAATTTGAGGCGATCGATGCGGCTGGTAATGGTCGTGCTTTCTTCACCATCTGTCTTGATTGGAAGCACGCTGAAGTGTTTATGGGGATGCAACCGACTGGACGAGAAGGAACCTCGATTGAGACGATGCTGCTAACCATCAAAGACGGCAAGGTTGTGCGTTGGGATGTTGCTGATAACACCGTTGAAATCAATATCTATTTCTGGGAAAGAGGTTGGGCAATTCCTCACAATGTTCATCCAGAAGTTTTAGTAAAGGGAATTGAACGTCGCCCTAGTCAAGTTTGATGCTTGTCAATTCAATGGAGACTGTAGGGATGAGATTAGCTATTCTAGGAGCGGGAAGTGTTGGCAGTACGCTGGGTCGGGCTTGGGCACAGCAAGGACATACAGTAATTTTTGGTGTGCGTGATGTCAATGCTCCAAAAGTGCAAGCCTTGCTTACAGAAACTGGAGCGAATGCTCAAGCTACAACGTTGACGGATGCAGCAACCCAAGCAGATGTCATTGTTCTGACCGTAACGTGGGAAGCAATGCCCGAAGTGGTTGAAGCTCTCGGCACTGTGGATGGCAAAGTGTTACTCGATTGCACTAATCCCCTCGTGGGCAATCAGCTTGATGCAGCCGTGAACTCAACTCAATCCGGTGGTGAGCAAGTTGCAGCATGGTTTCCCGGCGCAAAGGTTGTGAAAATCTTTAACCAGATTGGTTGGGAAACGATGGCAAACCCACAATACGGCACGGAAGCAGCCACGATGTTTTATGCCAGCGATGACGCAGATGCTAAGCAAATTGCAGCTCAATTAGGCAGCGAACTTGGATTGGGATTGTAAATTGAAGTGTGTCAAAGGTCAGAAGTTGAGATCTAATGAACTACTGAACCAGAGATAGAAACACATGACCTTTCAACCTGAACTGCTTGACCAACTGCTACAA
>NZ_JACJPC010000132.1:0-3474 GCF_014695875.1 Leptolyngbya sp. FACHB-541 | reverse complement strand
GGACGAATGAACCGGATGCTCGACTATCGCACCGACTTTTATTCCCTGGGTGCAACCTTCTACAAACTGTTGACGGGACAATTGCCGTTTCCCACCCGTGATCTCCTGGAACTCGTTCACTGTCACATTGCTACACCGCCGACTCCTCCGCACGAATTGAATGCGACGATCCCCCAACCTGTCTCGGATCTGATTTTGAAACTGATGGCGAAGAATGCGGAGGATCGCTATCAAAGTGCCTGGGGCATCAAAGCGGATCTAGAGCGCTGTGCCCAACAACTGGCGGAAATGGGTCAGATTAACACCCTATCGTTGGGACTGCAAGATGTTTCCGAGCAGTTCCGCATTCCTCAAAAACTGTATGGGCGAGAAGCGGAGATCGAAGCATTATGGGTGGCGTTTGACAGAGTGACGGGGAATCGGGAATCGGGAGCCGGGAATCGGGAAAAACACCCCACACCCCACACCCTGCACCCTACACCCTCATGCAGCGAAATGATGCTGGTCTCCGGTTATTCTGGCATCGGCAAAACGGCATTGGTGCAGGAACTCCATAAACCGATCACCGCAAAGCACGGCTATTTTATCTGGGGTAAATTTGACCAATTTGGGCGCAATATTCCCTACAGCGCGATCGTCGATGCCCTGCAGAAATTGGTGCAGCAACTGTTGAGTGAACCCAATGAACAGGTGGAAGTATGGCGATCGCGTCTACTCAGTGCTTTAGGAAGCAACGGACAAATTATCATAGATGTCATTCCCGAAGTTGAGTTCATTATTGGTAAGCAGCCCCCTGTGCCCAAAGTTGGAGCAACAGAAGCACAGAATCGCTTCAATCTCACGTTTCAAAGGTTTGTGCGGGCGTTTTGTGCAAAAGAGCATCCCCTAGTCATTTTCTTAGACGATCTACAGTGGATCGATTCTGCGACGTTGAAGTTAATCGAACTCATCTTACTTGACGAGCAAACTCAATCTCTGTTTTTGATCGGAGCCTACCGAGATAACGAACTGACTCCAACGCATCCGTTGGTCTTAACGCTAGAGAGCCTGCGAAAAGGGGGAGCAGTATTTCAGGAAATCATCCTGACCCCCTTAACACTGGAACCGTTGAGTCAACTGATAGCTGAGACATTACATCACAATTCTGATATCGTTCGCTCCCTAGCCCAAGTCGTGTTGCGTAAAACCGAGGGCAACCCTTTCTTTGTGGGTGAATTTTTGAAGCTGCTGCATAGCGAAAACTTGTTGACTTTCGATGCCCAACAGTTAAGTTGGCAGTGGAACCTGGCAGAGATTGAAGCTCAAGATATCACCGATAATGTGGTGGAGTTGCTGCTGCGTCAGTTGCAGAAATTACCGGAAGCAACACAGCAAACTCTCTGCATCGCTGCTTGTGTTGGGTCTGAGTTTGATTTAGAGACGTTAGCGCTTAGCGCAGAGCGCAACTCCGAAGGAACCGTTTGCGAAAAATCACCGAAAGCAATTTTCCAGGATCTACTAGCAGCAATACAAGCAGGATTAATTCAACCTCTGTCTGACTTGGACGAAGATTTGTTGGTTCAAGAGTATAAGTTTCTGCACGACCGCGTTCAGCAAGCGGCTTATGCTTTGATTGATGAATCGCAGAAACAGGTTGTTCATCTGCAAATCGGTCGCAATTTGCTCGAAAAAACTTCACCAGAGCAACGATCCGAGCGGTTGTTTGAAATCATCGATCATCTCAATCAAGGACTTGAGCTAGTCACTGCTCGATCAGAACGAACTGAAATTGCCAGATTGAATTTAACGGCAGGTCAGAAAGCAAAGTCAGCGACGGCTTATGAAGCAGCTTTCAAGTATTTCAATACAGGACTTAAATTCCTTGATGTGGAAAGTTGGCAGCGTGAGTATGACCTGACTTTGGTGTTGCATTCAGAGGAAGCAGAGGCAGCCTACCTCAGCGGTCACTTTGACGAAATGGAGCGGATTGCAGAAGCAGTGCTTAACTGTGCGAAGACGGTGCTCGATACCGTGAAAGTTTACGATAGCAAGATTCAAGCATGGCTGTCGCGGGGAGAACCTAAAGAGGCCCTTAAAACTGGCTTGGAAGTGCTGCAACGCTTGGGAATTCGTTTAGTGGAAGCTCCAAGCCAGTTAGATGTTCAAGCAGGATTAGAGGAAACCGCTTCACGATTGGCTGGGCGGGAAATCGAAGATTTGATTGATTTGCCAGAGATGACTGAACCTGTGTCCCTGGCAGCAGTCCACATTTTAGTAGGCATATATACTCCGGCTTTTATTTCGACACCCGCTCTGATGGTGCTGATTATATGCAAGATAGTGAATTTATCGATGGCCCATGGAAACGCGATCTGGTCGCTGCTTGGTTATGTTGGCTATGGCATGATCCTAAGTGGCGTTGAACAAGACTTTGAACTGGGCTATCAATTTGGCAAATTATCCTTAAATTTAGCGAAACAAACAAATAACAAGAGAGGTAATTGCAAAGCATTGATGATGGTGAGTTTCCATATCATTCCCTGGAAAGACCACCTTAAAGAAACGTTCCCTGGCTTTGCTGAAGCTTGGCAAAGCGGTATAGAAAGTGGAGAGTTTGAATTTGCGGGTTATTCTGCAATTGGCCTATGTTATTATCCCTTTTATGCAGGACAAGAACTGACAGAACTAGAACAACAAACAGCGATTTATCGTAAAGCCACCCATCAAATTAGACGAGAGACTCCTGCCACCTGGCTGGCAATGTTGCAACAAACGATCCTGAACCTGCGAGGTCAATCTGAAAACCCAAGTCGCTTAATGGGTGGTCTCTATGACGAAGAGCAAGCACTGTTATGGACGATCGCGGCAAAGGATGGAACTGGCTTTCACTTCTTTTACTTAAATAAGTTGATTTTATGCTACCTGTTCGGGGAGTATGAGCAAGCTGCAAAAACGGCTACTTTGGCAGAACCGTATTTAAGCGCAGCCACATCATTATTCTCTGTAGCTCTATTTCATTTCTATGACTCCCTAATCGTTCTGAGCTTGTGGGCAAATGCTTCAAGCTCTGAAAAAGCACCCTGGTTGAATCGCGTTAATGCCAACCAAGAAAAGATGCAAAAATGGGCAGAACACGCCCCAATGAATTGTTTGCACAAATACCATTTAGTCAAGGCAGAGAAAGCGCGAGTCTTAGGGCAATTTCTTGAGGCTGAAGAGTTTTATGAACGGGCGATCGCAGGTGCTGCTGAAAATGAGTATATCCAGGAAGAAGCATTAGCTTATGAATTAGCGGCTAAACATTATCTAGCGCGAGGTCGGGAAAAGATTGCTCAGACCTACATGAAAGAGGCGCACTATTGCTATGAAAGATGGGGAGCGGTGGCAAAAGTCAAAGATTTAGAAACTCGCTACCCGCAGTTCTTTTCTCAATCACCGGTTGTGACCTACACGCCAATCCATACAACTTCTGGAACTACTTCTGCTCGCTTAGAC
>NZ_JACJPC010000131.1:0-39767 GCF_014695875.1 Leptolyngbya sp. FACHB-541 | reverse complement strand
TTTAACCCTGTTAGTGCCCGCAGTAACCGGTCGTGGTTCAGCACTCGTTGGATGTCTAGCATCGTCTTATCTCGTCACTGTTCCCTATTCTCCCTTATTCCCCGACAGGTCTAAAAAGTTGCCTTGCTGTTTAATCAAGCACTCATTGACATAGGTTTTCATTATTCGATCTAAGGTTAAACTTGCTGCCTTGCAGATGCAGTGGCGATCGCCATCTGAGTGAGTCTAACCCCTCTAACCAGTATTGTTGAGTAATAACTGCGACTTCTTTGAGAAGCCGCAGATCTCTATTGTGAGCTTAGAAACTCATGCTACTGGATATCTGCGATCGCCACGTAGCGCAGCAAGATTCGCAAGACCTCGCCGGGGTTGAGCGTCAGCTGGAGTTCTGAGTCGGAGGGGGGAATCTCTGGACTCCACAAGCCGACCTCGGCGTAGCGCAGGTGGTGTAACTGGTGAATCGTGTTTTGTACGAGCGTGGGTGAACCGATCAGCAAGTGGCGAATCGGTTCCCGGTTGGGATAGCGCAGGGGCAAGGGCTGGAGCTGTGGCGCAGAAACGGACGCAGGAGTCTGTTGCAGCAGGGTGGGGGCTGCGGCACGGGTGATTAAGTTGGCGGTCATGGGTTTTCCTTTGAACTAGTAACGGGGAGGAAAACCCAAAAATTCAGCCACCCCAAAACGTCGTGACAAACTGGAGCGGCTGAAAATAGGGATAAAATACCTTCAGCCCCCAGACTGCCTGTAACAGTCGAAAGGGTCAGCTATCGAGAGTTGCTCCAACAACTTTCGGTAGCGCGACTAAATTTTTGGGTCTGCAACTTGCAGGGTTTCACGCTGGCAAAGCTGCATTGCAGAATTAAATCTTATCTCGGCAGGATTAGTCAAGTATAGAAAATTTCAAAAGTTTATCGCGATTACAGCACTCGCAAAATGAACGGATAGCGATAAGCCCGATCTAGTTGAGTAGCCGCATGAACGGCGGCAATAATCGGCATCACCCAACTCACAAACAAGGTTAGAAACAGCAGCGGTATACCTCTCCCAATAAGCGGTATGCCTATCCCCATAAAGGTTAGCAGCAAAAAAATGAAGATATAGACAGTAATGTTGATGCAAAAGTTAATTGCCTCTCTCGCATTTTGCTGCACGATTGAGTCATCCGAGAGAATTAAAACGGCGATCGGAATTAAGACTGGCAAAACGGCGACATTCAGGACCAAAGCACCATGACTAAGGGCTGACAATAGCTTACGTTTTTCTAAGTTGGTCATAGGTCGATGCGTAACACGCTGGGGTGATTCCGTGAGTTCGACAGAGGAATTACCTATCGCGGCGATTCTAAAAGTCCAGTTTTTAAGCGCTTTGCACCTTCAAAGCTAAACTTACCAAAATCACGGGGTGGGTTGATGCGGCGAGTTTACCCCTCAAGTGTAGCCGACCGTTTGCAAGGAGGCAGAAACTTTAGGGTGCGTGTGACGCATTCTCCAAACATTAACTAAGCTTCCTGAAAAGTTGTTTCTATCTTTCTGTAGGGAAGAGGATTTGAGACGATCTGAAAATAGGTGCGATCGCTTATACCTAGACTTTCCGTCCCCTTGCAGGGAATGGGGTTTGAAACTTTAACTGGCTTAAGCTATGAAAAATGCGTTTGGACTTCCGCGTTTCCGTTCCCTTGCGGGAAATGGGGTTTGAAACTTGCAAGTGGACTCTCTCTAACGCCTGGTGATCGCTCTGTTTCCGTCCCCTTGCGGGGAATGGGGTTTGAAACCCTTTGCCACAAAGGTGTATGAACTGGCGGAACCCCATTTGACAAAGTTTCCGCCCCCTTGCGGGGAATGGGGTTTGAAACGGACTCTATCCCCTCGTCTTTCATTTCATCTTTACTTGTTTCCGTCCCCTTGCGGGGAATGGGGTTTGAAACCCCTCGTCCAGGAAGCATTGCCCAGACTAGGTTTCAGCGGTCAAATCGACGCACCCCCAATTTGATGGTCAATAAGCAGATCTAATTGAGAATCAAGCCTGCTTAAATTCGTCGAAACCCTTATGGAGAGAGGGATCGACACACGTCAACGAGATTATACGGTTTTCGAGGTTCTGGGGGGGCGTCGATTTCCAACGCTGCACCTAACGCGCTTAGACTTTAATCGTCAAGCTTCGCAGGGTGAAATAGGGGAAGGGATAAAGAGGTTGGAATTGGCTCAATTTTTGTGATGATGGCGGTTAATCAAGAAAGGCAGAAGAGAGACAAATGGTCGCTAAAGTAAAGGTGATAGAGCTTGCACCTGAGCTTAAGCAAATTACCCTGCCGCTTGATCAGTCCCAGCTTCTCTAGTTTGGCGGCTACCTTCACTTGTGTAGTCTGACCATCCTTAATAATTTGGTCAAGTCCCTTGGACAAGTCCAGACAAGACTGTAAGGTAACTAAAAGGCTTTGCAGATGATCGCTGTATATGCCAGTCAGCGTAGGCGCTTCTTGCAAAAGCTGATCAAGAGTTACACTTCCTGTCCAGAGGTGATATAGCGCCAGTTGCAGCAGGTAAGGGTGCCCTCCGACCATATCAATTAGCTCTTGAGCTGAATTAGAGGTTTCCCAGTTTAAGCCATACTTTTGAGCCAGGATTTGCACTTGTGATAAATTAAGCTCTGGTAGCTCAATGGGATACCCGATCATGTTGAGCGAAGATACGCTTAGCTGCGGAGAAATGTGAATATCAGTGGAGTGAACTATCACCAGTCGCAGCTTTTGCAAAACGTTGGACTGTCTGGCTTCTTCGTGCCAGGACTGGAGCAGCATGAGAAACTCCCAGGCAAGTTTGGGATGCTCTGTCAGAATGAAATCAAAGTCGTTAAAGCTCAGGAGTAGAGGGGCGTTTAATTGACTCAGAAGATATCGTGTCCAGTAAAGCGTACAGCTCGCCTTGCTACCCGCTTCCTTTTGCCAATATTGGTTTAACCGGGGCTCTATCCCTAATTGCTGACTCACATGGATACAAAACCATCGGAGAAACCGATCCAGGCTGGAAAAGATATCACTATCGGTTTGCTTAAAGTCCAGGTTAACCGTGTTGTAATTTAGCGTTTTAGCCTGGTCAATGATGCGAAGCAAAAGGGAACTTTTTCCCATTCTTTGGGAGGCTTTGATTCGCAATAAGCTTCCTGATTTGCCGATTTCTGCATAAGCTTTTGCTTGAATAGCAGGATGCTCAATGTAGAACTGGGAGTGCAGCCGTACTGCACCTCCAGGAAATTCTGGGATATCAGAAAGCACAGTTAGATTAGGATCAATCGCCTGCTTCAAATGCAACGGTTGCAGATTGAACCGCTGTTGCAATAAGGCGCGAAAGTTTTTCTTTTTAACGGGTTCTTTCAAGGCTTTGGAGAGCGATCGCCACAGTTGTGCGCCAATATCTCGGATATAACTATAGTCATATCCAGCTTCACGGGCGATCGCAGGATATTCTTCACCCAGCCAAGATCGCCGAAATACTAACTCCTGTGCAGCGGTTAAACTACCTGGAGGCAAAATTTGTTCTATTATCTCCAATGCTTCTTCAGCAGTCATCAGGGTTTACCTCTGACTATTACTGCTCAAGAATCTACCTCAAGTACGAGGGAAAAAGAAGCAAAGATAGTAAAGTTAAGCTCTAACTTAAGAAAAAGTACATAAGTTAAAGTGTGGGGAACGGCATTGCACCGTTCCCCGACAGGCATACAGACCCGTAGAAATCAGAAACTAATTGAAGTCTACTAGCAGTACAAACTGCCGAAATCAAGATTTGTAGGTTAAAAAGGGCTAGGCACTAACTACCTTCTCAACCTACGAGTAAACCAAAACTAGCTGTCCAAGTTTTCCTGACGAGCATCTTCAAATCGCTCGTTCAATCCACCTGCAACAGTTTTCAACTGATCTTCGGACAGTTCTCCTTCAGGTTGAAGTCCTTTGTCCAGATTCTCTAGGCGAGCATCTTCAAACCGCTGTGTCAGTCCACCGGACACACCTTCTAGTTCTGTATCTGAAAGCTGCTCTTCTTTTTTGGGTTCTTGCTGACTCATTAGGATATGTCCTCCAGTTAGGGAAATGACTGGTGAGAGCTGCAATCAATTCAAGCTCTCTCATCACTTCTCTAGAGTAGCCCGAAACCCTCAAACACTGAAGGCTTGTGTGTTGGACAAATGTTGGCAAGATGTTGGATAAATGTTGGCAGAACGTTGGATCAGCTTTATCTCCTCTAGTTTCCTCACTTCTAATCCGTAATAATGTGGCTATCAAACTCGCACCAATCACCTCATGGCAGAAGTCTTACTCAGCGAATTAAGCAACGCCGACATTAACTGGATGATCGCTGCGGGTCGTCAAGAGCAGATCAACGCCGGAACTGTGCTTGTCCAGCTTTGCAGAGATCCAGAGGTGATTTATCTGTTGTTAGATGGAGCGTTAACGATCGTAATTCCCAACGCTAAAAGTACTTCTACCGATCATGTTGTAACTGTTGCAGAGAGTGATTGTCAGGATCGAGAAATTACTCGTTTATCACGCGGCGAGATTGTGGGTGAAACATCCTTATTTGATTTATGTTTTATGCCAGCAATTGTTAAAGCAGATGTGAATTCGTTAGTACTGGCAATTCCTCGACAACAGTTAATAGACAAACTAGAACAGGACATTAACTTTAGTACCCATTTTTATCGGGCGATCGCCCTGATGCTCTCTGAACGGCTGCGGCAAATCTTCGAGATGCCAGGTCAGGTGCAAGCCATCACCGAACAACCGATGAAAGAAGCTCTCTTTGTGTTTGGAGAGCTTCGAGACAGCGACGCAGACTGGTTGGTTGCCGTGGGTGAAATCAAAAGCCTTTCCCCGAATGAAGTCTTACTCCAAGCCGGTAGACCCGTTGAGGCGCTGTATTTCATTCTGGATGGTCTTCTATTGATTTCCTCTCCCGAAGGAGACTATAACCCTCTCACCCTTTGCTTTAAAAGTCAGGGGAAGGCTCCTCGTGAGAAGGCGATCGCTAACCTAACCCGGGGTGAAATTAGTGGCGCTAGCTCTTTTGTAGATTTTCGCCCCCCAGCGGTTACGGTTAGAGCGGTCAATCACTCTCTTGTTTTATCTATTCCTCGTCAGGTACTTGCTGTCAAACTTCAGCAAGACATGAGTTTTGCCTCTCGCTTTTACCGAGTCCTTGCCCTTCAACTTTCTAATAGTCTGCAAACCGTGATGAGTCGTCTGGGCTGCAATAAGAGCAACTACAGTCAGCATCAGGAGATGGATGAGGACGTTGAATATGAGGATGAGCTAGACCTTGATTCGTTGCAACAGGTTTCTCAAGGGGCAGCTCGATTTAACTGGATGTTGAAACGGTTGGGTGTAACTTAAAGCGAGTCACTGAACGGAGCCATCAAATAAAGCCATGAGTGAGCAGTCAAAAACCAGCATTTTTAGAAAGGAGTCCCTGGAGCGATTATCTTCTCCAGAGCAGTTGGATCAACTGATGCAAGTTGTTAGCCCTAAGAGTTGGCTACCTCTGGCATCTCTGGCTTCCTTGATGGCGTTGGCGCTGGTTTGGGGTTTCTTTGGACGGATTCCAATTACCGCAGTGGGTAAAGGAATCCTCGTTCACCCAACCCAATCCTCTAATGAACTAGTGGGATTAACCTATTTTGGTAGCGATGAAGCGAAGCAGATTCAACCTGGAATGGAGATTATGCTGGTGCCTGACACCATCGGCTCTGAACAAACCGACGGCTTGGTTGCTCGGATTAAATCTGTTTCAGAACCATCTGTCACCACTTTAGATGCGGCTCGTCAGTCCGGCATTACGGATCAAGAAAATTTAGTAGAAGTCGTTGCTGAACTGGAACCCGATCCTGCCACTGCAAGCGGCTATCGGTGGTCTTCTGCAAGAGGTATACGGTTAACGCTGGCTCCCGGAATGAGTGCGATCGCCCGCATCACCCTGGCAGAAAAAGCACCCATCACCTTTGTATTTCCATTTCTTGAGGTGTCTCACTGATGTTTATCAACCCTTTAGCCTCTCTGCAACAGTCACTAAAGGGGCAAAAGAGCCGAGTCAAAACACCCACAGTTTTACAGATGGAAGCCGTTGAGTGCGGGGCTGCGGCTTTAGGAATTGTCTTAGGCTATTACAACCGCATTGTGCCGCTGGCAGAGCTACGACAAGCCTGTGGTGTTTCGCGAGATGGGGTGACAGCCGCCAATGTCCTTAAGGCGGCCAGAAACTATGGCATGGTCGCCAAAGGCTTTAAGAAGTCACTAGAAAGCCTGTCACAACTGCGTTTTCCTTTTATTGTTTTCTGGCACTTCAATCACTTTTTAGTGGTTGAGGGGTTTGACAAAGACCGAGTTTATCTCAATGATCCAGCTGTCGGACCTAGAAGGGTTTCCTATCAGGAATTCGATGAAGGATATACCGGGGTCGTTCTGGTGATGGAGCCGAGCGAAGAATTTCAGCCAGGGGGACAAAAACCCAGTCTCACTTTGGCATTAGGAAGCCGTCTCCGCAATTCGGTTGGGGCATTGCTCTACTGCATCCTGGCAAGCTTTTTACTGGTGCTGCCAAGTCTGGTGATTCCTGCCTTTAGCCAGATCTTTGTGGATAATGTCCTGATGGGCAGCCGACCCGAGTGGTTGCCCTACTTATTGTTTGGCATGATGATCACGATATGTCTTCAGGGATTGCTTACCCTGTTGCAGCTACGGTATTTGCGTGGCTTAAAGATTAAGCTATCGGTGAGTTTATCCAGTCGGTTTGTCTGGCACGTTTTACGTTTACCCGTCAGCTTTTATGCCCAGCGGTTTGCCGGAGAGATCAGCAACCGGATTCGACTCAACGATGATGTGGCGGATGTAATGTCGGGTCGTCTGACGATCACAGTAATCAGCGCCTTCATGGTGATCTTTTTTGCGATCGCCATGTTCCAATATGACGTCGTCTTAACCCTGATTGTGATTTTCTTTGCCGTTGTGAATGTACTCACTTTACAGTGGGTATCGCGTCAGCGCGTCGATGCAAACCTGCGACTGGTGCAGGAATACGGCAAAGCATCGGGAATTGCGATCGCAGGCTTACAGAGCATGGAAACGCTCAAAGCTTCTGGCTTAGAGTCAGACTTTTTTGCTCGTTGGGTGGGCTATTACACCAAGGCAATCAACGCTCAGCAAGAGTTAGGTTTAATCAACCGCGTTTTAGGATTATTGCCTACTCTTCTTTCGGCACTCACGGCTGCTTCGCTATTGATGATCGGTGGATGGCGCGTGATCAACGGCAGCTTAAGTATTGGGATGCTAGTCGCCTTTCAACTCCTGATGCAAAGCTTTCAGCAACCCGTCAATCGTCTCGTCCAATTTGGCAGCACTCTGCAAACCTTACAGGGGAACCTACAGCGCCTGGACGACGTATTAACTAACGAAGTTGATCCCCAGTTACAAGAACAAGATTCCCCCCCTCCCCCTTCATCTCTCATCCTTCATCCTTCACCCTTTTCTCCTCGTCTGCACGGTTACATTGATCTAAAAGACCTTACCTTCGGCTACAGCCCGCTTGAACCGCCGCTAATTGAGAATTTCAACCTTTCTATTAAGCCGGGACAGCGAATTGCTTTTGTAGGAGGAAGTGGCTCTGGTAAGTCAACCCTCGCTAAAGTAATTGCTGGACTCTATGATGCCTGGTCAGGAGAAATCCGGTTTGACGGAGTTGCTAGAAATGATATTTCCCGTTCTGTACTCACCAATTCGATCGCAGTTGTAGAACAGGACATTCTCCTATTTGCAGGCACCATTCGTGAGAACTTAACCCTGTGGGATACCACAGTTCCCGAGCGCGCCTTACATCGGGCTTGTCGGGATGCAGCAATTCACGAAGTTATCCTCTCGATTCCTGGTGGCTATGATGCTCAATTGCTGGAAGGTGCAGTGAATCTGAGTGGTGGACAGCGACAGCGGCTTGAGATTGCTAGAGCGCTAATCAACAATCCGTCAATTCTGATTATGGATGAAGCCACCAGTGCCCTGGATACAGAAACCGAGAAAATGATTGACCAAAAATTGCGGCAGCGGGGCTGCACTTGTTTGATTGTGGCGCATCGGCTAAGCACCATTCGAGACTCTGACGAAATTATTGTTTTAGAACGCGGCAAGGTTGTGCAACGCGGTACCCATGAAGAACTGTGGCAACAACCTGGACATTATGCTCAACTCATTCGCAACGCGGAGGGTGCTTCATGAAGCTACAGCAGATTGACACAAGTTTGCACCAAATTACAGGCAATCAACCCCTGTTATTAAATGACCCTCAAACGGTTTGGCTGGTTCAGTCAGGCTCCCTGGCGCTGTTTGTGGTGCCAATAAAAAATGGTGAGGCGGAGGGCGATCGCCACTACCTATTCAACATTTACCCCGGTGAAACTCTTTTTGGCATTGCATCTCGTCCAGACTGTAACTCACTCGGCATCATCGCCGTTCCACTTGAACCTACAGAGCTTCTGCCAATTCCATACCCTCCCACTCCCGTACTCTCCCAGTCTTCAATCCCCGATCCCCACTTCCTCCTCGACAACTGGATTCACAAACTTGGTCAAGTGGAGGGACTAACTCAGCCAAAGACCGCTGGAATTACTCCTGATATGCAATACCTTTCTCTGATGGAAGGGCAAATATTTCAGCCTCCTCCCGATCAGGTTTTGTGGGTGAGAGTCCAGCAAGGAAAGATGCTCTGGTTGGGTCATTCAGACCTGGTTTTAGATCCAGAAACAGGCTGTTTTCCTATTGGAAATGGAGCATGGTTAGAAGCAGCCGATCACCTTGAACTGTTTTCTAGAGGCACAGCCGAGGTTGAAAGTTGGGATGTTTTGCTAAAGGGACTGGCTCAACTGCATCACTATTTTCTCTGTTCCGTTGAACTGATTGGAGAACACGAAACTCAGCAAACGTTAGCTCGATTTGAGGCAAGGCAGCAGCTTAACCGTCAATTGACGCAGCAAACGATCCATCAGCTTGCGTCAGTGTTACATCCTAGGACAGAGAGTTTTTTTGAGGCAGATACTCCTTTGTTAATTGCAGCAGGAGCAGTGGGTAAGGCACTGGGAGTAACTATTCACCCACCTGCTAGATCGGAAGATCTGAAGCGATTAAAGGAACCTTTGGAGGCGATCGCCCGTTCTTCTCGCTTACGCTTGCGGCGAGTTTTGCTGCGAAACAATTGGTGGAAGATGGATAGCGGACCACTTCTGGCTTACACCGTTGAGGATAAACGACCTGTCGCACTGTTGCCCGTTGGAAATACCCAGTACGAACTGTTTGATCCGGCATCGACAGGTTTAGCTGAAGCCGATGTTTCAACGACGAAGGGTTCTAAACCTGCCTCTGCTAGAGTTCCAGTCGATCAGGCTGTTGCTCAAACCATTGATCCCGTTGCGTTTGTCTTCTACAGACCCTTGCCTGATGGCGTGTTGAATGCCATTAGTTTGCTCAAATTTACGCTGCAAGGGCGCACGTCCGACGTGATTGCGATTCTGCTCACAGGCGTAGCTGCAACGTTGTTAGGAATGCTGGTGCCACAAGCTACAGCCGTTTTGATTGATAACGCGATTCCCTACGGCAACTCAGGTTTACTGGTGCAGATTGGGTTAGGGCTACTAGCGGCTGCCTTTGGTGGGGCAAGCTTTCAACTGGCGCAGGCGATCGCCTCCATGCGAATTGAAACCCTATCCGATGCATCTCTACAAGCCGCTGTCTGGGATCGTTTACTCAAGCTAAAAACCTCCTTCTTTCGAGAATATTCCATCGGTGATTTAAACTCACGCGTGTCTGGCATTGGTGCGATTCGGCGCAAGCTTAGTGGTACTGCCTTACAAAGTATCTTTGCCGGTTTTTTCTCACTGTTGAATTTGGGACTGTTGTTTTACTACAGTTCTAGACTGGCAACTCTGGCACTAGTGCTAGCCGCAGTAATTATCACTTTTACCACCATCTCTGGTTCCCTGATCATTCGCAAAAATCGCCCTTTAATGGAGCTTGAAGGTGACCTTTTTGGGTTGATGGTGCAACTCATCAATGCGGTTCCTAAGCTGCGAATTGCCGGAGTTGAGGAACGCGCTTTTGCCCATTGGGGACAAAAATATGTGAAACAACTTCAGCTTCTAGCCAGCACGCAGCGTTTAGAGGACATGGTTGTGTTGTTCAACACGGTGTTGCCAACTCTCACGACAGTGCTGCTGTTTGGGCTAGCCAGCACTTTGATTGATCCGACTCAGTCCTTTGGCAGCGGTAGCGGTTTATCAACCGGATCTTTTCTGGCGTTTAGCGTTGCGTTTGGCACGTTTATTGGAGGAGTCACCAGTCTCAGCAATACATTAATTGAAGTGTTGGATGTGATTCCACTGTGGCAGCGATCGCAATCTATCCTAACTGCTGAACCCGAAATTGACCTCAACAAAGCTAACCCAGGACGGCTATCTGGCAACGTTCAAATTGACCATATATCCTTCCGCTATCGCGAAGATGGTCCCCTCAACCTTGATAGTGTGTGTATCTCTGCCCAACCAGGTGAATTTATTGCATTAGTCGGACCATCGGGCAGCGGCAAATCAACCGTCATGCGACTGTTGCTAGGCTTTGAAACGCCTATCTCTGGCACAATCTACTATGACGGACAAGATTTGATGGGACTGGATGTGATGGCCGTGCGCCGTCAGTTAGGTGTGGTGTTGCAAAATAGCCGAATTAACGCAGGCTCAATCTTTGAAAACATTGCCAGCGGTGCCCTAATCACCTTAGATGAAGCGTGGACTGCGGCGGAAATGAGTGGATTTGCAGAGGATATAAGAGCCATGCCCATGCAGATGCATACGCTTGTGAGTGAAGGTGGAACGAACCTCTCCGGTGGACAACGGCAACGACTGGTGATTGCCCGTGCATTAGCTTTAAAGCCTCAGATTTTACTGTTTGACGAAGCCACAAGCGCCTTGGATAATAAGACACAGGCGATCGTGAGTCAGAGTTTAGATCAACTCAAAGTTACTCGTGTTGTCATTGCTCACCGTCTCAGCACCATTCGCTATGCCGATCGCATTTATGTGATGCAAGCCGGACGCGTTGTCCAACAAGGGCGATTTGAAGAGCTAGCCAGTCAGCCAGGATTGTTTGCTCAGTTGGCTCGTAGGCAAACCGCTGAATGAATCAGAATTGCAATTGCACGGCGGCGTACCGCGCCACTGCTGTATGCCGTGCTTTGTATTCCACTCAAGCAAGAACCGTTATATTAAACCAGCGTAAGCAATTCCCTACGATGATGCAGTTTATTTGGAGCAATCTCCGAATAAACTGTTTCCTTTAATTCCCAACCCATTATGGTGAAGGCCCCGGGGCAGGGTCAGGCGCGGGAGCAGGTTCTGGTTCTGGTGCGGGTGCGGGTGCGGGTTCTGGTGCGGGTGCAGGGTCAGGTGCAGGTGCGGGTTCTTCTACTGGTTCTGTTGTATCAGAGCTGTCTACTGGCTCAGGTGCTGGAGTCTCAGAAGGACTTGGTGTTGGTTCAGGACTGCTAGAAGATTCCGGTTCTGGAGTAGAAAAAGGTTCCTCCGTTGGAGAGGTTTCCTCCGTTGGAGAAGGTTCTTCAATTGAAGAAGGTTCCGGCTCTGGGGGTGAGCTGCTTGCCGATTCAGGGGTTTCAGCGGGACTCGTTTCAGCAGCCTCGGTAGGCTCTGGCTCTGGGTCGGAAACCGTGATACTGCGGCGATCGCCCCTTTCCTCTGCTCGTCTTGCCGCTTCTGAATTTGGCTGCACAAATTCAATATCAAGAGGGTAGCTTTCTCCCGCTCTAGTATTGCTCAATTGGACTCGCCGTCGAGCTTGTTCCAAGGCAGCTCGATCGAGTTCGGCATTACCGCTGGTGCGTGAAAGGGTAACAGAAATAACTCGCCCCTCATCATCTGTTTCAACAACGACCTGAGCCGTTCCTTCTGCCCCGTCAGCACTCTCTGGATAGTCAAAGTCACAGCCTTGGCAACTAACCTCACGAGATCCGCCACTTCGACGGGAGCGATCGTCTCCTGAGTCATCTTCCGTTCCGGTGCCTTCACCAGAATTAGAGCTTCCGCCTCGATTGGGTCCAACTGCTGTAGTTGAAGGGCGATCGCCTCCACCTGTATTAGAACTGCCGGAAGGACTGGGAGTCCCACTTCCACTGGTGGTATTACTATTCAGCGCAGTTTGTCTCGCTTGCTCACGGGCACGTCGCAATTCCTCTAAGAAGTTGCTTAGGTCGCGTTGCTCTGTTGCTTCAGCAACGTCCTCAGTGGGTTCAGGTTCGTCCTGTTCGGCTAATGGTTCTAGCTCCTCTTCAACAGGTTCTTCAACAGGTTCCTCTTCAACTTCTTCAATATCTTCAGCGATCGAAGTAGGTGTAGGTTCGGGTTCTTCAACAACAGACTCTTCTTGAGGAATTTCAGTGGCCGGAGCAGGTTCTACAACCGTCGTAGCCCCAAACTCTCCTGAACCTCCGCTAGACGCTGCGAATTCTGACTCAGCGATCGCTTCACCCTGCTCTTCTAACGGAATTGTCTCTACGACTTCTTCCTCGGCAGGCTCGGTCACAACAATAGTGATTTCTTCTTGTGCTGCCTGAGCTGGCTTCCAGAAATTATCGACTTTCAAGAACAGTCCAATCACATGCAGGGTGAGTGATCCCGCAAGACTGCAAACGATGAATCGCTTGAGAGTCTTTTCCTGTTGTTCACGCTGTTGAGCAACGGTATTTGATGCCATCCATCCTACCCGCGAATAGTGATTGCAAAGTTAGCGATTGCAAAACAAAATCTATTGCAAATCATTACTATCTGATTTGCCCATCCTAAAATTCAACTGCAACGCTGTCAATCAGTTTATTTGAGTTAGCCTACTTTTCGCTTCAGGTTTCAAACCCCGCTCTAACGGGAGATCCTGGTCTCTCAATCAGATTCAGCAGTGGCATTGAACGAAGTTTATCTCGAAACAATTATTTCTGTATTGCCAGTGCTTGACATTGAGTATCGCAGGATTTACTCTTCTTTTGAGAAGAGTTATCAATAACGATTTCAACTGCTCTTAGGTTAATTAGCTAACTCACAAAGTTGGCTCTATTGCTGTGTGAACACAAAATGCTAATTGTTGAACTGTTTATTGCAGGTGGCATCGTCATGTATCCCTTGCTGGGATTCTCGATTGTGGCGGTCGCCCTCATCCTAGAACGTCTTGTTTTCTGGTTTCGAGTAAATCGTCGCCAACGACGAATAGCGCGGGACGTGCTGCGAACTTACCAGCATGATTTTGATGCAGCACTGTTAAAGCTTAAGCACAATTCCGATTTGCCCATTGCCAGAATTTTTCTGGAAGCTTTAGAAGTCGATCACTTTCCTCCCCATGCTTTTCGTCTCACCCTAGAAGGGGCAACGCAAGCTGAACTGCCGATGCTACGGCGATTCAACTCTATTTTTGACATAATTATTACTGCAGCCCCTCTATTAGGGCTGTTAGGCACCGTTTTAGGGTTAATTCAATCCTTTGCTGCCTTAGATCTTGGGGGTGGAGGTAGTGAGAGCGCCCTACAAGTAACGGGAGGCATTAGTGAGGCATTAGTGTCCACGGCATCAGGGTTAATTGTGGCTTTATTTGCCTTGTTCTTCGCCAGTTTGTTTCGAGGATTCTATCGGCGGCAGGTTGCTGCGATTCAAGAGTTTGGCAGCCAGCTTGAAGTTTTGCATCTAAGCCGCCATGAAGGATTTAGCGCTGTGTCGAAAGTGATGAATTGATTGCCATGAATATTCCTGAAGAGCCCGATGATCTTCCTATCATCAACATCGTGCCGATGATTGATGTGGTTTTTGCCATCCTGACATTTTTTATCATGTCGTCGTTGTTCCTAACGAAGTCTGAAGGTCTGCCGGTTAATTTGCCGCAAGCGCAAACAGCCGAGTCTCAACAAGAGAGCAAGATTACGGTAACGGTTGATGATGAGGGAGATGTGTTTCTCGATCGCCAACCTATCCAAGTTGAAGAGTTAGCAGAGCAAGTCGAAACGCTAGTTGGCAACCAAGAGCGGTTAGTCGTGATCAACGCTGACGCAAAGGTTGAGCATGGTCAGGTGATTGCTGTGATGGATCAATTGCGATCGGTAGAAGGTGTGCAATTAGGGATCTCGACTCGTCGTCCTTGATAAACATCATGACTGAACTGGTTGCACCAAACTCATCACTCTTATCTATTACTTGACGTGGCTTCAGCACCTTTAGCAACTGTCTCCAAAAAGCGATCGCCTATTCTACAAGTCGTAGGTTTGGGTGTAAGTATTCTATTACTGTTTGTTTGTCTCCTTTTAAGCATCACGTTTGGAGCAGCAGATATTGATCTGAGCACCGTTTGGCAAGCCTTGACTGCATTCGATGGTTCAACCAATCATCTCATTATCACAACACTGAGATTGCCACGCGCTCTAATTGCACTGCTGGTTGGCGCAGCACTGGCAGTAGCCGGAGCACTCATGCAGGGTTTGACGCGAAACTCACTAGCAGAACCAAGAATTTTAGGAATCAGTGCTGGGGCAGCTCTTGCAGTTGTTGCAGCGACTTTTCTTATCGGGACTACATCCATTCAGATCTACACCTGGTTTGCTTTTGCGGGAGCAGCGATCGCCGCAGTCGCAGTTTACAGCCTAGGGTCGGTAGGGAGGGGCGGACTGTCTCCCCTCAAACTTGTTCTAGCAGGCGCAGTGCTCGACTATCTTTTATCTGCTTTAATGACTGGAATTCTGATCCTCGATCGACGCACTTTGGATGAAGTGCGCTTTTGGCTAGCCGGATCGGTTGCTGGACGTGACTTCAATATCCTGCTGCAAGTTCTTCCCTATGTTTTAATCGGTTTAATCATTGCCTTTAGTTTGGGTAAACAAATTACTACTCTAACGTTAGGCGAAGATGTTGCCAGAGGGTTGGGACTCAACACAGCATGGGTAAAGGCGATCGCCATCATCACGGTTGTTTTGCTGGCTGGTAGCGCGGTTGCTCTAGCCGGGCCGATCGGATTCGTAGGTTTAGTGATTCCTCATATCGTTCGCTTTTGGGTGGGTGTCGATTACCGTTGGATATTACCGTATGCAGCAGTATGGGGCGCTGTTTTATTGTTAATCGCAGATCTAGCGGCTCGTCTCATCATTAAGCCTCAAGAATTGCCAGTAGGAATTATGATGGCTCTCCTCGGTGCACCATTCTTTATCTATTTAGCGCGATCGCAAGCAAAGCGATAAGCCAAATGATTCTCTTCAAAATCGAATACACAGAACTTCAGCAGCGGATTTGTCTCCAACTCACTAGTTCTGTGGCTTTTCACTAAAAATTAAATAGGCGGCACCTGCAAGCAGCATTGCTGCCAAAAAATAGTTGCGCGTTACAGGCACTTTCATATAACTCACGCTAAACCCGGCAAACACAAGCATCGTAATCACTTCCTGCAATACTTTAAGCTGAGGCAGGCTGAAGTATTGAATGCCTGCACGGTTAGCAGGAACCTGAAAGCAGTATTCAAAAAAGGCGATCGCCCAGCTTGAAGCGATCGCAATCCATAAGGGAGCCGCTTTCAGATCCTTTAAGTGACCGTACCAGGCAAATGTCATAAAAACATTGGAAATGAGCAAAAGAATCACAGGCTTAAGCATAGAGAGATTCTGATAAGAACAGCATTCTAGAGATTCACATTTCCCCCTGATACTTAGCAACCTGCTAGGAATGGCAAGTTCTATCTCAATAGCACCACAGGAGATATTCCCTGGAAGCAATTTCCAGAGGTGTTTCAGTCAACCAGTATTGTAAAGATTCCAGCCAGTGGATGAGATATAGCGCTGACCCGTTACACAATCAGCACTCGTTACACAACCAGCACTAATGTTCCTGCCAGTACCAACAGGGTTCCGACAATGATCTTCAGCGTCAATGGCTCACCCAAAAATAGAACAGACAGCAATAGCACCAAAATTAATCCAGACTTATCTACTGGCGCGACTAAAGAAGCATTGCCAAGCTGTAGCGCTCTGAAGTAGCAAAGCCACGATAGCCCGGTTGCTGCTCCAGATAACACCAGAAATAGCAAAGTTTTGGATGAGATCGTGAACAACCCTTGGAACTGACCGTTTGCCCAGACAATTCCCCAGGCGATCGCCAAAATCACAACTGTGCGGATTGCAGTTGCTAAGTTGGAGTTAATGTTTTCAACTCCAATTTTGGCGAAAATCGTAGTTAGTGCTGCAAAAAAGGCGGAAAGTAAAGCAAAAACCCACCACGCCGTTTCATCCCCCATTACTGTTTAGCCTTATTTCTTGTAGCTGCTCTTTATAATAGTTCTCTCAACACATAACTATCCGCTTTTGTGTTTATTGCACTATGGCAACCCGATCGCTGATATTGCAGAATCTTGCAGTTACCTGAGAAACATCGTCTCCCTTTGACAACACCTAGGCGGTCGGGTCGGGAGCAAAATTAGCATTCTGATCAATTCGTTGAGGCAACCGTTCTCGGCGGACGAAGGATAAATCAGGTAAACGGTTAGTTTTTTGCAGCATTTCCAGGCTTTGCATGGAAATGCTGCTTCAGTTAGCTTCTTGGTGCGTTACGCTGTTGCCAACACACTTTACAGAGATGCATACTCTTTTGTAACCAGATCAATCGTTATTCTTGATTACTTCAGCAATTAACGACGACAGCGATCGCTCACATAAGTTTTTAGTTGAACTTAATTGAAACTAATTCTTAATAGATCCAGAAATCGCTCTGCCCGATACTTGTGCAGATAACTAAAGACCGAGCATTGCACAAATTGAGAATGATCGGGAAATTTCTAACATCCGGGTCGCCCCCTGTAGGGGCGCGGCATTGCTGTGTCCTCAACGAAAATCGTTCGTCAAATCTGCAGCGCCAAAGACTAAAATCTTACATCAGTCTCATCTATTACCCGATCACCCGCCCTGGAATCAATTCCGGGCTAATCGCTAAAGACAGTTAAAACTGACTAAAACATTCAACTTGATTGAAAAGTAATGCATCTGAGAATCATTTGCAACAGCTTCCATGCAGTAGTACGATAGGAAAGCCTTTCTAAACATTGATTTGTGACTAGAAACTGGTTGACCATTCGTCTCTACCACTTTCCTCTCTCCTTTCAGCTCGATCGGCGGGTGCCGTGGCTGTTGCTGGCTCTGGCGATCGCTGCTTTGGCTGTGCTGGTCGTTAGCGTCGGCTATGGAGAGTATCCTATCTCGCCAATTGATGTGATCAGAACCATATTGGGATGGCAGACAGATAATTCTGACTATGGTTTTGTGATCAACACGCTCCGATTACCGCGAATCGTAGCTGCATTTCTGGTCGGAATAGGACTGGCGATCGCTGGAACTATCCTGCAAGGACTGACGCGCAATCCCTTAGCGGCTCCTGAGATTGTGGGCGTGGAAGCTGGGGCAGGGCTAGCAGCCGTTTCCCTGATTGTGCTATTCCCATCAATTCCAACCCTCTTCTTACCAATTGCTGCCTTTACAGGAGCATTAATCGCTGCCTTACTGGTGTATTGGCTGTCCTGGAATGGTGGAAGTTCACCAATTCGATTGATTTTAGTTGGTGTCGGAATCGGGGCGATCGCTTCTGCGCTCACTAGTTTGATGATTACCTTTGGCAATATTTATGATGTCAGTCAGGCGTTAGTATGGCTAGCCGGAAGCGTGTATGGTCGCACCTGGGAGCACATTCAGGCATTTCTGCCTTGGTTACTCATATTTGTTCCTCTGTCATTTCTAAGTGCCCGTGAGTTAAACACACTGAATTTAGGAAATGATGTGGCCCGAGGCTTAGGCAGTCGTGTGGAATGGCAGCGCGTTTTTTTGCTAATCACTAGTGTTGCTTTAGCCGGAGCCAGTGTTGCGACAGCAGGCACCATCGGCTTTGTCGGACTTATATCCCCCCATTTAGCCCGTCAGCTAGTCGGTACATCTCATGAAGGACTGCTGCCAACGGCGGCTTTAGTGGGTGGTTTGATTGTGGCACTGGCAGATTTGCTGGGGCGATCGCTGTTTGCCCCAATTGAGATCCCCTGTGGTGTGATTACGGCTGCCGTAGGTGCGCCCTACTTTTTGTATTTGCTCTATCGCGATCGCAATCAATAGTGCCATAAATCTAGTATTTCTCTCACCCTTAAAACTGCAACGCATGAACTCCAATCTATCTCTTGAACCTGCCCTATCAGCCCGTAAACTGTCGTTGGCTTACGACAGAACCCTAATTGTCAATCATTTAAATCTGGCAATTTCTGCAGGTAAAATCACAGCTCTGGTTGGTCCCAATGGCTGTGGCAAATCAACCTTGCTCAAGGGTTTAGCCCGATTGCTTAAGCCTCAGAGTGGAACGGTGTATCTAGATGGAGTCGCGATCTCGAAGGGATATCCGCAAGGGGTCGCCAAACATTCCACCAAAGAAATTGCAAAACAATTAGGAATGCTGCCTCAAAGTCCGGTCGCTCCTGAAGGGCTGACGGTGCGAGAACTGGTGGCACAGGGACGCTATCCTCATCAGAGTTGGTTGCAGCAGTGGTCACGGGAAGACGAGCAGTGCACAGAACAGGCATTGGCAATTACGGGAATTGCAGAATTGAGCGATCGCCCTTTGGATAGCCTTTCTGGTGGGCAGCGGCAACGTGCCTGGATTGCAATGGCGCTAGCCCAAAACACAGAAATCTTGTTATTAGATGAACCCACTACATTTCTGGATCTAGCGCACCAAATCGAGGTGTTGGATTTGCTGTATGACCTGAACCAGACACAGGGACGCACCATCGTCATGGTGTTGCATGACTTAAATCAAGCCTGCCGTTATGCGGATGAGCTGATCGTGATGCGACAGGGACACCTTTACGCTCAAGGAGCCCCCAATCTAGTAATGACCGAAACAATGGTCGCAGAGGTTTTTGGGATAGAGAGTCAAATTGTGCCTGATCCCATGACTGGAACACCGATGTGTGTCCCTGTGAGCCGAAAATCACGCGCTTCAATGAGCAGAAAGTAACTTCCTTCAAAGGAATAGCACCCCACTTCAACGCTGCACTCCCATCAAATCTAGAAATAACGTCACCTGTTGTGATTGTCGCTCTGACTTGCGATAGGCTAGCCAGATTGAGTTTGTCACTGCTTTGACGGGTTTGAGAATCAGGGTTAATTGCTGGTTATCAATCCAATCTGCACACAAATAATCAGGTAACACGCTACAGCCAAGTCCCTGGGCGATCGCGCCTCGAATGCTGCGTAAATCAGGAATCACTAACTGCGGGTTCACATCCAGCCGCCGATCAAAAATGACCCGCCAAAACCGCCGAATAATGGGCAGCTCTTCACTGTATGCGATCCAGAATTGTGTCCTGAGCCATTGTTCCAGAGCCATTAAATCTGCCTGCATCACATCTTGAGACAGTGGAATCGTCATACCCGGTGGTCCGACTAACCAAAAGTTCTCTTCAAACAAAAGCTGATATTCTAATTCTGGTTTTGGAACTTTTTGAGTGGCGATCGCACAGTCAATTCGATTCGCCAACAAGTGCTCAATTAGGTCTTGCACCAATCCAAATTGAATAGCGAATAGAGTCTCATTCTGTTTTGGCAAACGAGACAAAACATACTCACTAAAAAACTCCATCGGCGTTCCTAAGCGAATCAACAGTGGCGCATCGGCCGAAGCTGTCTTGGTTGGAATTGCTTCTAACGTTTCGATCGCGGTAACGACACGAGTATACAGTCGCTTTCCTGACTCAGTCGGCAACATACGCCGCGGCATTCGTTGAAATAACGGTGTACCTAAAGTTGACTCTAGGGCTGCCACATGTTGACTCACTGCTGGCTGCGTCAGGTGTAAAACTTCAGCTGCACCCGATACCGTTCCTACCCGATACACTGCTATAAAGCTGCGATACCACTCCAGGTTAACCATAAATCTAATTATAGATATGCCCAATAATCATTATTTGTATTTTAGATAGATAGCTTTTAGGATGGAAATTGTCAGGCAAAGAAACATTCAAAGAGTTGCTGACCATCCCTATTTCATTGGAGTCCACACCATGTCTCAGAAAGTTCTAATTGTTCTGACTAGCCACGACACCCTCGGTAACACAGGTCAAGAAACTGGGTTTTATTTACCAGAGGTTAGC
The DNA here is from genome assembly GCF_014695875.1 of Leptolyngbya sp. FACHB-541. NCBI lineage: Bacteria > Bacillati > Cyanobacteriota > Cyanophyceae > Leptolyngbyales > Leptolyngbyaceae > Leptolyngbya > Leptolyngbya sp. FACHB-541. The sequence goes on along the minus strand of NZ_JACJPC010000131.1, from coordinate 19,541 downwards.
CATCCCGTTGATGTATTCGATCGGGGAGGTTTGACGGTTGAGTATGTCAGCCCCAAAGGTGGAAAAGCCCCAATGACTGGCATTGATCTCAATGACCCACTCAACGCTGCATTTCTCGACAGTCCTGAAAAAATGGCGCAAGTGGAGAACACTCTGAATCCCACTCAGGTGAATCCATCAGAGTATGCTGCTATCTTCTACGCAGGTGGCCACGGAACCATGTGGGATTTCCCTGAAGATGCCAAACTCGCTCAAATTGCGACAAGCATCTATGAGCAGGGTGGTGTAGTAGGTGCGGTTTGCCACGGTCCCGCCGGACTGGTCAATATTCAACTCTCAGACGGCAGCTATTTAGTGAATGGAAAAGTTGTATCAGGCTTCACCAATGAAGAAGAAGAAGCCGTTGGTTTAACTGAAGTGGTGCCATTTCTATTAGAAGAAAAGCTAACCGAGCGGGGTGCAACAGTTGAGAAAGCACCAAATTTCCAAGCAAAAACGGTAGTCAGTGGTCGCCTCGTAACAGGGCAAAATCCAGCTTCAGCAGCAGGAGTAGCTGAAGCGATAGTTACCCTTTTGCAGCAGTCTTCTCAGCCAGTAGCTTCCACTTCTGCATAAGCGAACTCCAGTAGATCACCCGGTTGGAGGATGAATAAGATGGACAGCTCCGATACATTAATAAGTATAGAAATCGTTCATCTTCAAATCACTTCATTCGAGTTTGAAGACGGAAGTAAGGGTTTACTCCTGAAGGAACGCGCCTCCACCCACCGCTACACAAAAGAGGCGAAACATATGCAACTAGTTTATCGTGGCGTTCGTTACAACACAGCTTCTACACACGTTGATGTCGTTGATGTACCTGTCACTGGACAATATAGAGGTTCAGTCATCAAGTTTCATTATCCGGCAAAACTACCTGCTGTTAAGCAAATACTGCATCTCATCTATCGCGGCGTTGCCTTTGATGAGGTGATTACAACTCCAACCGCGTAAAACAAGTTCAAGTTTGAGAAATCAAGCGATTATTGAGGGATTAATGACGTTCTGACCTAGCCATAGCGCTAGGTCTTTTTATAGTTTCCTAGGAACTGCTAGAGGGTGTAGCTTCCTGAGCAGGCTCACTGCTGGTTAACTGCGATCGCAATAGCAACAAGAACAAACCCGAAATGACAGAAGTGAGAACTAGAGCTAACCAAAAGTTGGTGCCTAACCAAACAGGATGATCCAAAGCCCATCCACCCAAGATAGGACCTACCAAATAACCGATCGCCCAGCACTGAGACTCCAGAGCAAAGTAGATACCCCGCAATGTCACAGGAGCCAATTCTCCTACCAAAGCCGATGCTGAAGGTGCATAGAGTACCTCTGCGATCGCAATGCAGGCAAAGGACAGCAAGATTAGTATCAGTGGATTGATGGTTCCTAGCCCCACCAGCCATATCAAGAAAAATCCGGCAGCCCACAACACGAGCGACCCGAACAAAATTGGGACATAAGGAACTGACCGCAGCCAGCGGGTCACCGGTAATTGCAGCACAATTTTCAGCAGGGCGTGCCAAACAAAGAAATAGCTGATGAATGCTTCAGAAAAGCCCGTCTCGGTATTGCCCCAGGGCACAAAGTTTGCCAGATACAAAGGCAGCGTGCTGCTCAGTTGAGCCGCATAGGTGGTGAAGAACACATTGGCAGCAAGATAGGTGAGCAAGCGGCGATCGCGCAACGCCTGACCCCAGCTTTGCAGCACATTGAGAGAATCTGTGTGAGGCTGGCGAGTTTCAGTGATCGTCCAGGCGACCACGCCGCCAAACACCAGGTAGGCTAATCCTTTGCAGATGAAGAGTGCTCCATAACTCCCTTCCATTGCCAGGTATTGTCCTGCTAACAATGCCCCCAATCCCAGCCCAAGATTGTCTGCCAGCCGAGTGAGGGCGATCGCTTCAGTGCGATGTTCGACTGGAGTCAGGTCGGTCGTGATAGAGAGAGTCGCAGGCCAGTAGAGGCTAATGCCTAAGCCCAGCAGCAGGTTCCCTACGACCAGCAGAGGGAAGGTACTGGCAAAGGCTAAAGAAAAGCTACCTAGTGCAGCAATGACCGCTGCAATCAGCAAAGTGCCTCGCCGCCCCAATCGCTCAGAATCAATTGCATTACCCGCCCAAAATCGCCCTAAAGTACCGGAAATACCTCCGCTTCCTAGCGCCAGTCCAACCTGGGTGGGGGAGAAGCCTAACGTGTTGACGAAATAGATGGAGGTGTAGACCAGGGTAAAGCCATGCCCAATGAACAGCAGCAGTTGACCTGCTGCCAAAAGCCAAACTTCCCGCTTTAGGTCTGGTAGCCAGTCCAACAGGGTCTTAACTGGATAAAAAGGTAGCTTCATCTATTCCACGGATACAATATCTAGCAGGATAATACCGTTCTACAAAAGGGCGATCGCATTTGAAATAATCGTGCGTCCGTAAGCAGAAATTTCACTGGTGTTTGCCTGTTTATCTGAGGAGGTTTATCTCATGACACTAACCTTTTGACAGACACTAAAACGTTCTCAAAAGCTCGTGGTGCAATTACTCCTTCACCCATAGCGAATACTTCAACATAACGACCCGCTTGAGGATTCCTGAATACAATTACCTGCTTAGTGGATAAATCTAAAACCCAGTATTCTAAAATCTCAGCCATTGCATAAATCGCAGACTTAATCTCTAAATCCTTCTTCAAACTCGTCTGAGCAACTTCTACAACCCAAAAGATATCTGGAGGAGCAGGGTGGCGATCGCGGTAAGTTGATTCTGGAAGCCGAACAATTGCAATGTCCGGTTCGGGTTCTGAGTCAGGCAAGGTAATTGGGCCATTGAAGCGAACATCCGCTTTACCTGAGAGCAATTCCTCTAAATATTTTGCGCCTCCTTTGGCTGTGGTGTAGTGAATCGGAGTTTCTGGACTCATCTCAACGATTTCGCCTGCTAACAATTCCACACGGCGGCCTTGCAAAATACCCGCTTCGACCATGCGGTGATAGTCATCAATAGACCACTTAGCTAATGTTTTCATCGCAGAATCACTTACATCTTGGCGGTGAGTCTGATCTGATTCTATAGTTCCTGGCTGAAAAGCACTTCAATTAGCCTTCGACCAGGAACTTAGGGACAAGAGACAACTTATGCGTCTGTGATAAAATAGTCTCTAAACCACACAGCGAAAGGATTTCGCTATCTCCTAGGGATCTTATGATAGAGGCTTTAGATATTAAGCGGAACGTAGAAGTGTTATCTGAGCGCCTGGGTAAAACCCAGGACTATCTTTGACGTTCCGGCTCTGACTGCAAAGATTCAGGACTTAGAGCAAGTTGCTGCCCAACCCGAATTTTGGGATGACCAGACACAGGCGCAAAAGACCCTACAGGAATTAAACGACCTTAAATCGCATCTCCAGCAGCTACAGGACTGGCAATCCGCCCTGGACGACACAAAAGCTGTTTTGGAATTGCTAGAGCTAGAGGCAGACGAAGCTTTGCTGCAAGAGGCTCAGCACAACGTGACGCACTTGAGCCAGGAGCTAGACCAGTGGGAACTCCAGCAATTGCTGGCTGGACCCTATGACCAGCGAGGCGCAGTCTTGACGATCAATGCGGGTGCAGGCGGCACCGACGCTCAAGACTGGACCGAGATGCTGCTGCGAATGTACACCCGCTGGGCTGAGAAGCATGGCTACAAGGCTCATCTGGCTGAACTGTCGGAGGGAGACGAAGCTGGGATCAAGTCTGTGACGCTGGAAGTCGAGGGGCGATATGCCTACGGCTACCTGAAGGTGGAAAAGGGAACTCACCGTCTGGTGCGGATTTCGCCCTTCAATGCCAACGACAAGCGGCAAACCAGCTTTGCAGGGGTAGAGGTGATGCCAATTATCGACAGTTCTGTACACCTGGACATTCCTGAGAAGGATCTGGAGATTACAACTTCTCGTGCGGGTGGCAAAGGTGGTCAGAACGTCAACAAGGTAGAAACGGCAGTGCGAATCGTTCACCTACCGACCGGAATTGCGGTGCGCTGTACCCAGGAGCGATCGCAGCTTCAAAATAAAGAAAAGGCAATGGCTATTCTCAAAGCCAAGCTGCTGATCATTGCTCAGGAGCAACGCGCGAAAGAGATTGCCGACATTCGTGGGGACATGGTCGAAGCCGCTTGGGGTAATCAGATTCGCAACTATGTCTTCCATCCCTACCAGATGGTGAAAGACTTGCGGACGGGCACTGAGACGGCAGCGATCGCCGATGTCATGGACGGCGACCTTGACCCATTCATCGAAGCCTGTTTGCGTCAGGAAAATCAAATGTTGCAGGAAAGTACGGTGTAATATGAGCGATTCCCCTTCCATTCCAGAATCCCAGGTTGCTTCAGCCCCAGCAGAGGCAGAAACACCCACTATGCAGCCTGCTGAAGCTGCAGCCCAGCCTACCGAACCCAAACCTAGCTACGTCAAGCTAGCCATGCGAAACATGGTTAGGAAGCGGGGAACATCCCTGTTTCACTTTGCCTTGACCACAGTGGGGTTGATAGTTGTGCTGGTAGGTTTGTCCTACCTGACTCGCTAGGAGGCTTGATTTCATCGTGAAATTAGCCAATCAACCTGTGCAGGTAGAAATCAGCATCCAGGACGTTTTTTTTGAACCTGAGCCAGCTTCAGAATCGCCGATCTCGGATGAAACTTGGCAGGACTGGTTTAGTCGCTGGCTAGAGCATTTGCAGCCAGATCTGGCAGCTACAGGCGTTTACGAACTGTGTCTGCGGCTGACCGACGATGCCGAAATTCAGTCCCTCAATGCCCAATATCGCCAGAAAGATCAGCCGACAGACGTGCTGGCGTTTGCAGCATTGGAAGTAGAAACTCCCCAGTTTGAACACCAGGCAGAAATGCCGCTGTATTTGGGAGATATTGTAATCTCGGTTGAGACGGCGCGATCGCAAGCTCAACAAGAGGGACATTCCTTGCAGCAAGAGTTAGCCTGGTTGTCAGCGCACGGGCTGCTTCACCTGCTCGGTTGGGATCATCCAGATGATGACAGCTTAAGGGACATGCTGGTTCAGCAAGAAACTTTGCTGCAATCGGTGGGGCTGAGTACTCAATATCTAGCAGAAAAATCTTGACCTAGACTGAGTAAGCTGTAACATAAGGTCACTCAGGGTCTGTTTGGAACCAATTGGCACAGGACAGTGCAGAATCTTACAGCGCAGTCTTGCATAGGGTCTAAAATTGAGCAGATCTGCTTTGATTACAGATCTGCCCTGGCCGCTCTCGTTCCCTTAATTTTTCTGCCTATGTCCCAAGAATTATCGACAGAGACACCACCTCATGCTCCTAAGCTGGTTAAGCCAAATCGCGAACTCTCTTGGCGGATTGCGTCTAGCCTGGTGGTCAGCTTTAAGTATGCTTGGGCAGGGCTAAGCTATGCGTTTCAAACGCAGCGCAATTTTCGGATTCACCTCGTCGTGGGGCTAGTGGCGATCGCCCTCAGCATCTTCCTCGATCTCAGCGCCGTTGAAATCGCCATTATTGGGCTAACGACTGGGGCTGTCCTGACGATGGAATTGCTCAATACGGCGATCGAATCTGTGGTTGACCTGACCGTCAAGCAAAACTATCACGATCTAGCCAGAATCGCCAAAGACTGCGCTGCTGGAGCTGTTCTGGTTTCTGCAATGGCATCGCTGCTGGTTGCAGGTTCTTTGTTGCTGCCGCCTCTGATAGCGTTAATTCAAACCACTTTGGCACGATAGGTAACACTGTTGTATTTAGGAGGAGTAGCAATACTCACCCTAAATACGACTAGTCTATTCTTGGTAACAGCACGTCAAGATTAGAACGTAGATTGCGCTGCGCTTCACCCAACCCACCCAACTACAGGCAGTAGCCCCGCAGGTTGGGTGGAGCAGAGCGCAACCCAACACTTTAAATTTGCTTGCAGACTCACTTCGCTACTACGGTGCTGTAAATTTCTCTAAAGCAGATATCAGCAGAAATTTTTAATCCTGTTTAAATTATTCATCATCGACTCACTATGATTCTCGTTATCGATAATTACGACAGTTTTACATACAACCTGGTGCAATACCTGGGTGAATTGGGGGCTGAGTTGCCCGTCGCAGCGGATATTCAGGTTTATCGCAACGACCAAATTAGCCTGGAGCAGATCCGGCAATTGCAGCCTGACGCGATCGTGATTTCCCCTGGTCCAGGTCGCCCCGAAGATGCCGGAATTTCTCCCACTTTAATTAAAGAATTGGGGACTGAAACCCCCATTCTAGGCGTATGTCTAGGACATCAGGGAATCGGTCAAGTGTTTGGCGGCAAGATTACCTCCGCTCCAGAACTTATGCACGGCAAAACCTCCCCTGTGCAGCACAAAGGTGTGGGGGTGTTCAAAGGGTTAGCCAATCCATTTACGGCAACTCGCTATCACAGTTTAGTGATTGATGCCCAAACCTGTCCTGATGAGTTGGAGGTGACAGCCTGGGTAGAAGACGGCACAATTATGGGCGTGCGTCACCGAGACTATCCCCACATTCAAGGCGTACAGTTTCATCCAGAGAGCATTCTTACGGATTCTGGGAAACAGTTATTGAAGAATTTTTTGCTGGAAGTTGAGAATTAGGGTGTACCTTGAAAGACCATAATTCCTATCCCGAATCTGCTGTATTCTGACGTAAGTTCTATAAAGTTTCTAATTTCTTGGGTCAGTGTCACCTACAAAACCTGAGAAAGTTGAGAAAATCGGTTAAACCTAACAACGATACCCGTAGATCTCTAAGACTCGTATGATGCCGATTGATCGGGATTCTCTGTTGCGCCGCTGCAAAACGATAAAGTTCCTGAACCGCAGCCTGATCCTTAGCCTTGCAGTCATTTTGACTCCTCTGGGGTTTTCGTCTAATGCTGCTACTCTTTCGCAGGGGGCGATTACCCCAAAGGGGGAACTGCTTCGTACTGCTCAACTCCCCAGTACAAGCCTGGATGACGAAGCCCTTGAAGATGAAACCGAACTCTTGCCTGAGCAAGCCTGTTCCCTGCAGCCTAACCGCTCTGCCCTGCAAATTAGTGACCTGACTCAAAACCTAATGCAGGCTGCAACCTGGATGGAGGAGCCAGAAAGCGGTTTGGGCGCAATCTTGCAGAGCGTTGGACCTCAGTTAGCCGCACAACTGACCCCTGCGGCTTGGCCTGAAATTCATCAGCGTGCCCGGTTAGCCAGAGTGCCGATCCTGATGTATCACGACATTCTGCCTGAAAAAGAGGTATTTTTTGATGTCACCCCAGAGGAATTTCGAGAACATCTGGAATTAATCAAAGAGAATGGGCTAACGCCTGTCAGTATGGATCAACTGGTGGCACATCTGCGAACGGGTTTGCCGTTGCCCGAAAAGCCCGTTTTGCTGACCTTTGATGACGGCTACAAGGGCCACTACGACTACGTTCTGCCGCTGCTGAGAGAATATGGCTATCCCGGCTTATTTTCCATCTATACGCACAAAGTTAGCCGAGATCATGGCAGACCCGGCTTAACCTGGGAGCAGCTAGAGGAAATGGCAGCAGACCCGCTAGTGACAATCGCCGCTCACAGCGTCATGCATCCGCCTGACTTGCGCGAACTGTCAGACGAGGAGTTGCAAAAGGAAATTGTCGAGTCTCGCCAAATTTTACAAGAACGGCTGGGCATCCCGATTCGCTATTTCACCTACCCGGAAGGCAAGTACGATGCGCGAGTTGCTGGGGAAGTTCGCAAAGCCGGATTTGAAGCGGCTTTGACCATGAACGATGAAGAAAATCTGATGGCAGGAGAGTCTACCAATCTGATGGCGATCGATCGGATCGGGCAATCGCAAATCGAAGAGGTGATTGCTGATGCATGGGGCGGACCTTCACCTAGAAGATGGGGAACCGCGTTTGACTTTGCCGCTCCCATCCAGGTGAACGAAGTGACTTACGACGACGTGCCGCTGATTCTCATTTCTGGCGGCAAGCCTGTCACCATTCATGCCGATAGCCGCTATCAAGTTGAGGAAATTATTGCCGACAGCGAAGTCGCCGCTGCTGTAGATGGAGGCTTCTTCTCACTCAAATATCTCGACTCAAACGTGATGGTCGGTCCCGTCCTGAGCCAGAGCGTAGGCGTTTTCGTTCCTGGAAACGCCAGTGAGAATCCGCTGCTAAACGGGCGACCGCTCGTGCTAATCAGTTCAACTCAGGTGCGTTTCGTTCCCTTTGACGCGGACAAACATAATACTCTGGAAGGCATTCAGGCTGAAATGGCGGATGTCACCGATGCCTTTGTGGCAGCGGCGTGGTTGGTCAAAGACGGTGAGCCTCAGCCTGCCAGTACTTTTGGTAGCCTGTTTGATTTTGATGCCAGACGACACCGAGCTTTTTGGGGAATCAGCCAGGATGGACAACCTGTAATTGGGGTGTCCACTTCTTACGTCGATTCCATCTCGCTGGGCGAAATGCTGTACCAGTCAGGGCTTCAGGATGCGGTCATGCTCGACTCTGGAGCAAGCACTTCTTTGGCTTATCGGGGCGAGTCATTAGTGGGCTATACGCCCCGCCCTGTACCTCATGTGGTTGGGTTAGTGCCACCTGAGTCTGATTCTCAAGCGAATGCGGGCTGTACGGTTGCGTCTAATACCAATTCCCAAGATTAGGTCTACAGATGGAAGGGCACCCGTTCTACGGAGTGCCCTTTCATTTAGAGGAACGTTATAAATAAAATTTCAGGGGTGGCAAGCTCAACCTACCACCCCTGAAATCAAATCTTGAATCAAATATTTTACGAAATTACAGCTTCAGGCTGATAGCGGATGTTTGCCTGGTGGAATCGCTGGAGTGCATCCTGGAGGCGATCGCACTCTGCAATCAGGCTAACTCGCACATAGCCCTCGCCACCTGCGCCGAACGCATTGCCGGGAGTCACTACAACTCCAGTTTGCTGTAGCACCGAGAGGGCAAAGTCAGTAGAGCCAACTCCCGGTGGGCAGGGCACCCAGAGATACATCGTGGCTCTGGTTTTGGGCACTGTCCAGCCCAGCTTTGCTAAACCGTCAATCAAAAAGTCGCGACGGGTGCGGTAGCGGGCCTGCACTTCATGCAGGTAAACATCTGGTAGTTGCAGCGCAGTTTCAGCAGCCGACTGGAGCGCTGCAAAAATGCCGTAGTCCAGGTTGGTTTTTAAGGTTCGCAAACCCTGGATCACATGGCGATTGCCGACGACAAAGCCGACCCGCCAACCTGCCATGTTGTAGGTTTTGGAAAGCGTGTGAAACTCTACGCCAATTTCTTTGGCACCGGGAATTTCCAGCAGACTGGTAGGGTGGAAGCCATCAAACGCCAGTTCTGCGTAGCACAGGTCGTGAACTAGCAGAATTTCGTGCTTGCGGGCAAACTTGACGATGTCCTGGAAAAATTCACGGGGAGCGGTTGCGGCGGTTGGGTTGCTGGGATAGTTAAAATACAGGATTTTCGCCTGTTCTGCTACCGAGTCTGGAATCGATCCCAGGTCAATCAGCCAATCCTGTTCTGGCTTCAGAATGATGCTGTGAATTTTGCCCCCCGCAATTAGCGGACCGCGAAAGTGAGCCGGATAGGAAGGACTGGGTACTAAAACCAGGTCGCCCGGATTGACATAGGCGATCGCCAAATGCGTCAGTCCTTCTTTAGAACCCAGCAGCGGCAACGCTTCACCATCGGGATCAAGCTCAACTCCGTAGCGGCGACCATACCAGTCGGTAATGGCGCGACGGAAGCTGGCAGTTCCCTCAAAGGGCGGATAACCGTGGTTTGCCGGATTTTGCAGAGCGGCGATCGCGGCATCCACAACGGGTTGCGGCGTAGGTCCATCCGGGTTGCCCATTCCCAGGTCAATCAAATCTAGCCCCTGCTCACGGGCACGGGCTTTCAGTTCATCCAACCGCGCAAAGACATAGGGCGGCAGAGCACTGAGGCGATCAGCGGGGGTAATCCAGTCTAAGCTCATGCCTGCACCTCGTTAGAAGAATGAGCTATATTGGACAGCGCTTGCCGAGCCGAAGTTCCATTTGGCTCTGAAATTCTGAATCCCTGACAGGGCACTGTTGTAGATACCATTGCTGCCATCAGGTGAGCGGGCGTAACCTCAAAGGGCAACCGATGAATATCAGACCCGACTGAACAGGCAACTTCTGCGGCGCGTTGCAGATTTGCCAGCGTCACCTCCGCTAAGCCTAAATCAGACAAGCTCTGAGGCAAACCAATTTCTGCATAAAACTTGAGCAACTGTTGGCGCGCCGTTGCGGCTAGCTGATTGCCCTGCACCATTTCCTCCAGGCGAAGCTGCACCAAAATGCCGTAAGCAACCTTCTCGCCGTGCAGCGTACCGTGACTTTCAAGCAAATGAGTTAGACCATTGTGAACGGCATGAGCCGCTACCGTGCGGCATTGAGCGCCACCCAATCCACCAATCACTCCAGCCAGCAGCACCGTTGCATCCACCACTTCTCGCCAAGCCGCACTGCCCGGAGCTTGGAGTGCGGCTACAGATTTTTGAAATAGAATATCGCGCAAAACACGCGCCTGCTGCACTGCCCCAATCACTAAAGTTTGGTCAGAGTGTCCGCTGCTCACCGATGCCTCGTACCATTTCGCCAGGGCATCCCCAATCCCAGCAATTAGGGTGCGGTTGGAAGCAGTCTGGAGTAGCCCATAGTCCAGCAGCAGCAGATCAGGGCAGCGAGCCAGACTGACATCATAAAGAAACGCACCCTCGGCAGAGTAGACGTTTGACAGCGCAGTCCAGGCAGCACAGGTCGCCGCAGAAGTAGGGATCGTTACAATCGGCAGATCGAGCTGGTAGGCTAGCAGCTTGGCTGCATCCAGCGCCTTGCCGCCGCCTAAACCAATAATCAAATCTGCTTCATGGTTGGTTGCTGCCTGCCGCAATGCCGCTAAGCTTGCCTCGCTGCAATCTGCTCCGTAAGAGGCTTGAGCTGCTGCTAGCCGCTGCTCTAGAACAGGTTGAAGAAAGGGCTGTACGGCGGCTAGGGTGCGATCGCCCCCCACTAAAAGCGGTCTTTTCCCAAAACGGGCGATCGCTTCTCCCGATTGGGCTAGTGCATCCTGCCCCCGGATTACCGTAGCAGGAGCCAAATTTAGCGTAAACAGCGGAGCAGAACTCGCAACATCCGAACTTTGAGACAAGGATGAATGGGTCATAAGGCAAAGCAACCATCACCATCAGCGGCGAAAGGCAAAAATTTAGTAAGAATCACTTTATACCAATTTTCATAAAGCTGTATAGAACAGTGGGGATTAGGGGTTGGGGGTAGAGGAGTTTGCTGTTATTCACTCCTAGTTCCCTCGCTCCCCTTACTCCCACTTACATCAGGAAGTCCTTACATACTGGACATACTGGCTGGCTCCACTTCAGAAGGTACTTCGGGAGGGGGAAGCTGGGCGAAGTTTTCGGGGTAGAGTTTGATTTCCATTTGCTCGTCGTCGCGAATAAAGAGCGATCGCCTAATTTGCCCTAAGTACAACGGTTGGGAAATTCCTGGCTGGGGATGTAGTACTGTCCGCGCCCGAATGGTTAGCTTGTCATCGCCTCGGCTGAGACGACCGGGAGAAAACAGATTGCTGGCTGCTTGCTGCAAAGTGGCAGTTAGTTCTGTTTCTGTAATGGTTTGAGGCACCACGATCACCACCCGATCAGCGCCAGAGTCATAAATGGTGGAGTACCGCACCGCACCTGGAATCACCGTGCGGGTAAAGGGAAATAATCCCAGCCCAAACAGCCCCACTGTCAGCACCACCAGCAAACCTGTCGCACCAACCAGCCGAAACCGGATACCCCATTTGAATAAAAAGCCGAGCAGGGCGATCGCTCCAAATACCAGGGTTGCGATCCCCGCCCATTGAGCAAATTGAAAAAAGTCAACGTTGGTTGGCATGTTTTCTGTAATTCTTGATGGCACTTCAACTTAATATCTTGAAGATTATGGAACAATGGCACCCAACCTTCAAAACAGAATTTTAATTTTACTCGTTGCTGATAAACCCAGCAGGCTGAACGTCCTTCGCTAGTTCCAAAGCTGCCTTGACTGTATGCCAAGACAGGTTGGCACACTTAATTCGCACTGGAAACTGAGCAACGCCCTGCATCACGTTAAGCTTTCGCAACTCAGAAGGAAATTCTGCCTCGCCCTTCATCATTGCCTGAAACTTTTGCACCATTTCCAGAGCTTCGGCAGTGGTTTTGCCTCGCAATGCATCAGCCATTAGATCAACCGATGCCATCGCGATCGCACAGCCTTCTCCCTCAAACTTTACGTCTTGAATCCGGTCTTCTGCGTCATTCAGTTGCAGGGTTAACTCAATCGTGTCGCCACAGGAAGGGTTGTGTCCTTTCTGGTAGCGATCGACTGGATCAGTTTTGCCCCGGTTGCGAGGCTTTTTGTAGCGCTCTAGAATGACCTGCTGATAAAGATCGCGCAGATTGTCCAATGACATAGCTATTCATCAAGAAACATACTCATCCTTCTTGATCCTAGCAGGGACGTGGAATTGAAGCAGGACTAACTGCTTCGCTGAACCGAATTGATATCCGATCGCTCAACTTGTTCCATCTGCAAACGCAGCCCAACCCACCTTAAAGCTATGGTGAGCGCTTGATTGAGCGGCATTCGCTCACCACTCAAATGGGGAGCCAGGTGAGCAATTTGCTGGGACATTGCAAAACTGGGAGCAGGTAAACCATTGGCGATCGCCTCTTGAACCGTTGCCACGACTTCTGGAATATCTGCTTTGTGGCGCATACAGGCAGCAAACCTAGGCTGACCCTCTCGATCTGCCACCGTTGCATAACCAAATAACCTGCAAATGGACGGTCGCCAGAGATAAACTTGACAGCGCCCATTTCCGGGTACGTCCAAATCAGGCTCGTAAAAGAGGCAGGCATTCGTTTCATTCACTTCAGCCGACTTCTCCAGCCATTTCGCTGCTTCACCTTGCCGAAATAGCTCCACTGCCAACGGCACCATCTCTAGAGGGGTAGCTTCTACATGAGGATTTTCGCAGCAGCGACCACAGCCCGCGGGACAGTGAAGCTGAGTAGCTGCCTGAAATGCGCCGGTCTGCTGATCAATCTGTTCGTACAGATCTATGACTTGTTTAGCAATTTCGTCTATCGCTGTTTCCTTCGCCATACTTCTTGCAATGCAGGAAGAGGTGTAGCTACAAATCTAGATTGGCGATCGCCGGAATTCCTAAAACCGCGCAGGGAAACCCTTTGGACCATTGCGAAATTAGAGGATGGCGAACAGAACGGCAACCCAAAACAAGGACATCAGCAGATTCGGCGATCGCCACCTGCTTTAACTCCTCGGCGCAATTCCCAATCCGCAAGTGAGTATTTAGTGATCCGCGCCATTCCTCAGCTAGGCACCGAGCCTGCCAAAGAATCCGGTCTGCCTGCTCAAAGGGAGTTTCAGGACGGGTCAACGTTGCGGTACTAGAACGCTCTGTCTTGGAAGCATGCAGCAATTGTCTCCCACCATTTCCTTTAGAGTTCGATCGAGTTGTTTTGGTTAGGGTTGCAACCTCATCGACTACATAAACCACATGCACCGTTACTTGCTTTTGAGTTGCTAAACGAGTTTGGTGCGCCATCCAAAAAGTCAGATCTAGAGCCGTTTGGCTGCAAGGAGAACCCGTATAGCCAACCATCAGATTAATCGACTCTTGAGCTAGCTCCTGCGACTGAAAATTAGCTGCCGCAGACACTTCTGGCTCTGGTAACAGCAGCATTTGCTCGACCAGGTTGCGTTGACCTAGCGTACCTTGCAGACGAGCTAACATCGGTTTGATTTTCACAGCTTTGACCTCTCCACGAAGTGAACTAGAAATGAGAGGTGGGTCAGGAAAGAAGGACTGTACCCATCTGGATAGACTTGATCCAAACAGAAACACCCTACTTGAGGAGACTCCAGCGACTCTAGCTGTATTAGCAAGTTTAGGAATACTCCCGGTTTTACAACCTTGTAAGCCTAAACGACCACTTCTACAGATAGCTTAGTCAAATCCTTGAGTTCTCCTTCCAAAGCCGACGGAGTTAGCTGACGGGCTAAGACTGGAAGGTGTCTCTCTCATATTGAGATTAGCCCCGATAAACAATTGGTTCCTCCGCTTCAAACCTACCAATAGGTTTGGATTAGGCTCCCACTCAACTACTAAAACAGAACTGAAATAGAACCAAACGTGCGTGAATCTACAGAAGCATTCACCACTCATTTAGAGTACGAGATTTTTGGGCAAATGCCCATGGCAACTCATACAACGTTTGATAAATTAACATGTTTCGGGTGAGCTTCTAACTATCTTGCGGTAGATGCCTTATGGCTGAGGCGTTTGAGCCAATTAGCGATCGCCAATCTATCTCGATCTGCAATTGTCTTTTAGATTACATATTCGGGCTATTCAATACATATTCAACACATTGGGTTGACGAAGTATCTAACTAGAGGCTATCCTGTCATCAAACTGAATAGGTCAGCTTAATCCGGGTCTTGCGATTTTCTTTAACGCACTTCCTGGAACGGAGGAACCAAATTTGGGGCTTATCTCTGAGGTTAATTGAGAAGGACATCTCTCAGTCCTAGCCCGTCAGCTAACTTCGTCGGCATTGAGGGGAGATTGAAAGGTCAGCATTTTTTCACAATGCACCGATCTAATCATGATCCTGAACAGGCTTCAGCACCATTGCTGTGTCTGTTCAAACGTTTGAGCAGCGGGGTTTTTCCTGCGTCTGTCGGGCTGAGTCAGGTAGAGAACTGAGCAGTAGTCTATAAGCTGCTGCCTGACGAAGTCTGTTGCTCAAGTCAAGTTTGACCAGCGTGAGGGGCGATCGCTTTGCGGTGCGCCCCTTTTTCTTTGGAAGATGCAATTCTTAGAACAAATCGCTGTAGGGGCGAACGGCGGTTCGCCCTTACCTGTGTGTTATTCATCTAGAAAAACGCTGTAGCTGTAACAGTATTAAAATTAGAGCTTTAAGGCGATCGCTCAATTATGCTGCCTAGAGAAGAACTGCTTCAGGGAATCGAAAATCGAGACAGCGCTGCACGGGTCATTGACCAGGCAGATCAGGCTATCAAAACCTGGGAGGTGGTCTGTACCGATTTTCTTTCGCCGCCTGAGTTAGCTGAAGTGCAGCAAATGTTTGCACGGCTGACCGAGGTGCAACTGCTGGCTTGGGGAGGCTATCCGCAAGCCGAACGTCAGCGTGTGGCGATCGCTCGTCCTGAAATTCCTTTAGATCAGTCTCAGGTGGCGATCGCCGCGCTAGACATTGCCGGAAACTTTCTGTTTGACTCAGCGACTCATCGCGACTTTTTGGGTGCGCTGCTAGGCACGGGACTGGTGCGCGACAAGGTGGGCGACATCATTGTTTTGGGAGAACGGGGTGGACAGGCGATCGTCGTTCCTGAACTGGTCGAATTTCTGGAAATGAGTCTGACGCAGGTACGCTCAGTTCCCGTCAAAACACGGCAGATTGACCTGAGCGAACTGAAAATCCGGGAACCCAAAAAGAAAGAACTGACGACCGTAGAAGCTTCTTTGCGGCTAGATGCGGTTGCCTCTGCCGGGTTTGGCATGTCACGCAGCAAAATGGCTGAAATGATTAGTGGCGGAGATGTGCGGGTCAACTGGAAGGACGTTACCCAGCCCAGCCATCAGCTTAAATCGGGCGACCTGGTCGCGATTCGGGGAAAAGGGCGATTGGAAATTGGTGAAGTCGCTGTAACGAAGAAGGAACGCTATCGGGTGCAGTTGACTCGTTTTGTCTAAACTCGTTTTGTCTGAATCTAAAAAGTGTGAATGCACTTCTCATCAGATGCATTCACACACTCCATAGCGTTAAGAACGCCGTACATTCAAACAGCACCAATCCTTCCTGCGCCAGAGTGTTGCAACAATCCAGCCGCTTTGCTCCAGCGTGTCAGCGACGGGTTTTACCTGGTCAAGCAAAATGCCGCTGAAAATTCCCCAGGTGGTGGGTTTGACGATCGCTTCCATTTGCGGAATTAAATCAATGATCACTTCCGCCAAAATGTTGCAGAGAATTCCGTCTAATGGCTCAGACGTAAGCTCTGGCAGTCGCTCAATGCTGCCCTCAACCGCAACTAAACGGTGTGGCTCAATTTGATTTAGTTCGCGGTTGCTTTCGGTAGACATCACCGCCAAGGGGTCATTGTCAACCGCATAAATTTGTTTTGCACCGAGCAACAGTGCGCCAATCGAGAGAATGCCAGAGCCGCAGCCAATATCTGCAATCACGGCACTACCTGGCTCACCCAAACGCATCTCTAAAGACTCAAGGCAAAGCTGCGTAGTGGCGTGTGCCCCAGTGCCAAAGGCAACCCCCGGATCGAGCCGCAAAATCTTGCGATCGCTAGCCTCAGGATTGGGCAACCAAGCAGGATTGATCAGCAGGCGATCGCCCACCTCTTGAGGCTGCCAATGATCCTTCCAACTGCTAGACCAATCTTCCTCCTCAATCAAATGCCACTGCATTGCAGGAATCGGCAACTCGGCACACAGCGCATCCTGTCGCAACAGCAGCGACAAAGCCGCCAAATCTAGCAACTGCGCCTGCATTTGCGGCAGATAAGCCTTGATTAGGCAGGAATGCCCCTTAATCTCGCTGGAGGTACCCCGACAGCCAAACACCTCCAGCCGCCAAAACACCAAATCTTCCAAAACCGGATCACAGAGAATCTGAATTTCCCACCAGCTACTTGCCAAGGTTGCTGCCTTAAACTGAGTTACTTACCCATTGTATTTCAGCCCTGTCCTTGCACTGCTCTTAAAGCTTTTTGAGTTTAAAAACTTGATTCAAAACTCAAAAACCTAATTCTGAAGTTGAAAACCTAATTTACAGACATTTTCACTTGGATAAACCACAAACCCCTGTAAGGGCAGTTCGCGAACTGCCCCTACGCTATGGCTTACCTATTGGAGAATGGCTGTAAAACTCAAAAACCTAATTCAAAATTCGTAAACCAGGTCTAAAACTCAAAAACTTGATTTAAAACTCGCAAACCTGTTTTTGTTTACCTTTTCTAGAAAAAATACTGGTGAGGAAGGCGATCGCCCACTTCACTCCCTCAAAAACTTTATAACTTATCAACTTGACTAAATACCGTCCGCTCAGATATGCTCTCACGTTAAGGTTGTCTTTTTTACTTACGGCAACCCGGCTAAACCCAAGAATCTAGCGCCGCTCAAAGCTGTTACGAGCAGCAGTGAGCGACTAACCCCCAAACTGGTCTAAGCAGTCTGGCGGCTAATGGTGAATTTTAACACTCCCTTAGCCACCCCGACTTGTCATGTCAAAAAAGCCGTTGCTTATCCTTTAGGACATGAAAGTGAAATTAAACTCACTTTTATTTCTCCCACTGGGTTTGTGCAACGTGTGAATTAGTGCGGGGTGGCTAGGTTTTTGGGGTTTCCTCAAAAACCCTAAAGGAGTCACAACTCATGTCTCAATGTTTTTTAGAATCTCCCAACGTACCCACCGTTGAGAGAGAAGTTTCTGCACTTCAAAATCCTGAGCGCGATCGCTTACGAGTTCTCATTATCGGCTCTCGTGATGGTGTAATCGAAACAATTCACGACTTATATCATCGAGGCTTTGCTGAAGTGAGTGCATGGAGTCCCTTATTACCTGCTCCCAGTTCTGGTGAAGTGATGAGTATCTTAACTCGCGATCGAAGAAAAGGAGAGTAAGAGAAGAGAGGGGAGGGGCGATCGCACAAAGTTGATGAATATTGTTGCGCTGCGGATGAGTGCGATCGCCTCTATTGGTCAACAAGGTCAGTTACGTACTGAGGTTGTTCAGCACAAATCACATCTGACCCAATCTGATTTGAAGATATTGCAGGTGTAGGTAGGGGCGCATCGCAATGCGCCCTTACAGAGAATTGTTGTGTCGTGAAATTTGTTTAAAGGTATGAGGATATATGGAAAAATTCAGGCTATTTAGCTTAATCGACGTCTTATACAGAGAGATTCGGGCTAAGCACCTAGTTTGAGGTGTCATTCTGCCTATCCACCTCCTTGAAGGATCTTAGGCAGAAACTTTCTGTCTAAACAATAGTTATGCATTCGGGTCACAACATCGCATTGGTTGATGAAGATATCTCTATACAAGCTTTTGGCATCCGATTTATTACAAATTATTTCAATGAGAAACAGAAGTACTATACCCTAGTGTCAAAAAGCTAGAATTTGCTCATAGTTGCGCCAGTGCTAGTGTAGCTGGGTAGTTTCTCAGTAAACTCGTGATTAGGAGTTCTATGGTGCGGAAAGTTTCAGCGTCCCAGTTTCGAAGCAAGTTGCAGCAAGCTCAGCGTAAAACTCAACAAGCGATCGATAAATATAATCGAGAGGTTAAACGCTATAACCAGCAGGTCAAGCAAGCAGTTGATGAGTACAACCGAGAGGTACGTACCTATAACTCTCGTGTCCGAGCAAATCGACAGCGAATTAAACGCGAGTTAGCGAAATTGAGTGGGCAACCTACCAAGAAAACGCAGTATGTTGTGTATCGTACTTCTGTCAGTTCCTTGTATGAGGCCTATACACGCTTAGAACAGCGATCTGAGACGCAAAATTTTGACTCAAGATACAATCGAGTTCTCGATCTCTCTGAAAAGGAAACTGCGAACAGCTTAGAAGTTCTCAATTTGCTGTCTAGTTCGGAGCCTAGTTTAGAAGAAGCTAGTAGCAATCAAGATGCAATGCTGGTAGACGAACTACGCAAAATCTCTGATGATCTCGACAGTCGATGGCAAGGTGCGGTTTATGCCCTTAATCCACGTAATCCTGATGCAGCACGACATTTTTGCACAAGCGCACGCGAAATTATTAGCCAAATACTTGAGCTTAAAGCACCAGATGCAGATGTCGTTAGCTTAATGCCAAGCTGTGATAGGACAGATCAGGGAAAACCAACGCGAAGAGCCAAACTAAAATTCTTGCTAACTCGAAAAGGTATGTTAGAAGATGCCCTTGAGGAGTTCGTTGAACAAGACATGGAAAATATTGTTCAACTCTTTCGCGTGTTTAACGACGGTACTCATGGTTCTACTGGCACATTTAGTTTCCAACAACTCAATTCAATCAAAAAAAGGGTTGAGGATGGCATAATTTTCCTTGCTGAAATTGTCAGCTAGAAAGATGCATAACAACCCTAGTGCAGCGGATTAACCGAAATGACTTGTGGTGTTGCAAAGATTTCGGTAACCGTTGACTAGAAACGTTAGCCTGCAAGGTTCTCTGTTGGGATAGCAGTTAGAAGGTTATATCTTGGTGGTTTAATGCTGATTTGTTGTAGATCATGTATGGGGCAAGACTTAGGGCGTGTTTTAAAACCTAGAACCAAAAGAGAATTGCAGCAATGGTGAGCATGGCAAGATAGTTCTCCGCTCGTTTCTCATAGCGTGTTGCAATACGTCGAAACTGCTTGA